>NZ_LIWQ01000006.1:0-136193 GCF_012978795.1 Campylobacter sp. RM16188 | reverse complement strand
CGGCATATCGATATAAACGTGTTTAAAATCGTTTAGAAATTTACCGAAAGCCTTTTTCATTATCTCCTTATTCGCTCCCCAGCCGTGTAAAAATACTATAGCGGGTCCAGATGATAAATTTAAAATTTCATAGCTTATGGTATAAATTTTACCGCCGAATTTGATATCCTTACTCGCCATTTTCACCCTTTTTTCTTGATGAGTAAATAGCTTGTAAAACCTCCACGGCCTCGCATAATCGCTCATATTCCGCCATATTAAGTAAGACCGCTTCAAATTTATTATTTTTTACGATAACGGCTCTCTTTATCTGAGCCGAGCCTACTTTAGTAAGTACAGCGCTAAAATTTCTAACGACTTCGGTTGCGGTATAAATTTCATCTTTGCTAAATGTAGTCATTTTTGCTCTTTTATGTAAAATTTTACATAAAATATAACACATAAGCCTTTAAAATCGGCTAAATCAGGCTACTAAATTTAGCGATTTAACAGCCTGATGATATTTTATTTGTGTTTTATAGTTTGCCTTTTGCGGAGGTGATTGAGTTGATAAACTGATAATCTATCCTTATTTCCCGCTCTCTAGGAAGGTTTTTAGCCAGTGCATTTATCGTTGCTTCAAAGTCGTCAAACAGATAGTTTGCAAGGCTTCCTGGGTTTGGATTGATCTCGTTTAGATAGACTTCATTATCTATCACAAAAAAATCACACCTTATAAGCGCGCCGTCAAACCCGCAGTTATAAATTTTTTCAAAACTACCTTTGAGTTTGGCTTTTAACTCCTCGCTTATATCAGCCTCTTTTGCCCTACTTTCGCTTGAAAAGCTCATATACTTTTGCTCATAGTCAAGGAATTCTTTCTTTTTTGGCTCTTCGATGATTGAGAATTTTATCTTGCCGTCTATCTTGCACCCTGCTAGGTTATACTCCTTTACGCCTTCTATAAAGGGTTCGGCTAAAATTTCACTATCAAATTCAAATGCCACGTCTAAAGCGTATTCAAGCTCGCTCTCATCTTTTACCACGCTTACTCCGATGGAGCTGCCCAGCCTACAAGGCTTTAAGATCGTAGGAAGCGATAAATTTATCATATCCTCTCTTCTTAATACGTCGTATTTTAGCGATTTTACACCCGCTTTTGCTGCTAGAAGCTTGGTTAATTCTTTGTTGTAGCTCATTGCGCTTGCTTCAAGACGAGGACCGATATATCTGATACCGAAAAAATCTAGCAAAGCGGCTATTTTGCCGTCTTCGCCGTCCATTCCGTGGATTAAATTTATATAGACATCGGCATCTATTTTTTTCTCGCCAAACATCCCGCCTATAAAAAATCCGCCGTTTTTAAGAAGCAACTTTTTGTTTTTTTTATAGTTTCCCGAGCTAAAGAAATTTGCTTTCATATCTTTTGCTTCGATTAGATAAAATTCTCTAAATTTATCGCAAAATACAAATACAAGTTCGCTTTTAAGCACGTTTTTTAAAGCTATTGCGCTTACTATGCTGATCTCGTGTTCGTAGCTTTTGGCTCCAAATAAAATTCCAAATTTCATACCTATCCTTTATCCTAGTTTTTTAAGAGCTTCTTTGATAAGCTCGCTTACGTTTGTTGCCGTGCAAGTTGAGAGCACCTTAGATATCTTATCTCGCTTAAACCCAAGACTCTCAAGTGCTAAAATCGCCTCATGATGATGACTTGGCATAGCATCATCGCTTACGAGTTTAGCATCGCTTAACTCGGCTATGATACGCCTTGCGGTTTTTACGCCTATACCGGGAACCGATTTAAGGGCGCCCGCGTCGCCGTTTAAGATAGCGTTTGTAAAAGCGTTTGGATTTAAACTCGAGCACACCGCCATAGCCGTGCTTGCGCCTATGCCGTTTAGTTTGATAAGCATCTCAAACATCCTTTGCTCGCTTACATCTAAAAATCCGTAAAGCAAATTCGCATCTTCTCTGATTATTTGAGTTATGCTAAGTTCTACTTTTTCGCCTTTTTCAAGCTTTGCCGAGCAAAAAAGCGATATAACTATACCGTATGTAACGCCGCTTGAGGTTTTAAGCAGAAGGTACGCGGGCTCTTTTTTGGTTATTATTCCTTCGATTGCTTTTATCATTTTACTTCCTTAATCCTTTTTAAAATTTCATCTACAGCCTCATCAAGAGCCAAATTTAGCCCGTTTACTACATCTTTGTCTAAATTTGAATTAATCGGCTTGCTTGCAGAAATTATCTCGCTTTTTAAAATTTGACCATTTTTTACAAGCGAAAAAGCAAGCGTTATTTTAGTATTTTTGATGCCGGCTTCAAGGCTTATTAGAGTAATTTGCAAATTTAAATTCGTCTTATCAAAACTAGGTTGCAAAAGGCAACCGGCGTGCATAGTGTTGAGAATTCTCTCATAAATCATCTCGCTTGGAAGACTTATCCATTTGCCGCTTTTAAGAGGATAAATTGCTCCGTCATTGCTGCTTACGAGGATATCTCTACTTTCAGATGCGGCTTGGGACTTTACCGTAGCGATATAAATTTGCTTTTTATCCGTCTGCTCTTTACAAATTTTAAAATCCCCTTTTGCAAGGGTGAAATATCTTATCTCGGGCGCGCTTTTTGCTATGACGGAGCAGCCGCTTATCATAAAAGCAAGTGTCAGTATAGATATAAAATTTCTCATCTTTTATCCTTATCTTCTTTTGGGTCCTTGAAGAAAAATTCATAAGGTCTGTCTTCTAGTCTAAAAAGGGTTTGTCTAAATTCTTTTAATGCTTTTTGAAACTCTATCATCGTTTCGCTAACCTCGCTTGAGAGTGAATTTAAGGTTGTTTTAAAATCAAATTCGCCGCTTTTTATCTTATCTTGTATGAGTACTTGAAGATTTTTAAATTCCCCCACCCCGCTACCTATCTTATCGGGGATGAAATTTATCGCTTCAACCGTCTTGCTAGAAGCCTTTATAAGACGCTTAAAGTCTAAAATAGCTTCATTCGCAAGCTTTATAGTTTCGTTTATATCGATATTTTGCTCGTCAATCTCTTTTGTGATACTATCGATCGAATTTAGGATAGAGCTTACTTTACCGATATTTTCTTCGTTTAGAATTCTATTTACTTTTGAAAGAGTATCTTCAATACGCTGAGTTAAATCATTTGCTTTTCCGCCTATTTTTTCAAGCAGGCTTGCCTCAAGCTTGATATAGGCCTTTTCATTTTCGCTAAAAATTTCGCTTTGATGCGAGCCTCTTTGGATATTTAAGTAGCTTATGCCCGTAATCCCTTGACTCTCCGCTATGGCGGTGCTGTCCTTTTTTATCGGCAGTTCCTTTCGTACTAGCAACTCAACCTCTATCATCGCCTCTTTAGGATCTGCAAATTTGATATTTTTTACTATTCCCGCATCAACGCCTATAAATTTTACTTGCGAGTCTTTTTTGATCCCGTTTGGAAGATCGGTCGTAAGGATATAATAAGACCTATAAGCGTCTTTTGACTCCCCATAGCTTCCCATCCACCACATAAATCCGCCTATGGCCGTTACTACAGCTACGAAAAATAGCCCCACTAGCGTATAATTTACCCTATTTCCCATTATCGTTTCCTTGTCTTAAACAGCTCTTCAAGAGGGTTGTTTTTAAGTCCGTCAAGCTCGGTCAAATTTCCTTCAAAAAGCACTTTTTTATCTTCAAGTATCAAAAATCTATCAAGTATATCGCATATGCTGTCTATGTCGTGAGTTACCATTACTACGGTGAGTCCAAGCGTATCTCTTAGTTCTACAACCAGCTCGTCAAGCGCTCTGGCACTAATTGGATCAAGCCCGCTGTTTGGCTCGTCTAAAAAGAGAATTTTTGGACTTAGCACAAGTGATCTTGCCATAGCGACACGCTTTTTCATACCGCCGCTTAGCTCACTTGGATACTGAAGCGCCGCACTTGGATTTAGACCTACCTTTTCAAGCCAAAACATCGCTATCTCTTTCATCGATTTTTCGCTCATGCTGCTATACTCTTTTAGCAGTATGTAGATATTTTCAAGCACGTTCATCGACGTATAAAGCGCTCCAAATTGAAACATAACTCCGCATTTTAGCCTTATCTCTTGCCTTTTATCCTCATTTGCAGCCCATAAATCCTCTCCAAACATCTTTATATGCCCGCCGCTTGGCTCTTTTAGATATATCATTGTTTTCATCAGGGTTGATTTACCAGTTCCGCTTCCGCCTAGAAGTCCGTAAATTTCAGCCTCGTTTACATGAAAATTTACTCCGTCATGTATAACTTTGTTGCCAAATTTCGTGGTTATTTGAGTCGCTTTTATGATACTCATATGCCAACTTGTGTGAAGATGATTGAAAATAGCGCATCAAGCATAATTACGCCAAATATAGCATTTACAACGCTTATAGTAGTATAAATTCCCACACTTTGTGTGCTACCGCTTATCTGAAATCCTCTCATGCAGCCTATAAAAGCGATAGCCGCTCCAAAAAACGGTGCCTTGATAAGCCCCACATAAAGATGTCTAAGCTCAACTTCTTGACGAAAACGACTTAGATAATCGCCAAAACTTATATCAAGATAGGAATTTAGCACGACCATTTCGCCAAAAATCCCTGCCGTATCGGCTAAAAACACAACCAAAGGCATAGCGATTATAAGGGCTACAACCCTAGGAAGCACTAGAAATTTAAACGGATCAAACCCCATCGTCTTCATAGCATCAACCTCTTCGGTTATCTTCATAACGCCAATTTGCGCGGTAAAGCTTGAAGCAAGCCTTCCTGCAACGACGATAGCGGCTATTAGCGGAGCTACCTCTCTAAGCGTGAGCATACCCATCATCTCGACTATGATTATACTTGCTCCGAATTTTTCTAGCAAATTTGAGCCTTGATAAGCAAGTACGATACCGACTAGAAAAGAGGTGAGGCAAACTATAAAAACGGAATTTATGCCCGCATCTTGAAAATACGTAAAAATTTCTTTGATCCTAATGCTTTTTGGCACAAATATCGATCTTAAAAGCTTTATCAAAAGCTCTCCTAAAAAGGCTAAGAACATCACAGAATCAGAGTAAAATTTAGCTATCTTTTCGCCTATAACGGCAAATATGTTTTCATCTTCTTTAGTTTGCAAAATCGCTTTTATATCAGGGCTTATCTCTTTATTTATGGAGTTAAAAATTCTCTGCTGACTTTCGTTTAAATTTATAAATTCGTATTGTTTTTGACTTTTTGTAAGGCAGTTTCTTAAAAATATCGCAACCGCATAATCAAGCTCTTTTACCTCTTTGAAATCAAGCACTATTTTTTTGTATTTTCGCGAGGATATAAGCGATGAAATGGAGTTTAAAACAGCTCTTTTTAGCTTGAAATTCCACTCGTTTTTTAAATTTATAACCAAGATGCCTTTTTGCAGATCATAGCTATAAAATTTGTCGTTTGACACCTTGAACAATTTAGCCCTCTAAACTTTTCTTACGTTGTTGCTTTTTTTGATCGCATAATCAACTTCGCCGTCTTCGTTCTCGATCTTTTTGATCATCAAAACCCTTGCGATCTCGTTTTCTCTCGTGTTATAAACTATCTCTTTAGGAGGATCGACGAGCTTAAATTTTATCTCGTTGAACTCTCGCCAGTTGCTGTGATTTATAACTTTTGAGCTAAAAATTCCGTCTTGGATATCCTTTATCTCCTCTTTTAGCTCAGCTATACGCGCTCTTTTTTCTTGAAAATCTTTCAAGATAGTGTTGTATTCGTGCACAAGCTGCTGGTACTCTTTAAGCTTTTTTATGAATGTTACGGGCGGTGTTTTTTGACTCGCTCTAAATTCCTGCATCTTTTCTTTGATGATATTCATCGGTCCTCTATTTTCTTCGATGACGCATTTTTTGGACTCAAGCTGCTTTGGAGTCTTTGCTATCTGCTCTTTTATCTCTTTTATTTGAGCCATGTATTCATTTATCTTGTCGCCGCTATTTTTTACCATGCTAAAATCAACTAAAATTTTATTATTTACTCCGCGAAGCTGCTTTATCTCAAGCATATCTGCAACTATGATAGTCGAATTTGACGCTAAGACGCCAACCTCTAGTCGCTCGGCGATAACTTCGCCTCCAAGCATTGATTTTATTACCGCCGTTTTTGCCTTAACCTTGCCGTTTTCCAAGCGGTCTATCTCGACATGATCTCCGTCAAAGCTTCCTATATGCACGGCTATTTTAGCCTCTTTTGCTTCTATATACGATTTGGCGTGGGTTTGTCCGCCTATGGTTATTTTATTTGCTTTTACAGTTGCGTTTTGAGCTACGTTACCTTGGACGTTTATCTCGTTTGCCTCAACGTTCATTCCTGCACCTATGGCATCTTTTGTAACGTCGCTTTCTTTCACGTTTAAAGTTACGTTATTATCAAGCCCCGTATCTATTGAGCCTGTGGTTTTAAACGAAATTTCATTTACGTCAAGTTGCTCTTTGATATCAAAAACACCTTTTTCTTCGCATACGTAGCCTGCTTTTTTGGAGTAGTACTTAATACCCTTTTCATCCTCTACAGCTTCTATATTTTCGCTATGTTCAAGCATTTTTGAAACGCTTGTTCTAGGCTCGGCCACGGATAAAAGATTTCCTCTTACATCACGACCCGATTCGCCAACGGCTGATTTTACGTATTCGGCTACAAGCTCGTTTTCTGCAACTCCTAGCAAATATCCTCTGTTAGCGTAGTTTATCTTGCCTTGATTATCGGCTCCTTGAACCTTGTTTTTATAGTGATAAATGAGCCCGTCATCAATAGCCTCTATAGGATCGATGCCCGAAGTTACTACAAACGTGTAGTCTTTGTCTATGATCTCGTTTATACGAAGCATGGATGAGATTTTACTAAGCTCGGCTTGCATGGCTTTATTTCTGATACCGATTAAAATTCCTACCTTGATGAGCTTTTTGTATATAAATTCGCGCATCTTGGCTTCAAAATCTTTAAAATACACCACATCGTTGCTTCTTGAAACGGTAGCTACTATCTTAGTCAAATTTTTATTTACGTTTAAAGCGATATTTGGAAGCGGTTTTGGCTTGTTTTTTCTAATGTCAAAAAACTCCACCTTATAAGTTTGTTTGATACTTTCAACCTGATTTACGTAAAATTTATCATCGTCAAAGATACTAAGCTTATCCTCTTCAACGGACTTTATCTCGCTATCTCCTAGCAATTTATACTCGGTAAAAAAAGTTACGATATTAAAATCTATAAATTTAGCTTCTACGTTAAAATTACTTACTAAATTCGGGATTTCTCCATACGGATTTGGCGTTTGCATTATTATCGGATCAAGATAAGTCGGTTGATTATTTTGACTGTTTTCCACTTTAAATTTCTCTCATAAATCACATAAATTTGCCTATTATCTCTAAAATTTGATTAAAACAAAGTTATGGCTCGGTTTTACGTCTTTTAAAACTAAATTTGCGTATCATTTCGTATCTTAAATTTATATATGGAAATTTATGTTTATAAAAGGTTTTTTTTCAAACAGCGTAGGCATACTTACTTCTAGAGTCCTTGGGCTTTTTAGAGATCTGCTTACGGCTTCGACTTTGGGCGCGGGAATTTATAGCGATATCTTTTTTATAGCCTTTAAGATACCCAATCTGCTTCGCCGAGTATTTGGCGAAGGAGCGTTTTCGCAAGCTTTTTTGCCAAATTTTACGAAAGCGCAAAAAAAAGGAATTTTCGCGGCTGAAATTTTTTTCAAATTTCTATTTTTTATTGCGATTTTAACTCTACTTGTAAATATCTTCGCTCCTCAATTTACTAAAATAATCGCAACGGGACTTAGCAATGAGGACATTGCTAACGCAGTGCCTTTAGTAAAGATAAATTTTTACTATCTAGCACTTATTTATATAGTTACATTTTTGGCATCCTTGCTTCAGTATCGTCAGCACTTCGTTACCACGGCATTTTCGACAGCGCTTTTAAATTTAGCCATGATTACTTCGCTTTTTTTATCACAAGGCAAAGAGCCCAAGATAGTGGCTTACTATCTTAGTTTTGGCGTGGTGGCGGGTGGAATTTTGCAAGTCATAGCCCATCTTATAGCGCTTTATATGACATCTATGTCAAGGCTGTTTTTTGGCGGAATTTTAAGATTTATAAAAGGCAAAAGAGCAAATTCCAAAGGATTTTTTACAAATTTTTATCACGGGCTTTTAGGCTCTTCGGCTATGCAGATAAGCTCGTTTATGGATACTTGGCTGGCTAGCTTTTTAGCGGCAGGAAGTATAAGCTATCTGTTTTATGCAAACAGAATTTTTCAGCTTCCGCTTGCGATTTTTGCCATTGCGCTTTCGACCGCGCTTTTTCCAAAGATAACAAAGCAAATCAAAGCCAAAAACGAAGCAGAAGCTCTAAAATGGATGAATAAAAGCTTTGAGTTTTTGTTTTTCTTACTTGCTGCGGCTATGCTGGGCGGGATTATTTTAGCTCATCCTATCATAAAGCTGCTCTTTGAAAGAGGAAGTTTTGACGCGACAAGCACTTATGAGACCGCTAGAGTTTTGCAAGCTTATATGATAGGACTTTTGCCTTTTGGTTTAAGTAAGCTCTTTTCGCTTTGGCTTTATGCAAAACTTCAGCAAAAAATCGCTTCTAAAATCGCGATGATATGCTTGGGGGTAAATTTAATCCTTGCAGTGATCTTGATGCGTCCTTATGGGGCTTTTGGGCTTGCGCTTGCCAGCTCGCTTGGAGGCTTTGTGCTGCTTGCTTTAAACATCAAAGCTTTTGGCGCAAGGGAATTTTTAGCTATAATCAGCTTTAAAAGACTAAGTGTAATGGTCGCTGCTTTGAGCGTTTTTGCTCTGATTTTAATATTTTTAAGGAATTTTATAGATGCAAATTTTTGATAGCGTAAAAAAAGAAAAAGTTAAATTTGAGCCGATTGATGAAGGCGTAGTTAGAATTTACGTCTGCGGACCTACGGTCTATGACGATTCGCATTTAGGACATGCTAAAAGTGCGATTAGCTTTGATCTGCTTAGGCGTGTTTTTATCGAGCTTGGATATGATGTCAGATTTGTAAAGAATTTTACCGATATAGACGACAAAATTTTAAAAAAGATGAGCGAAACGGGCGAGAGTTTAGAGGCTATAACGAGCCGTTATATAAAAAGCTATAAAGACGATATGAGAGCTCTTAACGTGCTTGAAGCCGATATCGAGCCAAAGGCTACGCAAACACTTGAAGAGATTATAGAGTATATAAGAAATTTGCTTATTGAAGGGTTTGCTTACGAGATTTCCGGTGACGGGATTTACTTTGATACTTCAAAAGATAGCGAATATCTAAGCTTAAGCGGCAAGAGCGAAACAAACGAAAATATAGCCCGCGTGGAGAGCAATGAGCTTAAACGCAATGAAAAAGACTTCGTGCTTTGGAAATTTGACGAAGCATGGTATGAAAGTCCTTTTGGCAGAGGTCGTCCGGGCTGGCACACCGAGTGCGTGGCGATGATAAAAAAGCACCTTTCAAGTGGCAGCAAATACGAGATAGATATACACGCAGGAGGTATCGACCTGCTCTTTCCGCATCATGAAAACGAAGCGGCACAATGCAGATGCGGCGAGAGAAAAACACTTGCTAAATACTGGATGCATAACGGATTTATCAAAGTAAATGATGAAAAGATGAGCAAGAGCCTTGGAAATAGCTTTTTTGTAAAGGCGGCTCTTAAAGAAAATTTAGGCGAAGCGCTTAGGTTTTATCTGCTTAGTTCGCACTATAGAGCACATTTTAATTATTCCGATGAGGATTTGGTTGCGAGCAAAAAGCGACTGGATAAAATTTACCGCCTTAAAAAGCGCGTAGGCGAAGATAATTTAAGCGAAGAGAATTTGGAGTTTAAATCCGAGCTTTTAGAAGCGCTTAAAGACGATCTAAACACTTCAAAAGCTCTTTCAGTGATAGATGAATTTGTAAAGGTTGCAAACGAACGCCTTGATCAAAATTCAAAAGACAAAGCTTACAAGGGCGAAATTCTAGCGAATTTAAGACTGATAGCGCGAGTGTTTGGGATATTGCAAGTTGATGTTTATGAATATTTTCAATTTGGCGTAAGCGATGAGCAAAAAGCGCTTATAAACGAGCTTATAGCCCAAAGAAACGAGGCAAAAGCCGCTAAGGACTATGCAAAAGCGGACGCTATTAGAACCAAGCTTTCGGATATGCAAATAGCTATTATGGACACCCCTAACGGCACGATGTGGGAGAAATTATGAGCCTAAAGATGAATCTAAAAGATGTCTTAAGGCGTTTTAGCCCATACTTTAAGGATTATATACCGCAGTTTGCGCTAGCCATTCTTGGAATGCTGCTTGCAAGTGGTGGCACGGCAGCGTCTGCATGGGTAATCGAGCCTGTGTTAAATAAAATTTTTATCGATAAAAATAAAGAGCTTTTATATCTGCTTCCTTACGCGATAGTAGTGATTTACTTCCTAAAAGGGCTTGGCACTTTTTTACAAGCCTATTTTACAGCTTTCATCGGACAAGATGTGGTAAGAAGATTTCGCGAGAAGTTGCTTGCAAATTTACTAAATTTGGATATGAAATTCTTTAACGACTTTCGAACAGGCGAGTTAATAAGCCGAAATATCAACGATATAGAGCGCATTAGAAGTATTGTCTCATCAATGATCCCTGAGATGATAAGAGAAAGTATAACAATACTTGGGCTTCTTTGCGTGGTGATATATCAAAGTGCCCAGCTTGCGTTTTTTGCTCTTATTGTTTTGCCGGTTGCGATATATCCGCTATCTTTGCTTGCTAAAAGGATGAAAAAGCTTTCAAAAGCGGCTCAAGAAAAGACATCCGACATTAGTTCGCGTCTTAGTGAAATTTTTACAAATATTGAGATAATAAAAGCAAACAACGCACAAGATTATGAGCATACAAGATTTGTCGAAGAGAATAATAAATTTTTCAAACTGAATTTAAAAAGCGTAAAGATAGACGAATCTGTAAGCCCTATCATGGAAGTTATCGGCAGTATCGGGGTCGCAGCCGTTGTTATCATTGGCGGCAAGGAGGTTATCGACGGACAAATTACCATGGGAAGCTTCTTTTCGTTTTTAACCGCTCTTTTTATGCTCTATACGCCAGTAAAGCGAATTTCAAGGCTTTATAATAGAATTCAAGACGCAGTTGCGGCAGCCGAAAGGACATTTGAACTGCTTGATAAAAAGCCTATGATAACAAGCGGCACAAAGCAAATTCCAAGCGTGATAGAATCTATAGAATTTCAAGATGTCAGGCTAAAATACGATGACAAAGAGGTCTTAAAAGGCATAAATTTAAACGCCTTAAAGTCTCAAATGATAGCGCTTGTCGGCTCAAGCGGTGGAGGCAAAAGCTCTATCGTAAATTTACTCATGCGATTTTATGACACTCAAAGCGGGCAAATTTTAATAAACGGTATCGATATACGCGAATTTGATCTAGCTTCGCTTAGAGATAACGTGGGACTTGTTAGCCAGCGCGTTTATATATTTAACGACACGATAGCTAAAAATGTAGCTTACGGGCGAGAATTTGACGAAGAGGCAGTAAAAGACGCGCTTAAAATGGCAAACGCTTATGAATTTGTTATTTCGCTTGAGGATGGCATCAACACCGTCTTAAACGAATTTGGCACCAATCTTTCAGGCGGACAACGCCAAAGAATAGCAATCGCAAGAGCGCTTTATAAAAACCCTCAAATTTTGATATTTGACGAGGCGACATCGGCTCTTGATAACGAAAGCGAGAGACAAATTTCAAATGCGATCGCAAATTTACAGCACGAAAAGATCATTTTTGTTATAGCTCACCGCTTAAGCACTGTTGAAAATGCCGACAAAATCGCCGTTGTAAGCGACGGAAAAGTAGTTGGATTTGGTAGCGATAAAGAGCTTAGCGATAGCTGCGAGATATATCAAAAACTAAAAGGAAAATCGCTAATTTAAGTTCAAATTTGCTAAAATTCGCGAAAATTGAAGGATAAATTTTGGATTATAATACCCTAAAATCTATTTTTTTTAAATTCCAGCCGGAAACTGCACACAAGATCGCAGAGTTTGGGCTAACTTCGCTTTCATCGGTATTTCCTGGCTCTCTTAGCTTCCTTGCAAATAAGTGCGTGGTAAATGACGCAAGGCTTCAGCAAAATTTATTTAACATAGTTTTTAATAATCCGGTAGGAATCGCAGGCGGGTTTGATAAAAACGCAGTAATGATAAAGCCTTTAACCGCGCTTGGATTTGGGCATATCGAATTTGGCACCGTTACTCCAAAAGCGCAAAAGGGAAACGACAAGCCAAGACTTTTTAGACTTGTGGAAGAAGAAAGCATCCAAAACGCGATGGGCTTTAACAACGAAGGCTCAAAAAGCGTATCAAAAAGAGTAAAAAAACTATATCCTTTTGTTATCCCTCTTTTTGCAAATATCGGCAAAAACAAAGTTACTCCAAATGAAAAAGCCATAGATGACTATGAAAATTTAGTGCGGGAATTTAATGAAATTTGCGACGCTTTCGTGATAAACGTCTCTTCGCCAAATACTCCAAATTTGCGTGCTTTACAAGAAGAAGATTTTATAAAAGAGCTGTTTTCTCGTATCCGTCCGCTTACTTCTAAGCCAATTATCTTTAAAATAGCTCCTGATATGAGTTATGAAAAAGCTGTAGAAATTTGCTCCTGTGCCGTTATTAACGGAGCGGACGCGCTTATAGTAAACAACACGAGCGTTGATTATTCGCTTTCAAATTCGCCTAATCTGCAAAATTTCGGAGGGCTTAGCGGCAAAATTATAACCGAAAAATCGGCAATGCTTTTTAAGGCTGTTGCAGATGAGCTGTTTGGCAAGACCATACTCATAGCAAGCGGTGGCATAGATAGCGGCGCAGAGGCGTATAGACGCATAAAAATGGGTGCAAATTTGGTTCAAATTTATACGGCTTTTATATTTAAAGGACCTTTTGTTTGCCAAATGATAAACTCAGAAATTTTAAGACTGCTTGAAGCTGATGGATTTGCCCATATAAGCGAAGCTGTCGGAGTAGATGTAAGAAAATAAATAAAAATTTAAGGTAAAAAATGCTTTTAAAATATTCAAAAACTAAGTTAAAAAACGGCTTTGAGATCTATCATATCCCCCTAAACAAAGGCTCGGGCGTGATAAGCGTGGATCTTTTTTATAAAGTTGGCTCCAGAAACGAAGTGATGGGCAAAAGCGGCATCGCGCATATGCTTGAGCACCTGAATTTCAAATCGACTAAAAACTTAAAAGCGGGCGAATTTGACGAGATAGTAAAGGGCTTTGGCGGTATGAATAATGCAAGCACGGGATTTGATTATACGCACTATTTTGTAAAATGCTCAAAGCAAAATTTAGATAAATCGCTTGAACTATATGCCGATATCATGTCAAATTTGAGTCTAAAAGACAAGGAATTTCAGCCTGAGCGCGACGTAGTTCTTGAAGAGCGCAGATGGAGAACTGATAACTCGCCTATCGGTTTTTTGTATTTTACGCTTTTTAATAGCGCATTTATCTATCATCCATACCACTGGACGCCGATAGGGTTTATCGAGGATATTAAAAACTGGAGCATTGAGGATATAAGAGAATTTCATGCGACTTACTATCAGCCTAAAAACGCGATACTTCTAATAAGCGGCGATATAGATAAAAAATCAGCCTTTGAGCTTGCTAAAAAGCACTTTGAGGGCATTAAAAACTCACGCGAGATACCAAAACTGCATTGCATAGAGCCCGAGCAAAACGGTGCAAGAAGGGTTGAAATTTATAAAGATAGCGAGGTCGAAATGCTTGCTATGGCGTTTAAAGTGCCTTCTTTTACTCACGAGGATCAAGTCGGTCTAAATGCGCTAAGCGAGTATCTAAGTAGCGGAAAAAGCTCGCTTTTGCATAGAATTTTAGTTGATGAAAAATGCCTTGCAAATCAAATTTACGCTTACAACATGGACAATATAGACGAAAGCTTGTTTATCATCATGGCAGTTTGCAATCCTGACGTCAAAGCCGAAGTCTTAGAGCAAGAGATAAAGGAGATTTTGGAAGGCGTTAAGACGGGTAAAGTTGATAAAGACGAGATAACTAAGATAAAAAATAGCATAAAGTCTGATTTTGTATATTCGTTTGATAGCGCTTCAAGAGTGGCGAATTTATACGGAAGCTTCCTAGCTCGCGGAGACATCAAGCCTCTTTTTGAACTTGAGAGCAAGATAGAAAATTTAAAAGCTAAAGATATAAATGAAATTTGCAAAAAATATTTCACCGATAAGACCTCCACAACGGTAATCTTAAGAAAGGATACAAAGTGAATAAAAGAGTCATACAAGGCGCTATGACGGCGCTTATCACGCCTTTTAAAAACGGTAAATTAGACGAGCAGGCTTACGAAAAGCTCATAAAACGCCAGATAAAAAACGGCATAGACGCCGTGGTACCTGTGGGAACGACCGGAGAGAGCGCTACGCTAACTCATGATGAGCATAGAATTTGTATCGAGATAGCCGTTAGCGCTTGTAAGGATACGGGGGTAAAGGTTCTTGCGGGTGCCGGTAGTAACGCAACCCACGAAGCTGTCGGGCTTGCACAATTTGCTCAATCGCACGGAGCCGATGGTATCCTTTCGGTTGCACCATATTACAATAAGCCTACTCAAGAGGGGCTTTATCAGCACTACAAAACCATAGCAAGCAGTGTTGAAATCCCCGTGCTTTTATATAACGTGCCGGGTCGAGTGGGAGTTGATATCCTGCCATGCACTATTTTTAGGCTCTTTAATGACTGTGAAAATATATTTGGAGTAAAAGAGGCTAGCGGAAGTATCGATAGGTGCGTAGATCTGCTTGCCCATGAGCCAAATTTGGTCGTCATAAGCGGTGAAGATGCGATAAACTACCCTATCCTTTCAAACGGCGGTAAAGGCGTGATATCGGTAACTTCAAATTTGCTTCCGGATAAAATTTCAGAGCTTACGCACTTAGCGCTTGACGAGGAGTATATCAAGGCAAAAGCGATAAACGATAAGCTTTACAATATCAACAAAATGCTATTTTGCGAGAGCAATCCGATCCCTATAAAAGCAGCTATGTATATCGCGGGACTTCTTGAAACGCTTGAATATCGACTGCCGCTTTGTGCGCCAAGTAGTGAAAATTTAAAAAACATAGAAGAGACTATGAAACAATACGAGATAAAAGGATTTTAATAGTGGATAAATTTGCAGATGAATTTAGAGGAAAAACGCTAGTTATAAGCGGCGGAACAAGAGGTATAGGACGCGCGATCGTAGAAGAATTTGCTAAAGTCGGTGCAAATATCGCATTTACTTACAACTCAAACGAAGAGCTTGCAAACACGCAAGCCAAAGAGCTTGAAGAAAATTTCGGCATAAAGGCGAGAGCTTACGGACTAAACATACTTGAACCTGAAACTTATAAAGATCTCTTTGAGCAGATTGATAATGACTTTGATCGTGTGGATTTTTTCATATCAAACGCTATCATTTCAGGGCGCGCGGTTGCGGGCGGATACACGAAATTTATGAAGCTTCGCCCAAGAGGGATAAATAATATCTTCACGGCCACCGTAAATGCCTTCGTGGTAGGCGCTCAAGAGGCTGCAAAAAGGATGGAGAAAACGGGTGGCGGAAGCATAATATCTCTTAGCTCAACGGGAAATTTGGTCTATATCGAAAACTATGCAGGGCACGGAGCTTCAAAAGCGGCTGTTGAAGCTATGGCAAGATATGCCGCAACCGAACTTGGAGAAAAAAATATCCGAGTAAATGTGGTTAGCGGTGGACCTATCGAAACGGACGCGCTAAGAGCTTTTACCAATTACGAAGAAGTGCGCGATATGACGGCTAAGCTTAGCCCGCTAAATCGTATGGGACAGCCGACAGACTTAGCCGGAGCATGCTTATTTCTTTGCTCAAGCAAGGCTAGTTGGATAACGGGACATACATTTATAATAGACGGCGGAACGACATTTAAATGAGCTTAAATTTACCGAATTTACTTGCGTTTTTACGCATTTTGCTAGCGCCTGCGATGTTTTATATCCTCGTAAACGCTAATACGCATTTTGAAGATGTGCATATCAGTTGGATAAATTATTTTGCGGGACTTATTTTTGTTATCGCTAGTGTCACCGATTTTTTTGACGGCTATATCGCAAGAGCGTGGGATCAAAAGACCAAGCTTGGCGCTATAATTGATCCCCTGGCCGATAAGATGCTGACTCTAGCTGCATTTTTGGGGCTTATGATGATGGATAGAGCAAGCCCTTGGGCGATATACCTCATACTCGTTCGCGAATTTTTTATAACCGGCTTTCGTGTGGTTATAGCGGCTGAAGGGCTAAATTTGGCAGCTTCAATGGCGGGAAAAGTAAAAACAGTATTTCAAATGATAGCCATAGGATTTTTGATAATGCAGTGGCCGTTTGCAAATTTACTGCTCTGGATAGCAGTTGGATTAACGCTATATTCTGGGTTTGAGTATATTTTTGCTTATATTAAATCGGATAAGTAAAAATATACTGTTAATAAAAGAAAAATAATTAAAAGTTGCATTTATGACAGAAGAGTTAAAAAATAAATATAAAAAACTTGTAGAATTTTTAGGAAAAGTTCTTGGTGAAAATTATGAAATTGTGCTTCATGACATAAATAAAGAAGGTTCTAGCGTAGTTGCCATAGAAAATTCTCACATAAGTGGTAGAAGCATAAATTCTCCTCTTACAGGGTTTGCCTTGGAACTTATACAATCAAAAAAATATTTAGAGTGCGATTATCTTACTAATTATAAAGCTAAAACGAAAACAAATTTGAAAATAAACGGCTCAACTTTTTTTATAAAAAATGGAGATCAAATAGAAGGAATGCTTTGTATAAACTATGACGGAAGTAAATTTGAAAAAATTTCAAATGAAATTCTAAAGCTTGCAAATTTGGAAACTCAAGATACAAAAATCACCACTCAAGAAGCAATAGAACAACTAAGCGAAAATATAGAAGAGATTATAGATACTATACTTCAAAAACACAATCTTAATATAGGCGACTTAAAGCCAAAAGATAGAGCAGAATGCATAAAAAGGCTCTATGAAAATGGTATATTTAATGTTAAAGGCTCAATTCCAAAGGTAGCTAAATATTTAAATATTTCAGAGCCTAGCGTGTATAGGTATTTGCAAAAAAATCAAAATCACTAAAATTCTGTTACTCTACTTACTATTTTATTTAATAAAAAATTATTATAGTTCATAAAAATAATGCTTTATTAAACTAACATAGCTTATATTTAATAATTTTCTATTAATTTTTTCAAAAATTCAATAAAAATTTATCTTTATTTGTATAAAATTTTCATAAATAATAAAATTTTATTATCAAGGAGAAAATATGGATAAATATCCCAAAGCTATAGGCCCTTACAGCACATATAGAGTATGCGGTAACTTTGTATTTATTTCAGGTCAATTGCCTATTGAAACTCAAAATAATGAGATTGTGCAAGGAATCAGCTTGCAAACCAAAAAATCACTCGAAAATATAGGAGCTATCTTAAATGAGTTGGGGCTTGATTTTAAAGACATTGTAAAAACAACAGTACTTTTAAAAGATATTAATGATTTTTACGAAATGAATAAGATATATTTAAGCTTTTTTGAAGAGCCTTATCCTGCAAGAAGTTCTTTCGGGGTTAAAGATCTACCAAAAGATGCTTTAGTTGAGATAGAAGCTATAGCTTATAGAAATTCAAGGTGATTTTGTTTATACAAAATCTATTTTCCAGTATTTAATAAAAATAAATACTGTTAAATTAAAAAAGGATGGAAAATGCTAGGACTAATCATTGCTTTAATGGTTATATCTCTGTTGGTTTTTATGCTTTATAAAAAAATTAACGCTCAGGCTGCTTTACTGATAAGTGGTCTTTTGTTGTTAAGTGCTGCTGCTATATTTGGTATTGGAGATATAATAGAACCAAAAAAGAGTTTAAATTTTGCCTTTTTTGACCTATTTGAAGTGGTTAAACAAAAATTGTCTTCAACACTTGCAGGGCTTGGTCTTACATTGATGTGTATAGCGGGATTTTCTGCATATATGGATCATGTGGGCGCAAGCTATTCGTTGTTTAAAGTGTTTGAAAAACCTCTTAAGTCGGTTAAAAACCCGTATATTCTTCTTGTAGTTTCGTATGTAGTTGTTCAAATAATTGTTATATTTATACCTTCTCATGCAGGACTAGCTCTTCTTCTTATGGTTACTCTTTATCCTATACTTATAAGAACAGGAGTTAGTAAACTATCGGCACTATCTGTAATAGGCGCTTGTCAGTTTATAGATCATGGTCCTGGAAGCGGTAATGTTATTTTTGCTTCAAAAGTTGCCGGAATAGATCCTGCGGCATACTTCATTTATCATCAACTTCCTACAACTATTCCAATTATAATAGCTGTAGGAATTGCCGTATATTTTTCACAAAGATATTTTGATAAAAAAGATAACTTTATTTTTAATGCACTAAGCGTTGAAAACGATCTAAAAGAAGCCGGAGAAAAAGAGATTAAAAAGCCACCTCTCATATATGCAGTTTTACCTATTATACCTATAGTTCTTATACTAGGATTTAGTAAAATTTTTAACAGTCCTATCAAGATGAATGTTCCTGTGGCTATGCTTATATCTACAACTATAGCTATCGTTTTTGAGTGTGTAAGATACAAAAGCATAATTGATACCGTAAATTCTATAATGATATTTTTTAAAGGAATGGGACATCTGTTTGTCATAACGGTATCTTTAATCGTGTGCGGTCAAGTGTTTGCAAGTGGTCTTTTGGCAGTTGGATTTTTAGATACTTTGATAAATTTTGCAAAAGATGCAGGAGTAGGAGTGTTTGCCATTATTGTGTTTGTGTCTTTACTTCTTGCTATTAGTGCTTTTTTAATGGGCTCTGGAAATGCTGCATTTTTTAGTTTTGCAGATCTGATACCGGATGTTGCGAAATCATTTAATGTTGAAACTATTACTGTTATATTGCCTGTTCAAGTTATGACAGGATTTGGAAGGTGCATATCTCCTATAGCACCTGCGGTAATTGCCGTTGCAACTATAGCAAAAGTTAGTCCCCTAGCTGTCGTTAAGAGAACCGCTATACCTATGATAGTAGCAGGGCTTACGAATTTAATTATGACTTATATCTATTTATAGGAGAAACTAAAATGAAAACCGATACTAAGCTAACTCATATTGGAAGAGGAGATGAAACTTTAGATGTTAGGCCGGTAAATCCTACTATCATGAGAGCGTCAACAATTCTTTTTAAAAATCACGAAGCGTGGCAAGCTTGTAGAAAAGCAAGGGAAACACAGAGAGTTTTAAGCTATGGAGCTAGAGGAACCGCTACAAATTTTGAGCTTGAAAAACTTATTTGTGAGCTTGAAGGAGGATATAGAGCCCAACTTTTTCCTACGGGACTTGCTTCTCTTGCAATGGTTCTTTTAAATTATGCAAGCGTAGGCGCTCATTTTATAATAACAGATGCAATTTATGGTCCGGTTAGATCAATATGCGATAATTTTTTAAATAAAATCGGTGTTGATATAGATTTTATTAAAGCTGATGCAAGCGATATTGAAGAAAAAATTAAACCAAATACCAAGCTAATACTTTGCGAAAGTCCAGGCTCAATACTTTACGAGATAATTGACCTTCCAAGGCTTTGTAAAATTGCTCACGCTCATAATATTCCTGTTGCAATAGACAGCACATACAGTTCGTCATATCTTTTAAGCCCTATTAAATTTGGCGTAGATATAGTTGTAGTTGCGGCGACTAAATATTTAAGCGGACATAGTGATGTAACAATGGGTATTGTTGTCATAAATGAAAAAGAGTGGGCAAATTTTAATAAACTTCCAGAAATTTTTGGCTTTACGGCAAGCCCCGATGATGCTTATTTGGTATTAAGAGGCATAAGAACTCTTGGTGTCAGACTAAAAGCTCATGAAAAAAATGCAAAAGAGATAGTTGAATTTTTGCAAACTAGAGATGAAATTAAAACGATATTTTATCCTGCTCTTAAGTCTCATCATAACCATGAAATTTTTATGCGAGATCATAATGGTGCAAATGGTATGGTTACTATTGAATTTAAGGATGGGATCAACAAAGATGAGGCTATTAAATTCGTAGACAACCTTAATCTGTTTTCAATTGGAGCTTCTTGGGGAGGGTATGAAAGTTTAGCAACTGTAACAGTTCCTCCTAGAACTGCCACCGATTGGAGTGATAGAGGTCCTTTTGTGAGATTTCATATAGGGCTTGAGGATAGCGGTGATCTAATAGAAGATTTAAAACAAGCACTTAATAAAATCAATAAAGGATAAAACATGCAAAAAGTAAGTGTTTTTGATATGGTTATCTTGCAAGACTCTTGGTCAACTTCTGTGATGAGGGAAATTTTTTGTGAAAAAAATAGAATTCAAAAATGGCTTGATGTGGAATCTGCGCTTGCTAAGGCACAAGCGCAACTTGGTATCATACCTCAAGAAGCGGCTTGTGAGATATCTAAAAAAGCTAATTATAAATTTCTGGATATTGATTTTATATTTAATGAATTTAAAAAAACCAAGCATCCATTAGTGCCTACCGTAAGAGCTCTTGAAAAAGCTTGTGACAAAGGACTTGGTGAATTTGTTCATTTTGGTGTTACGACTCAAGACATAATAGATACCGGGCTTGTTTTACAGTTTAAAGAAGGATTGGGCATTATAAAAAATGATCTAAAAGACATATCAAAGACTCTTTTAAAACTTACAAAAGATCATAAAAATACACCTATGATGGGGAGAACTTTATCCTTACAAGCCCTTCCTATTACTTTTGGCCACAAAACCGCAATTTGGTTATCTGAATTAAACAGGCATTTTGATAGAATTGAGGAGCTTGAAAATAGACTTTATGTAGGACTTATAGTCGGAGCAGTGGGAACAAAAGCTTCACTTAGCGATAAAGCGGACGAGATTGAAAATTTAGTAAATGACTATCTTGGGTTAAAGACTGCTGATATTTCTTGGCAGCCTGCAAGAGATAGATTTATAGAACTTGGATATGTTCTTGGCAATATAAATGCTACATTCAACAAAATAGCCCATCAAATTTTAATCATGTCTCATAATGAGCTTGATGAAGTTTCCGAACCTTTCGGAAAGGGTCAAGTAGGAAGCTCTACAATGCCACATAAAAGAAATCCTGCAATCAGTGAAAATGCAGTAACTGTTAGCAATACCCTGAAAGCTAACATAGCTATTTTATCGGATATAGAAAGACACGAACATGAAAGAGATGGTCAAGTATGGAAGATGGAGTGGAAGCTTTTACCTGAAATTTTTCTTATGCTTTCCGTAGTTTTGGACAATATGAAAACAGCGCTAAGCGGGCTTGAGGTTAAAAAAGACAAGATGCTTAAGAATTTAAATCTTTTAGGAGGTTTTGTTTTGGCTGAAAGAGTTATGTTTGCACTAGCCGATAGTCTTGGCAAACAGCATGCTCACGAGATAGTCTATGAATCTGCCATGGAGGGAATAGAAAAAAATATAAGTTTTAAAGAGGTTTTGTTGCAAAATAAAACTATCTCAAGTGTGCTTGATCAAAAAGAGATAGATAGGCTACTTGATCCTTCAACATACGTAGGATATGCTCCACAAATTGTAGATAGTTTTTTGGAAAAAATTCAAAATAGCAAAATTCTAAAGTAACGACTATGTATTCTGTAAAAATAGCAAAATTTATCTCAAGTATTGAGTATGAAAGCATCCCAAAAGAGGTGATTTTAAGAGCTAAAGAGCTTATGCTTGATACGATAGGTGTAGCTATAGCGGGAAGCAGTGAAAAAAGCGTGATAAATGCAATAAGATCTATAAGTTGTCTAACAAACTCAAAAGGTAAAGCTAAAATTTGGGGGCACAGTAAAAAATTTGCCCCTAATTACTCTGCCATGATAAATGCTATAAGTTCGCATGCGCTTGACTTTGATGATACTCACACAGAAGCAATTGTGCATGCAAGTTCTATTTTAACTCCTCTTTGCCTTACATATGCAAGTCATTTTAAAATTTCAAATAAAAGAATTTTAACTGCCTTTATAGTAGGATGGGAAGTTGCAGCAAGAGTCGGTATAGTCTCAAAAGGTAGTTTTCATAAACGCGGATTTCATACTACTTCAATAGCGGGAATATTTGGAGCTACTGCTGCCATGAGTGTCTTGTTTAGTTTGAGGGAAAGTGAATGCGTTAATGCCTTTGGGCTTGCCGGAAGTTTTGCAAGTGGAATAAATGAATTTTTATCTAATGGCTCAAATTCTAAAGTCATACATGTGGCAAATTGCGTAAACAACGCTATTTTAGCTACTACTTTTGCAAAAAACGGTATGAGCGGACCCATTAGCGTATTTGAAGGTAGAGATAACATATTTAAAACTTTTGGAATAGAAAAAGAGTGCAATAAAGAACTGTTGTTGCAAGATCTTGGTAAAAATTGGCAAGTTATGCAAGTTTCCTTAAAGCCGTATCCAAGCTGTCATTTTACTCATGGCTTTATAGAGTGTGCTTTAATGCTAAGAGAGGATAATTTAAACCCTGATGATATAAAAAATATAAAATGCTACGTTGATGAAGTTCCTATAAGTTTTATTTGTGATCCTATAGATAAAAAATACGCTCCTAAAACAACCTATGAGGCTAAATTTTCAATGCCTTTTTTAATGGCTCTTGCATTTTTTGACGGATATATAAACCTTTCTAGTTATAATAACCTAGAGAGGAGTGAAGTCATCAAATTTGCAAAAAAAATAACCTATATAAAGCATATATCAAGCGGATTTCCTAAATATTTTCCGGGACACATTGAGGTCATTTTAAGCAATGGAAAAACGATAAAAAAAGATATTTTTGTAAACAGAGGAAATTTTGATAATCCACTTAGTTTTGAGGAGATATTTTTAAAATTCAAAAATTGCTCTTTAAGTAAATTAGATACAGAAAATATATTAAAAATTGCTGAAATTATTAAAAATTATGAAAATTCAAAAGAGAACCTAGAACTATTTTTGTAAATTTATCCGATAATTTTAAACTTCATTGGGTATAATTTCCTAAATTTTAAAGGAACTTTTTGAAAAGCAATGTATTTATAGTATATTTGGCAAGCTTTGTTGTGGTTGCTGCAGGTCTTAAGGCCGCAGGAACGATAGTTTTGCCGTTTTTGATAGCTGTTTTTATAGCTATCGTTATCTCTCCTGCGATCAATCAGCTTCAGAAGCTAAAGCTACCAAGAATAGTCGCGTTTATCTTGGTTGTGGGAGTCATTTTTGTATCTTTGGGCTTTGTTACAAATACCGTTATAAGCACTATAAATGGGCTTTTAGGACATCTTCCGGAGCTTCAAGCTAAATTTAAGATTTTCAACGATCAAGTGATAAGCATTTTGGCTAAATACGGGGTTGAAGATGTTCAAAAGATCATCCCAAGCGATTATGACCCGAATAAAATTTTCGCAAACCTGGGCACGCTTTTAAGAAGCAGCACGGAGCTTGCTTCGAAGAGTTTTTTTATATTTTTGCTTGTTACGTTTATGCTTTTTGAAACGCACATATTTAGGCAAAAGGTTGATTATTTTGCTAGCAAAAACCCGCAAGCCGAGATGATCGTAGATACCTTTATCTCAAATTTAAAGCGCTATCTTGAGATAAAGACCATAGCTTCTTTCGCGACGGGAGTTTTTATATTTGCAGGGCTTGAGATGCTTGGTGTGCCTTACGCTCCGCTTTGGGGGATTGTCGCTTTTGTTTTAAACTTTATCCCGACTATTGGCTCTATCATAGCGGCGTTTCCTGCGATACTTGTTTCGCTTCTTATAAACGATATTAGCACGACGTTTTGGACCGTGATACTATATCTTGTCGTGAATTTAGCTATCGGAAATTTTATTGAGCCGAGATTTCTTGGCAAAGGGCTTGGTATAAGCACTCTTGTTGTGCTGCTTAGCCTTCTTTTTTGGGGATTTTTATTCGGTATCGGCGGTATGTTTTTGGCAGTTCCGCTTACTATGAGCCTTAAATTGGCTCTTGATGCCAACCCCAACACGAAATTTATCGCCGTTTTACTTAGCGATAAGATTGAAAGGTAGAATTTGAAAAGTATAATATTTGTTATTTTACTCTTAATTGCAGGCGTTTATGCCTACTCTTGGTATTTTTTTATAACGGTTTTTGCTATCTCGTTTTTGATATTTTTCCATGAGCTTGGGCACTTTACGGCTGCTAGGATACTCAAGGTCGGCGTGCTTAAATTTAGTGTCGGATTTGGCGAGAGCTTGTACTCAAAGAAGATCGGACAGACTGAATACGCTATATCGGCGATCCCGCTTGGAGGCTACGTAAGCCTAAAGGGGCAAGACGACTCAAACCCTGCGGCAAAAAGCATGGATGATGACAGCTACAATAAACTAACTCCTCTTGGACGTATCTTTATCCTCTTTGCAGGACCGTTTTTTAACTTCACTTTGGCGTTTTTGCTTTTTATCGCACTTGGATATATCGGCGTAGATAGACTGGCTCCCGTTGTGGGAAGCGTTATGCCTGATTCGGCAGCTCTACAAGCAGGCATCATGAAAAACGATAAAATTTTAAGCATCGATGGAGTTACTATCCGCGAGTGGGACCAGATAACTAAGCAAATTTTACCAAAGCCTACAACGATAGAAATAGAGCGCGAAGGCAAAAATTTAACTATAAATTTAACTCCAAAGATAGGCGAGAGCCTAAATCTATTTCGAGAAAAAATCCAAAAACCGCTCATCGGTATATCTCCAAGCGGAGAGATAATAAATTTAAAAAACACAGGTCTTGACTCGATCAAATTTGCATACAAAGAGACGCTTGAGGCTTCAAAGCTCATATTTGTAGGTATAGGTAAACTGATCGAGGGCGTCGTGCCGATGAAGGATATGGGCGGGATAATCCAAATAGCCGATATCACGTCAAAAGCAGCTAAAATTGGCATATCAACCCTGCTCATCATCACTGCTTTGATATCTGTAAATTTAGGCGTGCTAAACCTGCTGCCCATCCCTGCACTTGACGGCGGACATATACTTTTTAACCTTTATGAGTTGATTTTTCGCCGCGAGATGAATGAAAAAGTCTATATCGGACTCACTTACTGCGGCTGGGCTTTGCTGCTAACGCTTATGATATTTGCGACGTTTAATGATATTTTAAGATTAAGCGGTAGCGGGCAATGAGTAACTTAGAAGAAATTTTAAAACGTATTGATAGCGCCGGTCTAAATGAAGCCGTAAAGCTAGTTGCCGTTAGTAAAAACGTAACCGTAAAAGAGGTTTTAGAGCTTTTTAATAAGGGGCAAGTTGATTTTGGCGAAAATAGAGTTCAAGAACTTAAAAACAAACAGCAAATTTTAGCTGAGATTTTGCCACAAAAACCTATAAAATGGCACTTTATCGGTCGCCTTCAAAGCAATAAAATAAACCAGCTCATATCTTTGCGACCTACTCTTTGGCAAAGTTGCGAAAGTCTTAAGACTGCTCTTGAGGTAGATAAAAGGCTTGATTATGATCTTGAGTGTCTGCTTCAGATAAACTCCGCTAAGGAGGAGAGTAAGCAGGGTGTGGAAGCCAAAATGGCGGTGGAGACGTTTTTATCTATCAAAGAGAGCTGCAAATTCCTACGCCCCGTGGGTGTAATGAGTATCGGCGCACACGTGGATGATATGAAGACTATCCAAAAAAGCTTTGAAACTACGCGTAAAATTTATGAAGAGCTTGAGCAGTATGGAGCTAAAATTTGCTCCATGGGAATGAGTAGCGACTTTGAGCTAGCTATAAAATGCGGCTCAAATATGGTTCGTCTTGGGTCTGTTTTGTATAAATAAGGCTAAAACATGAACAAAGATATAGAAACAACAAAAAAGTTTGTATCAGAACTAGACTATGTTATTGTCTGCATAGGCATAATTTTAATGTTAGCGGGAGAAGGATTTCCTTTCTTTTACTTGATGGCAATAAATATGACAGTTTGTCTTTTGTATGCAATAACTCCGATTAGGAAAAATAACTACATTTTACTTGTTATCCTTATATTGATTGCAAATTTTTTAATATTATTTAATGCAGAAGGATGGAATGAAGGAAGTATGCAAGGACGATATTATTATATAGAAATACTAAAGCCTACAACAGATATGATTTATGGTACTATTCTCTTTTCTGGTTTTCTTTTTGGTATTCCTATTATTTTATATATATTCTTAATAAATTCTCTAGCTAAACTTACGCACTATCTATCAAATACGGATAAATTTAAAACAAAAGAAGAGCTTAATAAAAAGTAATAAATTTCTGCTTGGCCAGTGATGACACAAACCAAGCGGATTTAAAAGTTAAATTTGAGCTTTTATGTCGCTTGCCCATTTATCTATACGTTTTTCGTACTCTTTATCGCCCTTCGTATCAAGCACTAGTCCGATAAATTTACCGTTTATAAATGCAGATGAGTAGTCAAATTTATATCCGTCCTTATCTTTTGCACCAAGCAATGAAGCTCCCTTTACAAAAGGCAAAAACTCAACTATCCCGCCACAGAAGTTATCGCCGTGGCGCTCTTGATTGCCAACTCCTATTAAAGCTACTTTTTTACCTTTTAAATTTGCCTCTTTTAGCAAGCCAAGCTTTGCCTTCCAATCCTCATGAAGCTCGCCAAATCCATAACTTGAGCTTGCTAAGATCAAAAGATCAAAGCCTTCAAATTCGTTTGATTGCACTACATCTTTAACCGCTTTTATCACTTTAACTTCGTCACCAAATTTAGCTGCCGCATACTCGCACGCTTTTTGCGTGTCGCCTTTGCCTGTTGCGTAAAATATTCCTATCATTTCTTTATCTCCTTTGCATATTTTATACCTAATTCATAAGCTTTTGTATTAGCCTCATGCACCTTTGGCGGCACTTTTGAAAGCATCACTTTGCGCACTAAATTTGCGTCCATGCACCCGCTCATCTCAACCGCCACACCAAGAGCAACAACGCTTTGAGTTATGACGTTTCCAACCTCGTCTTTTGCGATAGAGATGATGGGAATTTCATAAATTTGCCACCTCTTTCTATCCTCATCGCTTGCGTGAACCAAATTTGGCTCTATGACGATGATACCGCCGTCTTTAACACCCTCTTTAAATAGCTCAAAGCTTACCTGAGCCGTCGCAAGCATAAATTCTATCTCGCCTTCGTTTGCATAAGGATATAAAATTTCATCTTCGCTAAGCAAGATATCAACCTTCGTCGGCCCTCCTCTAACCTGCGATGTATAAGTTGAGGCCTTAACCCCGTATCCGCCCTCTTCTATCTTGGCTGCGGCTAGAATTTCTCCCGCCAGTATAACACCTTGACCGCCCACACCTACAAATCTAAGCTGTCTTTTCATATCATCGCTCCAAAGTCGATTTTCTCTCCGCTCCTAGCGGCTTTTATCACTTGATCATAGGCTTTGGTATACTCGGTTTTGGTTGTGTCGTGATGCAAAATTCCAAGCGGAAATTTGCCTCTTTGCTCATCCTCGCTAAGTGTGTCAAATTTGGTTTTGCTTACGCAAAGCGACTCAATCCAGTCAAGAGTTTGCACTGCTTGAGCCATCTTGTTTTTTCTGCCTAAATTTATATGACAGTTTGAAAACACGTCAAAGAAGCTGTATCCGTCATGAGCAAAGCCTTCGGCTAAAATTTTCTCGAGCTTCGTAGCTTCTATGACGTTTTGTCTAGCTACAAATGTCGCTCCTGCAGCGATTGCAAGCTTACAGGCATCAAAGCTTGGATCGATGTTTCCATGTTGAGCCGTCACCGTCCACATTCCGCGCGGAGTGGTCGGACTGGTTTGGGAGTTTGTAAGCCCGTAGATAAAGTTGTTTATGAGGATATGGTTTAAGTTGATATTGCGTCTACAGCCGTGTATGGTGTGGTTGCCACCTATGGCAAGCCCATCCCCGTCGCCTGTTACTACGATCACGTGCTTGTTTGGATTTGCCAGCTTTATGCCTGTCGCGTAGGCTATCGCGCGTCCATGCGTCGTATGAACGGTGTTACAGTTCATATATGAGCTAAATCGTCCAGAGCAGCCGATACCAGAAACCACGCAGACATCATCCATATCCCAGCCAAGCTTATCTATAGCGCGAATGACCGCTTTAAGTATCACGCCGTCACCGCATCCCCAGCACCAAAGGGTCGGCATCTTGTCTATTCTTAGATATTTATCGTAGTTAAATGCCATCTTAAAACTCCCTTATCTTGGCGATGATCTCTTGCGGACTGATTGGGCGTCCGTTTGCTTTGTGAAGCGTTTTAAAGCTCTCTTTGAGCGTTGCTTTTTGAATTTCGCCCGTGTATTGACCCAAATTTAGCTCACAGATTAAAATTTTCTCAAAATTTGCGCTTATGCTTTTTAATTTTTCTTTTGCTACCGGAAATAGCGTAATAGGCTTAAACATCCCTACTTTCAAGCCATCTTTGCGTAAAATTTCAACCGCTTCTTTAGCGGCTCTTGCCACGCTTCCGTAAGCTATGACGCAAATTTCGGCGTCATCTAGTTTATACTCCTCAAAAGAGTCTATCTCGTCGGTATGAGCATTTATCTTGTTAAACAGTCTGTTGATGTTGTATTCTACTATCTTGCCGTCTTCTGTTGGAAAGCCGGTTTCGCCGTGATGAAGCCCCGTAATATGATATCTGTAGCCTTTAAAAAATTTATTCAAAGTCGCCGGCTCATCGCTTGCGGCTTTGTAAGGCTTATACTTGCTTGCCTCGCCTTCAAACTGCTTTCTATTATAAATTTCAAGCTCGCTAAGTTCAGGCAAAATCGCCTTAGCGTGCATGTGCCCTATCGTCTCATCAAGCAGCAAAAATACAGGCGTCATGAAACGCTCTGCTAGATTAAAGGCGCGAATAGTCTCGGTGTAGCACTCCTCTAAGCTTGCCGGAGCGATAACTATGCTATTTATATCGCCGTGGCTCGGGTTTTTTGCCTGCAAAATATCGCCTTGTGATACACGTGTAGGAAGTCCCGTACTTGGTCCTCCGCGCATTACGTTTACGATTACGAGCGGAATTTCTGCGATAAATCCAAGCCCTATCTGCTCGGCCTTAAGCGAGATCCCGGGTCCTGAGCTTGCCGTCATAGCCTTAGCTCCGCTCATAGCGGCTCCAAGAGCTACTGAAATTCCCGCTATCTCATCTTCCATTTGGATAAATTTTCCGCCGTTTTTTGGCAAAAGCACGCTTAGCTCGTGAGCTATCTCGCTTGAAGGAGTTATTGGATATCCGCCAAAGAAGTTACATCCCGCATCTATAGCAGCTAGGGCAACGAGCTCATTTCCGCTTGATATGATCTCTCTCATATTAGGCTCCTAGCTTTTCATATCGGTTGGCTTTTACGGCTTCGGCCCTAATCTTACTCTCCGCGCTAAGTTTAGCAAATTTAAAGCCCTTGTCGGCTACATAAATCGCAAAATCAGGACAGTGAAGTTCGCAATCCCTACAGCCTATACAGGCCTCTTCGTGCACTACCTCTATCATCTTACCAAGCACGGCACTTGGCTCTAGCCTCATGCCAAGCACACCTGCAGGACAATAACTAACGCATATATCACAGGCTTTACAGCGAGTCGTATCAACCCAAACTGCGACACCCTCTTTTATCAACATCTGTTTTCCTTGCTTAAAATTTCTAAATTCGGCAATTTTATATAATCTTGCTTAAATTTAAGATTTCAAAAAATAGATAAAATTTATTTTAGTTTTTATTTAAGTAGCGAATATATCCGCTGCGCTTTAAATTTTGATTATCTCTTTAAATTTCGCCCCTATATCAGTAGGAGTATCCACGACAAGCACGCCTGCTTTTCTAAGTGCTTTCATCTTATATTCCGCACTTCCTTCTATGCCGTTTATAATAGCTCCTGCATGACCCATTTTACGCCCTTTTGGAGCGGAATTTCCTGCGATAAAGGCAACTATCGGCTTTGAAATTTTCTCTTTTATCATCTTGCAGGCTTTTACCTCAAGATATCCGCCGATTTCTCCTATTAAAAGTATCGCTTTAGTATCCTCATCTTTTTCAAAAAGCTCTAAAAGCTCCTCGTAAGCCATGCCTATAACGGCATCTCCGCCTATGCCCACGGCGGTTGAAATTCCAAAGCCCGCTTTAATTATCTCGTTTGCGCCTTCGTAGGTTAAGGTTCCTGATTTGGATATGATGCCGATGTTGGTTTGGGAGCGCTTAAAGACAGAGCTTGGCATGATACCCAGCTTACACTCGTTTGAGCTTATGATACCCGGGCAGTTTGGTCCGATGATACGCATTCCTTTTTTGATCGCATAAGCTTTAGCGTGAAGCATATCAAGCACAGGCACATGCTCGGTGATGACTACGGCTAGCTTTATGCCGGCGTCCGCAGCTTCGATGATAGCGTCTTTTGCAAAGGCGCTTGGCACAAAGACTAAGCTAGTATCGGCTTTTGTGGCATTTATGGCTTGCTCTACCGTGTCAAAAACGGGCAAATTTAGATGAGTTTGCCCTCCTTTAAAGGGAGTTACTCCGCCTAAAATTTGCGTGCCGTATTCTAGGCAGCTTTGAGAGTGAAATGTCCCTTCCTTGCCCGTAAAGCCCTGCACGATAACTTTCGTGTTTTTATCTATTAATATGCTCATATTAAATCTTTTTCGTTTGCGAATTTAACGGCCAATCTTGCGCCATCAAGCAAATTTTCAACTACATGCAAATTCTTTAACTCCGCACTTTTTAACATATCCATAGCCTCGGTCGAATTTGTCCCCTGAAGTCTGATTACGATAGGGGTTTTTAGCTCAAATTCTTTAGCCGCTTCTAAAATTCCGCCGGCAATCCTATCGCACCTTACGATACCGCCAAAGATATTTACAAATATCGATTTTACATTTTTATCGCGAAGTATTATCTCAAAGGCTTTTGCCACGCTTGCAGGGTTTGCCGAACCGCCTACGTCTAAGAAATTTGCGCTCTTTCCGCCTGCGTTTTGGATGATGTCCATAGTAGCCATAGCAAGCCCGGCACCATTTACTATGCAGCCTACATTGCCTTCTAGCTTGACGTAGTTAAGCCTGCTTTTTTTGGCTTCAAGCTCACTTGGTTCCTCTTCATCGTCATCTTTAAGGGCTAAAATTTCGCTATGCCTAAAAACGGCGCTGTCATCAAAGCTCATCTTCGCATCAAGCGCGTAAAATTCATCCTTGGAAGTTAAAACCAAAGGATTTATCTCTATCAAATTTGCATCTTTGCTTATATAAATTTGATAAAGCTTTTTTAAAATTTCGCTAAATTTTAGGCTTAGCTCCTTGCTAAACTCAAAAAATCCTATCAAATTTAAGATATGAAAGTCGCGAAGTCCGATCTGCGGATCTACATTTACTTTTTTGATTAGCTCGGGATGATCCTTGGCGGTCTCTTCTATACTCATTCCGCCCTCTTTTGAGGCGATTATGCTTATGTTTTCCTCTTTTCTGTCAAAGGCAAGGCTTAGATAAATTTCTTTGCTTATATCAAGCGCTTCCTCGATATAAATTTTTCTAACGACCTTGCCGTTTTTTGGAGTTTGAGGAGTTATGAGGCTCATGCCAAGCATGTCTTTTGCGATACTTTCAACCTCGCTTAGGCTTTTAGCTATCTTTACGCCACCGCCAAGACCCCGACCGCCTGCGTGAATCTGAGCTTTGATGACAAATTTATCTCCCTTTAGCTCTTTTGCCGCTTGCAAGGCCTCATCGCTTGAGTAAGCGAGCTTGCCGCCCGCTACGTTTATGCCAAATTCCTTTAAAATAGCTTTTGCTTGATATTCGTGTATGTTCATTTTACTTAGAAAAATTTACTTTGGATAAGAAATTCTATATTTTTCTTAATATCATCTTGGCTTTTTTGCACAGCCTCTTTTTCGTTTTGGCTAAGCTCCTTTATCTCTTTGATTCCGTCTTTGCCAAGCCTTACTCGCCTGCCGCAAGTTAAATTTTCATCCAAGACCACGCAGCAGCTTAGCCACTCATCGCGCTCTTTGACTATCGCCTCACACATCTTGGCTACCGCAGCTCCCGGTGCATAATACGCCGATGTACCAAGCAGTTTTACTATCTTAGCCCCGCCTGTTTTTGCTTCATGAGCCACTTCGTTAAAGCTTGCTTCGTCTAAATTTAAGCTGACATTTTCTTTTAAAACTAGCATGTCGTCGTTGTGAGAGCCGATGATATGAGCGTTAAACTCTGAATTTTTAAGTCCTGTTTTTTGACCTATCTCAAATTTAAGCCTTGCCGAGTCAAGTTCGCCCGCCATACCGATAATGCGCTTTTTATCAAAGCCACTTACTTTATAAACAACAAAATTTAGCACGTCAAGCGGGTTTGTTACCGTTATGATTATCGCATTTGGCGAAAATTTTACGATATTTTCAACGCTACTTTTTACGATGCCTGCGTTTTTAAGAAGCAGATCTTCTCTAGTCTGACCCTCTTTTCTAGGGCTTCCTGCGGTGATTACTACTATGTCGCTATCTTTTAAAAGCGAAAAATCATCTCCGCCCTTAACCTTCACATCGATACCAAAAACAGCAGCACTTTGAGCAAGATCTATAGCCTTAGCCGCCGCAACATTACCAAATATATCAACAAGTGCGATTTCATCCGCAACTTCTCTTAAAACCAGTGCGCTAGCTACGCTTGCACCGACATTTCCCGCTCCGATAACTGAAATTTTCATTTAAACCTCTCTTATGATTTGATTTAGTGTATTACTTGGTCTCATGGCAATTTGCGCCAGTTTATCATCAAATTTATAATACCCGCCGATATCCATCTTGGCGCCTTGCGCTTCTAAAAGCTCTTTGTTTATAACACTTTCATTTTCTTTTAGCGCATTGGCCAAATTTTGAAATTTACCAGCTAGTTTGCCGCCGTTTTGCGCAAGCTCATCCGCCCAGTAAAGCGCAAGATAAAAATGGCTCGTGCGATTATCGGGCTCTCCCGCCTTTTTAAGCGGAGCGCGATTTTCTTTAAGCCATTTTGCAACGGCTTGATTTAAAGTAAGCGATAAAATTCTTGCATTTTCATTGTTTTTTGTATTTGCCAGATGCTCTAAGCTTGCAATTAGCGCTAAAAATTCGCCCAAACTATCCCATCTTAGGTGATTTTCCTCAAAAAACTGCTCGGCTATCTTTGGAGCAGACCCACCCGCTCCCGTCTCAAACACGCCTCCGCCTTTTAAAAGCGGCACCACGGAAAGCATTTTAGCGCTTGTTCCAAGCTCAAGTATAGGGAAAAGATCGGTTAGATAGTCTCTTAGCACATTGCCTGTTACGCTTATGCAGTCTTTGCCTTGGCGGATTATATCAAGCGTCTTTTTGCAAGCCGCTTCCGGACTTAAAATTTCTATATCAAGGCCTTTTAGATCGCTTGAGTTTAAAATCTCTCTTACTTTTTTTAGAATTTCTTTATCATGGGCACGATTTTCATCAAGCCAAAAAATAGTTTTGGAATTTGTAATTTTAGCTCTATTTAAAGCAAGTTCAACCCAATTTTTTATCGCGTCGTCTTTTGTTTGCGTCATGCGAAATATATCGCCGTTTTGAACTTCAAATTTAAATATAACTTCACCGCTTGAACTTAAAACCTCTATAACTCCATCTTGGCTCATTACAAAAGTCTTATCGTGGCTTCCGTACTCCTCGGCTTTCTTTGCCATAAGACCAACGTTTGCCACACTTCCTATCTTGCTTGGATCAAGCGCGCAGTTATTCTTAAAATCCTCAATCACGCTCTCATAAACTCTTGCATAAGTTTGATCGGGTATCACCGCTTTAGCCTCTTTTAGCAAGCCGTCTTTATCCCACATCTTGCCTGAGTTTCTTATCATCACGGGCATTGAAGCGTCAATTATCACATCGCTTGGCACATGCAAATTCGTAATGCCAAGATCTGAATTTACCATAGCTAAACTAGGCTGCTTGGCATAAATTTCATCAAATTTAACCAAAATTTTCTCTTGCACTTCTTTATCAAGAGTAGCGATCTTTTCAAAAAGCTCTTTTAAGCCGTTGTTTTGATTTATCTTAAGAGCTTTAAACTCGTCTTTAAATTCCTCAAACGCTTCATCAAAAAACTCGCGCACAAAATGACCAAATATCACAGGATCGCTTACCTTCATCATGGTAGCTTTTAGATGTACCGAAAACAAAAGCTCTTTTGTTTTCGCATCTAAAATTTGCTCTTTGATAAATTCTTTAAGGGCGTTTACACTCATAAAAGTAGCGTCTATAACTTCATCTTTTTGGATTTTAAGATCATCTTTAAGCACTCTTTTTTCGCCGTTTTTATTTGTAAATTCAACCCTTAAAACGTCATCTTTTTTGCTAGTGTATGATTTTTCGTTCGAATAAAAATCCCCCTTGCACATATAGCTTACTTCGCTTTTATTATCCTTGTTCCAAGCTCCCATTTTATGCGGATTTGCTTTGGCGTATTCTTTTACTGCAGGGATTGATCTTCTATCTGAATTTCCTTGACGTAAAACTGGATTAACAGCACTTCCTAGCACCTTTTGATATCTTTGCTTGGCTATCTTTTCTTCATCGTTTTTAGGCTCCTCTACATAAAGAGGGATATCGTATCCTTTGGCTCTAAGCTCGTTTATAGCGGCATTTAGTTGCGGGATACTTGCGGAAATATTTGGAAGTTTTATGATGTTGGCAAATTTATCATCAGTCATCTTGCTTAAAATTTCAAGATAATCCTCGCTTCTTTGCTCAGGCTTTAACCTATCGCTAAAAGCCGCGATTATACGTCCCGCAAGCGATATATCAACGCTTTTTATACTGATGTCTGCTTTGTTTAAAAAATTTTCTAAAATCGCAAGCAAAGAGTAGCTAGCAAGCGCAGGCGCTTCATCGGTCTTGGTCCAAATAATATCGCTCATATTTAGCCTTTATAAATTTTGGATTATATTAGCAAATTTAACGTAAATTTCGGCATAAATTCACTTTTGGGATTTTATATGCTCATTGTGTTCGGCGTAAGTTTTGCTAAATTTATGTTTCATCGTCTTTTTGTCGCGCACGAAGTATAGATACTCCGAATTTTCAGGATTTATCGCGGCTTTTATCGCAGTAGTTGAAACCGTGCAAATTGGGCTTGGTGGAAGCCCCTCGTGCAAATAAGTGTTAAATTTGCTCTTATCCTCTCTGATACGCTTTGGGGTTACTGTTTCGTGTGAAAAAAGCCCGTAGTTTAAAGTCCCGTCCATTTGTAGCTTCATGCCTTTTTTAAGGCGGTTTTGTATAACCGAGCTTACAAGAGGCATTTCGCTCTCATCGGCTGCTTCTTTTTGGATAACCGAAGCGGTGATTAAAACTTCTTGCCATTTTTGCTCGTCATATGCGCCTAAAAGCTTTTTAGAGAGATTTTCATGAGACGCCTTAGACTCTCTTAAAAGATACTCAATAAGCTGATTTTCATTTATGCCGATAGGAATTTTATAAGTTTCAGGCACCAAAAACCCGTCGCCAATAGGAGCTAATGAGCTATAAATCTCATTTAAAATTCGCTCGTTTAAATTTAGCTTTACGGCAAGATCTTTTAAAAATATAGCCGTAGTTTCGCCCGGTATCAAAGTAATCTCGCTCATAGCGGCTTTTGCGGTGGTTAGCTTGTGTAAAAAATCAAATTTAGCAAGCTTGCCCTCTCCCACGTCTATCCAGCCTGATTGCGGATGTCCTATATAGGCTAAGATATGCTTATCCAGCGCTGTTACGTTAAAATTTTTAGACTTTAGATATGTTATAATTTCGGCTACACTGCCTTTTGGCAAAAAAATAACCTCGCTTGTTGCAACGGGTCTTGCAAGATAGAGAAGAAAACTTAGGGAAAAAATGAATATTATCTCGCATATTATGAAAAAAATTTGGCATATTTTAGCCTTCATCATCATATTTTTAACCATCCTTATAGCTACGTTAAAGCATGGAATTAACGTAGAAAAAATTGATCTTGGCGAATTTAAAGCCGAACAATTATATATAAAACTTGATAAAAAACTAATTCTAAGAGCTAGAAATATAGAAATTCCAAAGACCAGCAAAGAAGATAGCTCAAACGATAGCTTGCTTAGAGTAACGGATAATATAGGCTGGATAGACATGCTCTTTAAAGAGGTATTGCTTGAGAGGATTAAACTCGATAACAACGAATTTACGATACTGTTTTTTGAAAACGCATTTCACATCGATACGGCTTATCTAACGCTTGATACGACATTTACTCCTCAACCAAACGGACTTAATATCGATGTTTATTGGCTTGCTTTTAAAGACTTTAATGTAAATCTAACAGGCAATGCAAACGCGGATATAAAAAACAATATTTATGATTTTAACGGTACATTTTCAAGCCACGAGCTAAACGGCAAAGCAAACATAAAACTTAAAGATGAGATGCTAAACTACACTATAAGCGATATAAACGCAAGCAGTCTAAAGGGCTTCATGGATGAACTTGGCGCAAAGCTTGAGCTTAATAAAGACGTGAAAAACTGGATATACGGATATGTGACTGCGGATAATTACTTCGTGCAGGATTTAAGCGGTAAATTTGACCTAAAAACCGAGAATTTTTACTTAAAAGAGCTTAAGGCAAACGGTGTTTCTAAAAACGTAAAAGCCAAATTTGACGCCAAACTCCCGCCTGCTACGGTAGAAGAAGTAAAAGTTGAGCTTAAAAACGAAACTCTGAAATTTAGCCTTAAAAATCCAAAATGGCAGGGTAAAAATTTAACCGGCACAAGCCTTGAAATTTATAAAATTTTTGATGAAAAGGGTGCGGGACTACTGCTTGATCTAAAGGCAAGTGCAGCATTTGATAAGCAGGTAAATTCCATCCTAAAAGCGTATCATATAGATATACCTATCGAGCAAAAAAGCGGTAAGGCGGAGGGAAGACTCAAGCTTGATCTAAATTTTGATAAGCTTGATATGAAGATAGATGGGAAATTTAACGCCAAAGATAGTGTCGTGGATATCGCAGGAGCGAAATTTAACGTAAAAAACGCCGACATAAATATATCAAACGATAAGGTTTTAGTAAATGCCGCCGATAGCGGAATGGACTTTTTTAACGCGGATATAAAAGTAGATGTGGATATACATAAGCAAAATGCCGATATAAGCGGCAATGTAAAGAAATTTGATCTAAATATAGACGGTAACGAAATAGCCAAATTCGGTAATTTGCCGTTAAGTGCTAAGCTTGATTTTAGTAAAAAAGATGTCACTCTTGATATAGAAAATCCTAAAGTAAATTTGGTGTTTGGCAATGAAAACAAGATAACCATAAACAACCTAAAAGATGTCATCAACTACTCCCCTCTGCTTAAGGATATAGGCATAAAAGACGGAAATTTCACGCTTGTTACAAAGGATTTTGAAAATATAGATTTGAGTTTAAAAGATGCTAAATTTAGTCTGCCTTTAGTTGAAAAAGACGGAAGTGACTATGACAGCGACAGCTTTGATATCAAAATTTCAAAGAATTTAATATCGGGCAAGAGCGCTACGGACCGGCTTAAATTCAGAGTAAAAGACGGCAAGACTTTTGTGGATATTAAGGATTTAGACTTTGAGCTTAGGAGCGATGATGGCAATCAAAGCAAGGATATCAATATCGAATTTAGCGGTATAAAATCATCAATTATGATATATGATATAAATAGAACGATGGATTTTTTAAGCTATAACGGAAGCGTGGATAAAGATAGCCTGAAGCTTGAAGCAAAGCCTTCCAGCGGCACTTTAAGCCTCAGTAAAACGGCTGATAAATTCGATATGTCAGCAAATGATATTAGCGGAGAATTTGTAAATTCTCTAATAGGCAAAAACAGCTTTGAAAAAGGAAATTTCAAACTTAGAATTTTAGGAACAAGCACGGATGACTTTAAAGGTGAAGTAAGATTGCACGGTGCAAATTTAAGCGACTATACATTTTACAACAGGCTTTTAACCTTCTTAAATTCGGTTCCGTCGCTGATTATCTTTAAGACACCGGACTTTACAGAAAAGGGATTTCCTATCAAATTCGGCAAAATTTTATTCCAAAAAAAAGGAAATTTAATAGAGTTCGTAGCGATTGATCTGGAAAGCTCAAGTGCCGATATAGCAGGTCGCGGCACTATAGACTTAGCTACTAAAAATATCGATATAGACTTGGAATTAAAGCTTTTAAAAGACGCAAGCTCCATAATCGGCTCAATCCCTATCGTAAATCAAATCATCTTAGGCAAGGATAGAAGCATATCTACGGTCATAAAGGTTCGAGGAACGCTTGATGATCCTAAATACTCCACTCAAGTGCTTGCAGATACGCTTATGTCGCCGTTTAATATCATCAAAAACGTGCTTGAGGCTCCGTTTTTAATATTTGAATAATCAAGGCAAAAGATGGGTTTAGAGATCGTTACAATTAGCCTTGCCGCGCTTTTGTCCGCCCTGCTTACGCTATTTTCGGGCTTTGGGCTTGGTACGCTTCTTATGCCCGTTATGGCGATATTTTTTCCCGTTGATGTAGCTATTGCGATCACTGCGACGGTGCATTTTGCAAACAATATCTTTAAAGGCGCGCTCTTTGCGGGAGAATTTAATAAAAATATTTTAATCAAATTTGGAATTCCTGCAATGATTTTTGCTTTTATAGGAGCTTTTTGTCTTAATCTTTTAAGCTCGGCGCATACTCTTTTTAGCTATGAAATTTTTGGAAAACAGATGGAAGTTGAAAGCATAAAATTTATCATAGGCACGCTTATACTGCTCTTTGTGATAGTTGAAATTTCGCCTAAATTTAAACAGATGAAATTTGAGCCTAAATTTCTGCCGTCAGGCGGAGCTTTAAGCGGATTTTTTGGCGGGCTCTCAGGACATCAAGGCACTTTTAGAAGTATGTTTTTGATAAGGTGCGGCATGAGAAAGAACGAATTTATAGCGACAGGCGTTTTTATAGCCATTATGGTTGACATATCTCGCCTTATCGTTTATGGGCTAAATTTCCATACCCAAGCCATAAATGCAAATTTATCTCTAGTTCTTACCGCTACGCTTTGTGCTTTTATGGGCTCTTTTGTAGGGGCCAAGCTTATCAAAAAAATAACCATAGAAAAGATAAAATTTCTGATATCTTTACTTCTTGTGATAATAGCTACTTTGATGATGAGCGGAGTTTTATAATTTTTCATTGTCCTTAAACGGCAAAATAAGCCTGTGAGGTTGCTTTAAAATTTCTAAAAACAGCTTCTTTGCAAAGCTAAAAAAGTTGCCTATATAAGTATCTCTTGATACAAGGGAGACTTTTAAAGCGATTACGAAGCTAACGACTAGATTAACAAGCCCTATTGATAAAACGCAGCATAGATAGTATAAAAACTCATAAGTAGAAATTCCTAAATGTGTAGATGAGTATCCCAAATATGCGCTTGAAAATGCCACGTGAGCGATATCCAAAGGCAGATTAATCAAATACCCGACAAACGGCGTAATGCCAAGAAGTACACCGAAGATAAAATTTCCCATAATAGCTCCGTGATGGTCGTGTAAATAGTAAGAAATTTTCTCTCTGGTGTTTTCTTTGAACAACTTCTTGAATAAAGGATGATGAAAATACCTCTGCTTTAGCTGCAGACAATCGGCTCTATTGTCAAAATATCCTGCGATAAGCCCCGAGCAAAACAGCCAAATTCCGGCTATAGCAGCGTATAAAAGCGGCGCTAGAGGCTCTAAATTCTTAAGATAATATCCCGCTTCATAGTTACTTAAAATCACACCACCTCTGTTTATCACAAAGCAGCTTATAGCAAAAGAGATCAAAAGAGCTAAAGCGACATTACCCATTACCGAGGCAAACTGAGATCTTGCAACCTTAAATATAAGCTCTATAAGCCTATTTTGATTTGCTTTGTTATCATCATCTCTTTCAACCTCTTGCGCAAAGGTTGATGCGGTCATAGCGGGCTGCTTGGTTGCTACGGTAAATCCGATAAGATGGATAAATACAAATCCCAAGCCGTAATTTAAGCTTGAAAGAATAGTTTGTGTCCCTATCGAAAAGTCAGCTTGCACGATCTTGATCTTCAAAAGCGCCATAAAAGCTATGATGATGCCTGCACCTGCGGAGGTTAAAAACATCTTTATATACTCTTTTACGCTATCTGCGATATAGTGTTCTCCGTGCTCGCCTATGTTGTTTGTGATGCTTTTAGCGATGATGCGACTGCTTTGTTTATAAGCTTCGGTGAGAGAATTTTTAGTAGCGTTTTTCCTAACGGCCTCTTTAAAAAGTCGCACAAGAGTAAGGTGAGCCTCTTTGGTATCAAATTTTTTAATAAGCTCTATTGCATCTCTTATCCTTGTTAATATCTGCTTTAAGCGCTCCAGCTTATAAGCTCCGTGAAGCGATATACCAAGGCTTATAGATTTTTTCTTAAGATCAGCTATCTGTCTTTCACATTGATTAAAAAGCACTTCTAAATGCTTGATATCAAGAGTCGTAGAGTGTATATCAAGGCGGTCTTTTTGATTTTTATGAACAAATTTGCTTATATCTCTTTGAAGCGCTATAAACGCAGAATCTCTATTTAAAAGAGTTTTATCAAGCCTTACAAAACTATCGTCAAATTCTTGCGCGGCTATCCATACGGACATCATCTCCGTGGCATACAAAAGCTCGTGAAAAAAGTGAATTTTAACCTGATGTATGTGAATGGAATTTGAAAACAGAGCCGCAAAAAACCTTTCCCAAATTTCATCATCTATCTTTTGCACCCAGACATAGTCGTCTTTTTTGTTGAACAAAGTGGCAAATACATGCCTAAGTTCGCCGTTATCAGGAGGACTTGGCAGGAATTTATTATAAAAGCGCTCCTTTATCTCATAAGCAAATCCGTTTTTAGACAAGATCCCAAAACTGCTTATATTTGTAGAAATTTTCAGCTTTATAAAAAACAAATTTATATCGTTGCTGATATCAACGCTCTCTTTGCTTTTATTATTAAAAAATTCAACAAGCATATCAATAGCGATCAAGCACTCCTGTGTCTCATCGCTACTTTTCGGTCTTATAAAATCAACCATAGCACTTAATCTGCTTATGATATCTGTGTCATTTTTTGTTATTGTCTTTAAAAGATTGCTAAATTTATCCCTGATTTCTTGTCTTATCAAATATCGCCCTTTATTTTATATCACACCAAGCTATCTCATCTCAAGTCGCATGAGATACATCTCTTCGCCGTCAATTACCTTTAAATTTTGTCCTTGGCAATTTGGGCAGGTAAAGTCATTTTCGCTAAGCTCACCGCTGAATTCGCACTCGGCACACTCTACAACGACATTTTGAAAGTTTATTATAAGCTCGGCGTTTGCGCAAATGGTTTCGTTTTTATAGACATCAAAGGCGCTTTGAAGATAGTGCGGCTCCACTCCGCTTAAGCGCCCTACTTTTATCTCGATTTTAGTGATCTCTTTTGCGCCTTGCTTAGCTGCGTTTTGCTCACAAAGAGATACTAGGCTTTGAACTATACTTAACTCATGCATCTTAAATCCTAAATTTAGCAGATTCTAGGAAGCAGCTCGCCTTTAGGAGCTTCTAAAAATCTCTTTGAGCCGTAAGCGTTTTGAAGTATGACTCGTCCTTTATCGGAGCTTAAAATTTCTCCTATCGAGTTTGCGTTTGCATCAAATTTGCGTAAAATTTCAAGCGCTTTTTGCTCGTCTTCTTCATCAACCGCAAGCACAAAGGTTCCTTCGTTTGCAAGCTCGTAAGGCTCAAATCCAAATAGCTCGCACACACCCGTTACTTCATCGCTTACTTTTATGTTTTCTTCTTTTATAAATATATCAAGCCCGCTATCTTTCGCCCATTCGTTTAATGCAGCGCAAAGCCCTCCTCTAGTCGCGTCTCGCATACACAAGGGCTTAATTCCCGCCTCAAAAAGCGCTTCAACAACACCCGCTAGGCTCTTGCAATCACTCTTAAGCTCGCCCTCAAGACTAAGCTCTTCTCTGCTTGCAAGTATCACCGCTCCGTGTCTGCCTATATCACCTGAAAGCAAAATTTTTGCTCCGGCTCTTAAATTTTTAAGCTCGCAAGGCTGGGCTATCATCTCCCCGATTCCTGAAGTATTTATAAAAATTTTATCGCATTTACCGCGCGGAACTACCTTCGTATCGCCGCATACTACATTTGCGCCGCTTTGCTTTGCGGTAATAGCAAGCGAGGTTAAAATTTGCTCAAGCTCGCTTAGGCTAAGCCCCTCCTCTATGATAAGCGAGCAGCTAAGATATTTGGCTTTTGCGCCAACCATAGCAAGGTCGTTTATCGTCCCGCAAGCTGCGATCTTACCGATATCTCCGCCGTTAAAAAATATCGGAGTAACGACAAAACTATCGGTGCTAAATGCTATCTTTTTACTAGCTTTTTTATCATTAACCCCGCTCAATTCTTTTGGCTCTTTTAAAAAATTCTCGCTTGTAAAGCCTAACGGATCTAAAATCGCACTATCGTTGCTTGAGCTTAAAATTTCATTATCAAAAATTTTAAAAATCAGATCGTTTATAAGAGAATTCATCTCCTCGCCGCCACCTCCGTGGCTTAGCATTATCTTATCCATTTTTATATCCTAAGTTTAATATCACACGCAAATCTTTTCGCTTGATAAATTAATTTGCAAATCAATCTAAACGCAAATTTATGATATGCGTCAGATATTGCAGTTTGCGTGTATTTAAGCCTAAATTCTATAAATTTAACGCAAAAGCTTTTAAATCGCAGGCTTTTTAAGCCGTTATGCCGCCGTATTTATAATACGCCGCGCAAGCTCCTTCGCTTGAAACCATACACGATCCTACCGGACTTTTTGGGGTGCAAGCCTTGCCGAAAATTTTACACTCAAACGGCTTAGCTCGGCCGCGCAAAATTTCAGGGCATATACAGGCTTTGCTCTCTTTTTTGCTCTCAACAAAGCAGTCAAATTTAACTCTAGCGTCAAGATAGCTAAACTCATCTCTTAGCTTCATACCGCTATTTGCGATATTGCCAAGCCCTCTCCACTCAAAATCGCAAGGCTCAAAATAGCGATTTATAAGCTCTTTTGCCTTTAAATTTCCATCTTTACTTACTACGCGAGCGTATTCGTTGTAAATTTCATGCGTGCTTTTATTTTGCTGACGAACCAAATTCAGTATGCTATCCATGATATCAAGCGGCTCAAATCCGCTAACGGCAATGGGCTTTTTATACACGCTTGCTATCTCTTCATAAATCCCCCAGCCCGTGATAACGCTTACATGACTTGGTCCTAAAAATGCGTCAATTCTTACGTCTTTATCTTCAAGTATGGCTTTAACAGGCGCAGGAACTGTAATGTGGTTGATATGAAAAAACAGGTTTTTTATATCAAGCTCAACTGTTTTTTGAACCAAATTTGCACTCATAGGCGTAGTGGTTTCAAATCCGATAGCAAAAAATATCACGTTTTTATCAGGGTTTTGCGTAGCTATTTTAATGCAATCAAGCGGAGAATAAAGCGCTCTTATATCGCTTCCTTCGCTGCGAAGCTTTTGTAGGCTGGTATTAGAGCCTGGCACTCTAAGCATATCCGCAAGCGTGCAAAGTATCACGTCAGAGCGCGATGCAAGCTTTATAGCCTCATCTATGCGACTTTTTGGCATGACGCAAACGGGACAGCCCGGACCGTGGATGAAATTTATATGCTCGCCCACAAGCTGAGAAAGCCCGAATTTCATGATACCATGAGTGTGTCCACCGCAAATTTCCATTATATTTAGCGGCTTAACGCTCTCTTTTTTAATCAAATTCGAAAGCGCTAAGATGAGATTTTTATCTCTAAATTCATTTATAAGGTTCAAATTTTATCTCGCATATCGCTTAGTCCCATATCGCCCTCTTCCTCGTCTATCTCGCCTGAAGCCATATCGGCTGCTATCTGGCGGTAAATTTCAAGGCTTTCTAGCGCGTATTTGGTGTCGATTTTTTCCATTGCGTATCCAACATGGATAAGCACATATTCGCCGGCTTCCACGGGCTCACCGATGAGATCAAGGCTAACGCGTCTTTGCACGCCTAAGGTCTCAACCAAAGCGACGTTATTTTCATCTACTTCAAGCACTTTTGAAGGGATAGACAGGCACATTATCTAAGCTCCTTTTTAAGCTCAAGATATTTAAGCCACTTCTCTACACCCTCGCCCGTTTTTGAGTCAAGCTCAATGATATCGACCTTTGGATTTAGCTTTCTAGCTTCTGTTATCACTTTTTTAACGTCAAAGTCAAAGTGTGGTAAAAGCGAAGTTTTGGTTATGATCACAAGATCCGCCGAGCGAAACATAACGGGATATTTTGATACTTTATCGCTTCCTTCAGGAACCGAAAGAAGCACGACGTTAAAGTGCGATCCCACATCATAGCTTGCAGGGCAAACCAAATTTCCAACGTTTTCTACAAAGACCAGATCAAGCTCATTTAACGGCAAGTGATGAAGCCCTTCATGCACCATAAAGGCATCCAAGTGACAGGATTGTCCGGTGGTTATCTGATGAGCTTTTGCTCCTGCAGCTATGATACGATCGGCATCTTGGTTTGTTTCAAGATCGCCTTCGACTACACCTATCTTAAATTTACTGCTTTTTATAGTCGCTTCAAGCAAGGTGGTTTTACCGGCTCCGGGACTGCTCATCAAATTTACACACAAAATTCCATGCTCGTCAAGATGAGCTCTGTTATGCGCAGCTTCTTTATCGTTTTGAGATAAAATTTTCGTAATTACCTCGACTGTTTTGCTGTCGTTTAGCGCAGGATGGGCATGCTCGTGGTGATGTTCATGGCTTGATCCGTGTCCGTGTTCGCCTTCATGATCGTGAGAATGAGCATGAGTAGTGCCGTCTGAATGAGTATGCATATGCTCGTGTGCGTGGCTATGCTCATGATTTGAGCCATGACCGTGATCTTTAGCGTGATCATGCGAGTGAGAATGACTCGTACCGTCAGCATGAGTATGGGCATGAGTGTGTCCGCTAAGCGAACATCCGCAATCTTTACACATTTTATTTCCTTTGTTTTTTAATTTTATTATATTCTGGTTATAAATTCGGTTCAGAATTTCTTTCGTCTGCGCCGTCATTTAAATCAAGCTCTATACTTGGCTTTAAAACTATATCCTTAACTCTTGCTTTGCCGTTATCCATAACGCTTATAATCGCAAATGCGCCGTTTTGAGTGATATCTCTTTCCATATCAAGAGCTTTTTTAACAGGCAAGAAAAACGCCTCAACCCCAAAGATAGCCGAATTTCTATAAGATGGTATCCTGCCTGCTAAAAACACTCCGCTTTCGGGCTTTTTAAAGCTATGTTTTTCAAATTTATAAATGCCGTCTTTATCTTCTTTTAAGATAGCAAAAATTTTATTTCCTTTTAAATTTTCACTTTGTAAATCATCTTGAAGTCTTGAAAAATCGTAATTTAAACTTACGTAATTTCCACGCAATAAATCCCTTGGATCATATAAGCTAACATCTACTTTAATCTCTTTTCCAAAATAAATCGGAGCGTAAGCATAGCCAAGCATACCAAAAAGAGCTAAAATTTGAAAAGTTATGGCTAAAAAAATAAGCTTAAATTTCATTTTGCCCTCTTTTTTCTTGAAACAACAAGCACGGTAACCGCAAAGGCTAAAAATAACAAACTAGCGCCTATGTAATCGCCTATCAGATCGATATATCTAACGATAGCCACCGCAAAAATAGCAAACAGTCCAAGCTTGACGTAATCTTGTTTGATAAGAACCACGCCCGCCAATACGCTTAAAAACGAATAAACCGCATCGGTATACTCAAACGCATATCCGATAACAAGCGGCAAGATAAGCATCGCTACGCAAAGTCCTGCCGTATAAAATCGCCTAAATACAAAAGATAAAGCAAGTGCACCGCAGACAAAAGCAAGATACATGGTGCCGTAAAAACCCTTGTAAAATACAAAGACATCATTCATTTGAGGTTCATAACTGTAATACCTAATGCTATCTGTAGTCATGGCAAAAAGCAGCGTGAATAGTCCTATTGATATAGAAGCTTTTCTTAAATACTCTGCCGTTAAAAAGTGATTAAAATGCTCCAAAGCAAAAGAAATTCCTAAACAAAGAAGCAGATAGCCAAGGGATAGCAAGATGAGGTTGTTGCTAGTTATCAGCCAAAATTCACTTCCTCCGTAATAGTTGGTAATATCTGAAACCAAGTAGATAAAAATCCCTACAAAAAGTGCCGAAGTAAGCAGTCTTGACTCTTCTTTTAAAAGTGAAAATATAGATAAAGCAAAAAATATAACTATGCCGTGCGATAGCGTTTTAAGCTCAAGCTCTAAAACAAACCAAATTAGCGCAATGATAAGCGCTTGAGCCGTTATTATCGATTTTTCAGAAGAAAGCGCGATCGCAAATGCGCCGATAGCCCAAAGAAGAATGCCATTTGGCATATGCTCTCCAAGATGATAAATTTGAGCTATAAGCGCGATAGCCGCACCATAACAAAAATTTCCTAAGAAAAAAAGAGCCGTGCTTTGAGATTCATTGCCTTTTTTAAGCGTATAAAATGCGCCTAAATTTACAAAAGCCGTAACACTTACTACTATAGTAAGCCTAGCTATACGCGGTATCTCTTCCCAATTAGCGCCCACGAGAGTTATGAGAGAAAGCGCAAAGAACAGATACGCCACAAGCTTTAAAACAAGGCTATTTTTATCGCTTATGTTTTGCAAATCAATTCCATAACTTTGAGCTATGCGCTGTGCGGTTAAACGATCCACAAGTCCAGTTTCTTGCCACTTTACAAGTTCGTTGGCAAGGAAATTTTTATTTAGTATATTCATATCTTCTTTTCTTTTACCGTTTTTCTATTTCGTCCCGCAAAATAAAGTATGATATATCCAACAAGCCCGGAAATAAAAGAAGCTATAAGGATGGCAAGCTTATCGGCATAAGCAAATTGGTAAGTATCGTTATAAGAAAGCGAATTTATAAACAAACTCATCGTAAAGCCGATGCCCGTAAGCACGCTAAGTCCATAAAACTGAAGCACGGTTGAATACTTAGGCAATCTTGCAAATCCAAGCTTGATAGCTATCATACAAAATCCAAAAACACCAAGCTGCTTACCGATAAAAAGACCCAAAATAACGCCCATTGAAGCGGGATGAAGAAGTTGCTCTACGCCTATTCCTTTAAGAGAAATTCCGGCATTTACAAAGGCAAAAACCGGCAAAACAAAAAACGCTATGTAGCCGTGCAGGTTATGCTCGATATCTTTTAGCATGGATTTGCCGCTGGTATCGGGCTTAATCGGTATAAAAAATGCAGCGATAACTCCCGCAAGCGTAGCATGAACGCCTGATTTAAGAACACTGACCCAAAGTATAATGCCCAAAATAAGATATACGGCTTGTCTATTTACCTTAAAGAAATTCAGAGCAAAAAGCCCAAGGATAGCCACTGCAGAAACAGCAAAAGAAATTATCGAAAGATCGCCGCTGTAAAAAATAGCAATTATCAAAATGGCGCAAACGTCATCGATAATCGCAAGCGTAACTAAGAAAATTTTAAGACTTGCAGGCACTCTAGTGCCTAAAATCATAATAATGCCAAGCGCAAATGCAACATCCGTAGCCGTTGGTATCGCCCAACCCTTAACGGCAAAAGCGTCATTGTAATTTAGCGAGTAAAATATAAGCGCGGGCACGATGATACCGCCTACGGCTCCTACTACGGGCAGGATAACTTGAGATATATTTCTTAGCTCGCCTTCTACTATCTCGCGCTTAAGCTCAAGCCCCAAAAGAAAGAAAAATATCGACATAAGACCGTCGTTTACCCAGAGTATAAGAGGCTTTTTAAGCTCAAATTCACCAAATGAAAATCCCATATTTATACGCAAAAAAGAGTTATAAAAATCGCTTAAAAATCCATTTTGAAAGATGATAGCAAGGACTGCCGCAAACATCAATAATACGCCAGAACTTGCTTCGTGATTTACAAATTTTCGAAAAGAAAAACTACTCAATATTTAGCCTTTAAAAGTAATAAATTTTCAATAAATATTCGATTTTATCATTAAGTTACTAAATATGAAATAAAATAAAAATATCAAAATAGGAGTTTAAACAGGCGAATTTTGTAGCTTGATTCGCCTGTTTTTAAGTTAGGATTGAGGAACGGCGGCTTTGGTAAGCTTTGCGAATTTAACCCCTTTAAGACCTGCTATCTTTTCGCAAAATTTCTCTATGCAAGCCGCTTTGCCACGCAATACTAGCGTTTCAAGGCAGTTATGATGATCTATATGAACATGAGTCGTACAGGTGATATGAATTTCTGCATCATGCTCTATATTCATCATTTTCACTACAAGGTCGTTTTGATGATGAGTGTATATCAGAGTAAGAACTCCTATAAGCTCTTCATCTGCGTTTTTCCAACTGTCGCTAATGATCTTTTCTCTTATCAAATCTCGAGTAAATTCACTTCTGGACGCATAGCCTTGCGAGCTTACTTTTTTGTCAAGTTCATCTAGCAGTTGTTTCGGCAAAGAAACGCTGAATCTTATAATTTCATCCATAGTAACTCCTTTAAGTGAATTTATATTAATATTATATGATATAAATCTTATATTTATATTAATGCAAACGTTAATTGCCCGATAGATACGGAAGAATCGTTGGTAGGCAAGTTCTTATTGAAATAATAATTTATGTTATTATCTTTAAAAATATTAATTATTTTTTTTAAGAAAACTCTATTTTGAAAGACCCCACCTGAAAGTAGAGCATCATATCTTTTTGACATGGCTATTTTAGCAACCACTTCACAAAGTCCGTTTATAAAGCCTGTAGCGGCTATAACTTTATCATCTTTTAAGGCTTGCGCGAAAGCGTCTTTAAATTCTATCTTGTTTTGCACTATTTCAAATTTGTAGCTTACATCTAAATTTTCATCATAAAGCGCCTCTATCTCCATTCCGGCTTCGCCTTCGTAACTTACAGTATCAAGTCCTAGTATAATGCTACCAAACGCATCAAATATCCTTCCTAGCGAGCTTGTGACAACAGAGTTTATTTTCTTATCGTGCATTGTTTTTAAATTTTTTAACTCACGAGGGTCAAATTTGCTTAAAAATTTATCGGCAGTTTCCTCCAAGTGATATTTTAATATTATCGAGTAAGCTATCTTATATATGTTTTTAATACTACTCTCTCCGCCAAGCAATAAAAACTCATCAAAATGAAAAATCCTATCATATTGTTTGCCATTGATGAGTAAAATCTCCCCACCCCATATCGTATCGTTACTTCCATACCCGGTCCCGTCAAAACAAAAACCGAGATATTTTTTATCTATATCAAGACTATGCTCAAAGATAACCGATAGCAAATGAGCATAATGGTGCTGAATTTGAGTTACTTTCGCCGTGTTTTTAGCCACATACTCTTTTGCCCATTTTAAATTTAAAAAATGAGGATGCAAGTCGGCTATTATCTCGTCAAATTTAAGCTCATAAACCTGGACAAAAAGCTCAATTAAAGAGCAAAACCTCTCATAAGTCGCTATATTTTTAAGATCTCCTATATAAGGGCTTATCATCACTTCGCCATCTTTGTATATAGCAAACTGGTTTTTTAACTCCGCTCCCACGGCTAAAATAGTGCGTTTATCTTTAAAATTAGTATGCAAAAATTTAGGATTTACTCCTCTGCTGGTTCGTAAAAAAACAGGCTCATCATCCGCAACAAAAACTATACTATCATCGCTTGGAGAGCAAATTTCTCGGTCATTATCAAGATAATAATCAATCACGTCGCTCATTTTTTCAAGCAAGCTGGCTTCATTATAAATTATAGGCTCACCTGAAATATTTGCGGAAGTCGCCACAATATCGTTTTTTAGGTATTCAAATAGCAAAAGATGAGCACCCGTGTATGGCAAAAATATACCTATTTTATTAAGATTTGGCGCTATTTGAGTTGATAAATTTGATTCAAATTTTCTTTTAAGAACTACTATGGGCTTTAAATTTGAAGTTAAAATTTGCTCTTCGGCAGGGATTATGTATGCGTGTTTTTTAGCATTTTGCAAATTTTTACACATGATAGCAAAAGGCTTTTTAGGGCGGTGTTTTCTAGCTCTTAGCTCACTTACGGCCTCTTCGTTTGTAGCGTCACACACCAAATGAAAGCCACCAAGCCCTTTAACGGCTAAAATTTTACCCTCATTTATAAGCCTTGCTGCTATTTTTACACTTTCGTTTCCTATTGTTACTATTTTTCCAAATTTATCTTTTAGAATTAGTCTTGGACCGCAGTTTGGGCAAGATATCGGCTGAGCGTGATACCTTCTGTTAGTTGGGTCTTTGTATTCGTTCCCACAAAATTCGCACATCTTAAACTTATCCATAGTCGTATTTATGCGATCATACGGAAGTGATCTGATGATAGAAAATCTGGGTCCGCAGTTGGTGCAGTTTATAAAAGGATAGTGATAGCGAGGATTCGTGACATCATAAAATTCTCGCTCGCAATCAACACAAAGTGCAAAGTCAGGCAAGATAGGTGCATGTTTTTTCGCGGATTTTGAAGGAATTATCTTAAACTCATGGAATTTAACATCGCTAAGCTCAAATTTTAAAATCTCATCGATTCTAGCTAGGCTTGGAAGCTCGTCTATCAATGCTTTATCAAATTTGGCTAACGCCTCATCTTCGCCATAAAGGGTTAATTTAACGCCTTCGTCATCATTATATACTTCGCCGAAAAGAGCGAATTTAAGAGCTAAATTATAGACAAAAGGACGAAATCCGACCCCCTGAACAAGACCTGAAATTTCATACTTTACGCATCTCTTCAAGCGAAAGTCCTTTGCTAAATTTTGCGCTAACGCCTACTCTTAAGTGCTTTGTCATCAAATTCGAAAGAGTCTTACACTCAAACAAAGAGCCTTGCAAAACAATGTGCTTAAACTCAAAATCCTCTCTTAAAACATCGCAAAAATCGGCTATAAAATGTGCAAACGACTCAAGATAACCAAAGCTTAAAATCTTATCATCAACTCCGGCTAGGCGAAAGCTCATGCCACTTCTTACAAATTTAACGATGTCAAAGCCGGTTTTTGAAGCCATTTTAAAATCAAGCCTTGGACCCTTAGGTCCGTTAAAATCCATCGCATTTTGAAGCAGTTTAACGCCCGATTTTTTAAAATCGTTATCAAAACCAAAAATTTTACCGACTATACAAAATAATGAAAAAAAGCTATTTGTGGCATTTATATCTCCGCTTGCAAGAGGAAAATTTGCGCTAAAATTTGACACAAGCCTATCTCCGCCCTCCTCTTTTGATATCATTTCAAAAATCTCTTCAAAACTGCTTGGAATTTGTAAATTTAGCACTTCAAAATCGTTATTTTTAGTATAAATTTTAAACTCGTCATCTTCAAATTTGCTTAAAAAAACTCTAAGTTTATTTTCATCTTTCAAGCCCAATTCATCCGCACTTAGATAGAAATTGGCTAAATTTTTATCTTTTGAAACCTCTATGAAGTCGCTAAAGCCATTTTTGTAATAAATTTGAGCATTTGAAAATATGTATTCGTTTTCTAAAACTGTAGCTTTAAAAAGCTCTTTATCGCATTTAAGTGCGACGAAATTTACACCCTCTTCAAAAAGTCTTTCGCAAAGCGCGTAGATAAATATGTCCCTAGGAGCTTTCACATCAAAAAAATGCGGTGCATTCGGGTGGTTTTGCCTGTAAAGAGTGCTTGTCTTAAGCTCCACAACAGGCTTTTCGTAGCTTGCAAGAGCGATTTGCGAATTTTGATCGGATATAAAAATTTTTGGCAAATTTTTAAGCTTAGTCGGCATTAGGATATCAAAATTACTGCTTAACTCGCCGAAGTTTAAAATTTCAAAATTTCCCTCCAAATCTTTAAATTTTAAACTCTCTCCTTTTTTAAAACTTAAAATCGCAAAATCCAAAATCTCTTTAAAATTTTCTTTTGAAACCGCTTCAAATTTATCATCTTTAAATAGCTTAACATCACTAAAAATTTCGTTTTCACAAGCTAAAATTTTGCCTTCATGAAAACCTTGTATCATCTTTGGAGTGATGTTTGAAAGAGTGTTTTTAAACTCTTTTTGCTCGCCTTTTAACTCATCGCTTACAAAAACACGAGAATTTGATAAAAATATAAAGTGTGGTATGAGAGTTGAAATTTCATCAGAAAATTTTAAAAGCTCTTCTTGCTCGCCTTCTAAATAAAGCCTTGTATATAAACCTTCTTGTTCTATGCCGTAAGAAAATCCGCTTTTTTTAGCATAAAAATTTAGAAAAAACGCCAAATTTTCATTTGAGTTTGCATACTCAAATTCATAAACTAGTATCATCAGATGCCTTTGTTTTTGTATTCGTTTGCGAGGTCTATTATATTTAAATTTGAGATTTTTTCATAGCTAAATCCAAGCTCTTCAAGGTGTTTTAGCAGTGTTTTTTCCATGACTTTGGTGCTAGCTTGAATTTCACTTGAGAGTTCAAAACTCATAGGCTCTATTCGCTTTGGAACAACGCCCAAAATTTTAGTCTTTGGCATATCTCCGGCTAGATCCATAAGCTGAAGAGTCTGAAGCATCTCAACCTCATGCGCCGAGCCATCCCATGAAATTTGATTTGGCATCGCTTCGTAGTCGAAAAAATAGACATCTCCTACGCTTGATTCATCAGCGCTTATGCAATCAACCACTATAAGATAGTCAAATTCCGCTATGATCGGAGTTAAAGCTATCGCCAAGGTGCCGCCGTCAAGAAATTCTAAAGAGTTGGTTTCGTGAGTAAAATTGTAGTTTCTTTTTATCATTTCGGTAAAATGAACTCCGACACCTTCGTCGGAGAACATTACATTACCGATGCCAAGGACAAGCACCTTCATATATCAGTGCTCTTCTTTGACGAATTTATATCCGCTTACAACGGCATCCATAGCGCCGTTTTTACCTTTGACCGCATTAAATACGGCCATATAGATATGAACCGGAACAAATATCATTATGATCCACATCGCTACGCGGTGAATCGTTCTAACATTCGCCAGTCCGCCCATAAGCTCTTCAAAATATCTCATCGGCTCATAAAATAGCCCGCCAAGCCCTTCGTGATAAACATGCACATATAGCACCATTCCTGTTAGGCAGATCACAAAAAGCACAAGATAAAAGAACAGATATGACGCAAACTGAAGCGGGTTATACACGCCTCTTAGGTGCGGATGCGGTCCTAAAAATATGTAGTATTTGATCTGCGCTATCCAAACTTTTGGACTAAAGAAATCATAAATACTTGCAAGCTCTTTTCTGCTAAGCTTATCAAAAAAGAAAAGATAAAGCTTAAATATCGTAACCGCGATGAGTATAAATCCCGCCACTTGATGAGCCGCGCGCCATTTTGCATTTAAAAATATCGTAGGCTCGTTAGTAACCTCAGGAGCTATAAACACATAAGATATATAAAACCCGCTTACAACTAGAAATGCAATCGCTACAAATCTAATCCAATGCGTAAGCCTAAGACCTATCGAAAATTCGTATTCGCTGATGCGATCGGGTTTATGATGTGACATAAATCCTCCTTACAAATTTGGATTTATTTTGTATTCGCTAATCTTATTTCCCTTAGTATCCATAACGTGAACCGCACAAGCGATACATGGATCGTAAGAGTGAATTTTACGAATAATTTCAAGCGGCTGAGTTAAGTCGGCTATCTTTAGTCCGATTATACACTCTTCGTATGATCCGCGAATGCCGTTTGCATCCTTTGGAGAAGCATTCCAAGTCGAAGGAACTACCGCTTGCCAGTTTGTTATAACGCCGTCTTTAATTCTGCACCAATGAGATAAAGCGCCTCTTGGAGCATTGCCCGCAAAGTAGCCTTTATACTCTTTTTTATTGTCTATTACGTATTTAGCGCAAGTTTCTTGATCCGTTTTTAAATTTTCAATCAAGTTATTAAACGCCGTTAAGCCGTGATCGGCAACTACTTTTGCCTCAAGCATACGAGTAGCCGTTCTTCCTAGTGTTGAGAATATAGCGTTTATCGGAAGTCCTGTCTCTTGCAAGAATTTATCCACGATAGGCACTACTCTTTTGTTTCCTCTTGCATAATTAACCACGATACTTGCGATAGGACCTACTTGCATAGGCTTGCCCTCATATCTTGGAGCCTTTATCCAACTATATTTACCCTTAGCGTCAAATACTTTAGTATCAACCATCTTGCCATGCCCGTCAAGAGTCTTCATATCAACCAGCCCCGTATAGTTAGGATCTGTTTTTCCGTCATACGGATGAAGCGGTTTATCATCCTTATACCAAGCGCGAGTAGCTTCTTCGGTTATTTTCATATCGTCTACTTCATAAACCTTGCTTAAATCACCGTTTAGAACTATACCGCTTTGGAATATATTATCATTTCTGCCGACTAAAAATTCATCATAAGATAAGAAATTCGCCACTCCAACGTCATTTAATACACTTGGCTCGTTTCCGTAGGCTTTAGCTGCCATTAAGATATCAGGATAGTAAGCGCGATTTACAAAATCAACCGTCTCTTTAAATTTGGTTAGGTATTCACCAAGTCTTGACGGGCTTAAAAGATCCATAACGCAGGTTACGCCACCTACTGTTAAGCTTTGCGGATGCGGGTTTTTAGAGCCAAATATAGCCATCATTTGAGCTATGGTTCTTTGCATACTTAAGCATTCTAAATAGTGTGAAAGTACTATCAAATTTTGCTCAGGAGTGAAGCGGTATGTGCTATGTCCCCAGTAAGCGTTTGCAAATGGTCCTAAATTTCCTTTTTTTGCAAATGCCGCGACTTTTTCTTTAACCTCTTTTAGTTTATCGGCTCCCGTAGCATACGGAGTTTCGCAGTACTTAAACGCCTCTTCGCTAGCTTTTCTCGGATCTGCTTCAAGCGCGGAGACGATATCAACCCAGTCAAGTCCGTGGAGTTGGTAAAAATGCACAACGTGGTCGTGAAGATAAAGAGCTGCGTTCATAAGCGTTCTAGTAAGCTCTGCATTAAGCGGAGGAACTATACCAAGAGCCTTTTCAACGGCAACAATGCCTGCTCTATAGTGAGAATATGTGCAAACTCCGCAAATTCTTTGAGTGAAAAATCCCGCATCTCTAGGATCGCGACCCTTTACTACCTGCTCTATTCCTCTCCATAAGGTAGAGCCCGAATAAGCCTCTTTAACTACATTATTTTCATCTACAACAACCTCTACACGAAGGTGTCCTTCAATCCTCGTTACAGGATCTATTACTATTCTTTGTTCGCTCATTGTTACGCCTTTTTCTCATCTTTATCTTTTGCAAAAGTAGCGATAGCTGCGTGCGCTGCCATACCAATACCTGCAAGAGCCAAAACTCCTATACCGATCTTATCGCTTACGTTATCGGCGCCAAGTCCCAAAACGGTATTGTAAAGTCTATCGCCCATAGGCTCTTCAAACGGTCCCATCGTATCCCAGAAATCAGGCTCACTACAACCTATGCAGCCGTGACCTGCTTGAACCGGCCAACTTGTGTGCTGATTAAATCTCTCGCGTGAGCAGTTGTTAAACGTATATGGACCCTTACAGCCGACCTTATATAAGCAGTATCCGTCTTTTGCGCCTTCATCGCCAAATCTTTGAACAAACTCGCCAGCATCAAAGCGTCCGCGTCTTTCACAAAGATCGTGAATTCTAAGCCCATAAGCCCATTTTGGACGATTAAACACATCAAGCGAAGGAATAGTCCCAAATAAAATATAATGAAGCACGTTTCCAACGATATTTTTCTCACTTGGAGGACAGCCAGGGACGTTTATAACGGGTTTGCTTGTAGCCTTACTTAAAGCTTGAGAATTTGAAGGATTTGGCTTAGCAGCTTGAACTCCGCCAAAGCTAGAACAGGTTCCGATAGCAAAGATCGCCGCAGCATTTTCACTAGCGTGTTTTGCATGATAATATCCCGTATAGCCAAGAGGTCCTACGGTAAGATATCCTTCGGTAGCGCCCATAGGGATACCACCTTCTACTAAAAGAATATACTTTCCTTTATACTTTTCTATAGCATGCTCTAAATTCTCCTCAGCCTGCCAGCCTGAAGCAGCCATGATAGTCTCGTGATATTCAAGTGAGATATAGTCAAATATCAAACTATCAATCGTAGGAGTATCCGTTCTTAGTAAGCTTTCAGAACAGCCCGTACATTCAGCCATATGAAGCCAAATTACAGGCAAGCGATCGCTTAACTCCGCAGCCTTTGCGACGATAGGCGTCATAGATGCAGGAAGCGCCATAAAAGCAGTCATCGCACCCGCCCACTTCATAAAATCACGACGAGTAAAGCCTTTTGCCCTTAAAGCCTCGCTGATAGAGCTATCATTCTTTACTCTTGGCATCTTAGCCAAAAGATTAAGACGTTCGTTTATCCTAGCTAGGACATCCTCTCTCATACTCTCTCCTTTTAAGTTAGATATTTAGTAAATCTGCCATATTTGCATATATTAAATTATGGTTTGTAAAAGCTTAAATTTTGATTAACAGTTATAAATTTGGTGATTACAGAGCGTAAGTATTACCTAAAATATAAAAATAATATTACATATGCAATCCCATAATATTACTACTATTTTTCTTATTTAACATTTATTAAAAAAATTAAATAAAAAATTTAATAAATAATTTATATTATATTCAGAATGGGCTTTATTTTCAGTTTTTATAAGATATTTAAAAACATATTTTGCAAGCCGATTTTATCAATAACGTATTAACGCAGTAATAAAATAGTAATTTTTCTAAAATAAAAAAGATAATTTAAATTTTACAAATTAAGATAATTTTTATCCGAAAATTTTAGAGCCATTAGTATTTTTGAGTTTTTTCCAGACGGTATCGCTATATTCGGGCTGAAACGTCGAGTGTCCTATGTTAAATTCGTGTAAGAGTTCGCAAGAAAGCTCATTTGATATCCGACCGAATTTAAGAGCGTCGTCGCTACTTATAACGATATGAGAGGTTAAAACATACATATTGTGCGTGATTTCAACTATATGGATATCATGAGCTTGAAGCACTTTTTTATGGCTTTCAATCAAATTTTTAACCTCGTCAATCTTAACAGGCGAGGTTTCAAGCAATATATTTAAGCTAGCTTTTATAAGAGAATAAGACCACTTTGCTATCATAAAAGCTATAACCAAAGCAAGCAGGCTATCTATCCAGTAAGCGCCCGTAAAATAAACGATAATACCTCCTATAACTACGCCTACGGAGCTTAGCAGATCGCTCATCATATGCAAAAAGGATGATTTTATGTTTATATTTTCCATATCGGCTTTTAGTAAAATATAGCCCGTTATAGCATTTACCAAAAGCCCAAGAACGGCTATGACTATGAGCGTTTTAGCATCTATGGGCTCGGGTCTAATTAGCTTATAAATCGCCTCATATAAGATAAACACGACAAAAATCGCAGTCGTAATAGAATTCACAAAAGCGGCTAAAATTTCAGCCCTATGGAAGCCAAACGTCCTTTCTTTGGCTCCTTCTTGCTCACTAAGCCAGATGGCAAAATAGCTCAAAGATAGCGCAAACACATGAGAAAACATATGCAAGGTATCGCTTAGAAGCGCTAAAGAATTTGTAAGTATGGAGTATATGAACTGCACCGCCATGGCAACAGCGGTAATTATAATGCCTAGCTTCAATGCTTTTTTATTTGTCGTTTTATGAGAGTGATTATGGGAGTGACCGTGAGAGTGATCACCATGACCAAATGAGTGTCTTTCTATGGGTTCATGGTGCATATAGTCTTTATAAGTGCAATTCATTATCAAATTCTCCTAAATTTTAGGTTATTTTACAAGCCGATATTGTAATTTTAGCTTTTGTTTGAAGTCATCATGGATTTAGCAGGCAAATACAATGAATAAGAGCGATAATTAATAAAATTTAGATTAAAATTTAAACTAATCTTAAGAATCCTGTATCCTTTTTAAATTTAACCTAAATTTTGCTGCATAATCTTTAAAATTTGAGAGTTTATCTGTAAAATTTTACCGTTTATAGTAGCGCTTTGGACGCTTAAGCTCTTTAGCATCTCTTTTGCATAGGGATTTTCGTTTTTACTCAGCTCTTTAATCTTGGCATTTATCTCCTCAAGCTGCTTTTGAAGCTCTTTTAAGATCTCTTTTAGCTTTTTTATCATTTCGTCGCTACTCTCGTTTGACGAGGTTGAAATTTCATTTGAAAGCTGTTTTGCTTTATCCAAATTCTGATATCCCTTAGAAGCATAGAAGTTAAATCCGCTTAAATTTAAATTTATATTCATATCAAGTCCTTAATCTAGCAAATAAATCGGAAATTTAAGGCGAAATTTTAGAGGTTTTTAAATTTTACCTCGCCAAAACATTAAGCGAGGTAAAATTAAGTCTATTTTTTAGGATAGGTCATCTCTTCTGGACGAACGTATTTGTCAAATTCTTCAGCTGTTAAAATTCCTAAATTTACAGCCTCTTCTTTTAGCGTGGTGCCGTTTTGATGAGCGGTTTTAGCTATTTTAGCCGCATTTTCATATCCTATATAGGGATTTAGCGCAGTTACTAGCATAAGCGAGCCGTGCAAGTAGCCGTCTATCACTTTTAAATTCGGTTCAATCCCCACAGCGCAGTGATCGTTAAAGCTTATCATCGCATCGCTTAAAAGTCTGATTGATTGAAGCAAGTTATAAGTAAGCACCGGTTTAAACACGTTTAGCTCGAAATTTCCTTGAGAGGCGCTAAGGGTAACCGCAAAGTGATTTGCCATGACCTGAACCGATACCATCGTCATCGCTTCGCACTGCGTCGGATTTACTTTGCCCGGCATTATGGAGCTTCCGGGCTCGTTTTCAGGGATAAAAATTTCGCCTATACCGCATCTTGGACCGCTTGCAAGCCATCTTATGTCGTTTGCAATTTTCATCAAATTTGCAGCTAGTCCGTCAAGCGCACCGCTTAAAAACACCTCGCCGTCATGGCTTGTAAGACCGTGAAATTTATTCGGATGAGAGATAAATTTAAACTCGCTTTTAGTTAGATTATTTAACTCTTCGCTTACTAAATTTGAAAACTCAGGGTGCGAATTTAATCCCGTCCCTACGGCGGTTCCGCCGATAGCAAGCTCGCAAAGATATTTCATCGAGTCATTTACTTGAAGTTGCGCTTTTCTTAGCATCTCGACATATCCGCTAAGCTCTTGTCCAAGGGTTAGCGGAGTAGCGTCTTGAAGGTGCGTGCGCCCTATTTTGACTATATCTTTAAATTTCTCGCTCTTGCTCTCTAAAGTCTTTTTAAGCTTACTAATAGCGGGCAAAAGCTGCTTTTGAAGCTCTATCACAAAGGCTATTCTCATCGCAGTCGGATACGTGTCGTTTGAGCTTTGACCCTTGTTTACGTCATCATTTGGATGAACGAGTTTTTTTACTCTAAAGTCCTCTCCCAAAATTTCAGTGGCTCTGTTTGCGATAACTTCATTTAGGTTCATGTTTGACTGCGTGCCAGAACCTGTCTGCCAGACTACAAGAGGGAAATTTCCGCACAGTTTGCCGTCTATAATCTCATCGCAGGCTTGTGATATGGCTTTGGTTTTTGCCTCATCAAGCCTGTTTAGCTTGTGATTGACTATGGCGCAAGCTTTTTTAAGATACGCAAAGCCTTTGATGACCTCTTTTGGCATCTTCTCTTCGCCTATTTTAAAATTCTCAAAACTTCTTTCGGTTTGAGCGCCCCAATACTTATCGTTTGGCACCTGAATTTCGCCCATAGTGTCTTTTTCTATGCGATAATCCATGTCTTTCCTTTTAAAAAAATTAATTTTAGTAATTATATATGATATTTTATAAATTTAATCCAAATCATAAAATCTGATATAATTTTACAATGAATAAAAAATTAATCAAGCCTCTCATCTATATAGCAGTTTTTTGCGCTGTTTGCTTTGCGCTGTTTTTGGTACTGGACTACGCCTATCCGCTTAATAAAAACGCTTTAAAAAGAGAAAATTCGGTAATTATATTTGATAAACACGGCAAGATAATCACAATGCGTCCGAGCAAGGATGAAATTTGGCGTTTTGACGCCAAAAACATACCAAAAGTGCTAAAAGATAGCGTTTTGCTCTTTGAGGATAGATACTTCTACTACCATTTTGGCTTTAATCCTTTTTCAATGGCTAGAGCCGCGCTTCATAATTTAACTCACAAAAACCGCATAGGAGCTTCAACCATAACAATGCAAGTAGCCCGCATGATGAGCCCGAAAGAGCGGACATACACCAATAAAATCAAAGAAATTTTTACCGCCTTTCAGCTTGAATGGCACTACACAAAAGATGAAATTTTAAAATTTTATTTCAATCTCGCTCCTTATGGCGGCAATATAGAAGGTGTTGGGGCGGCTGCGAGGTTTTATTTTAATAAAAATTTAGAAGATCTAAGTATTGCTCAAATGACTCTTCTTAGCACGATTCCTAAAAACCCAAACGCAAATCGTCTGGATAAAAAATCAAATATAAACTCTCTTAAAAACCGTGTCGTAAAGCTACTTTACGAAGCTAAAGTGATAGATAAGAGCGGATTTAACAGAGCTAAACAAGAGCCTTTTAAAAACCAAAGATTTAGCGCTCCTTTTGAGGCTAAGCAATACTCTCAAATCGCTCTAAAAAGCGGTATATCAAACTCAAATTTAGATCTTGGTTTCCAAAAAATTTTAAATACGAATCTAAAATTTACGGCAAATTCCCTTATCCAAAAAAAGGCTCATAATGCCGCAGGAATCATAATAGACAATGAAAATATGAGCGTTATAGCCTATGTAGGCTCACATGACGAAAGAGCGCTTGAGGGGCAAAACGACGGCGTTTTAATGAGTAGGAACGTAGGCTCAACTCTAAAGCCTTTTATATTTTCACTTGGGCTTGACGAGGGGATTATAACGCCTAAAATGCAGATGATAGATACGGAAATTTTCCTTGGAGAATACGTTCCTAAAAACTATGACAACGAATTTCTAGGACTGGTTTCGGCTACCGAAGCGCTTGCTCTTAGCCTAAATATCCCCTCTGTAAATTTAAACAATAAACTTGGTGAAAATTCTCTTTACGAGCTACTTAAAAGGTTAAATTTAGTCCAAAAAAGCAAGGAATTTTACGGCGAGAGTATAGCCTTAGGAAGCGCTGAGATGAGTCTTTTAAACTTAGCTCATCTTTACACTATCTACGCAAACGAAGGCAGGCTAAAACCGCTTGAAGTAGCGGGCAAAATCATAGATAAAGACATGCAGCTAATAAGCCCGCAAAGTGCGTTTTTAACCGCTAAAATGCTCTCAAGCGCCTCAAGAGCTTACCTTGGGATGATATGGCAATACGCCAAAGATACTCCGCAAATAGCTTTTAAGACGGGTACAAGCTACGGATCACGCGACATATACGCCATAGGAGTTAATAAAAACTATACCGTGGCTGTCTGGTTTGGAAATTTTAACGGCAAAAAAACGGACAATCTAAGCGGAATTCACGATGCTTCAAGGGCGGTTTTTGATATATTTAAGCTGCTTGCGCAAAGAGAAAATTTAAGCTTTATAAATAGACCAGAAAATATAGCTTATGAGCCTACATGCCTTGACGCTTTTGCGTTTAAAGAGTGCAGAAACAAACAAGAAGACGAGCTCATCAAGGGAGTTTTACCAAAAGATAAGTGCAAGATAATTCGTAGCGAAGAGATAGCGTTTTTGCTTAAAAATAACCAAATTTCAAAAGATGATTTGCTAAACAGCCCTTGTTATGATGAGTTTAAAAAATTTAGACCGCTGATAGCTGCACCGTTTAACAATCAAATTTTATTAAGTGACGATAATGCAACTAAAGTTGTGCTAAAATGTTACGCATATATCGGTGATGAAATTTATTATAAATTAAATCAAAACGAGTGGCAAAAAAGCCAAAACGGCATGGATAATATGCTGTTTTTAGATTTTGGCAAGCACAAGATCGGATGTCTGGATGAAAATTCAAATTTAAGTGAAGTAAATATCGAAATAAGGAGGTTTTAATGCTTTTAAGGTCTTTGCTGGCTATGCTTTTGCTAGCTTTTAATCTCAATGCTTTTATCCTAACGGGTGAGCTTAAAAATGCCGACGGCGAAAGCATAATGCTTGGCATATCAAAAGATAAGCCGTTTAAAAAATCGCAAATCGGCACCATAACGCATAAAAAGCTTTTAGAGTGTACTCCGGAGCTTGATGCCGTATATGAATATGCGCAAGACTACCTGATCGTATATCCAAAAAACGGCTTTAGAAAAGGGGTTGATTATACATGCAAAAATAGCGAGTCTTCGATTAATTTTTACGGCGGAAATTTTATACTTGATTCTTTATTTATATTTTCAAGTAAGGATTTTTCGGTAAATTTTAACGACAAGCTAACCGAAGAGGAATTCGTAAAAAACTTAAAAATTTACAATAAAGACAACCTATCCAAACACGACGTAAAATACAAAATAACAAAAAATGGCGACAAGGGTTTTGTCATAAAGATACTTGAAGAGCCTAAAAATTTAGAATTTTTTATATCTAAAAATTTAAAAAATATAGCGGGCGGAAATTTAGACGATAGCTACATAATTTCCGCTAATCAAGACTCCTCTGAACCAAATTTCGTCGATAATCCAAAGGCAAGAACCCTCATTCTTGATATGCTTGAAGCCAAGAGTCTTGAGGGCGGCAAACTAGCTGCTAGGCTTTATTTAAAAGACTGGATATCAACTTACGATAACAACATCAAGAAATTTATAAAGATACAAGGAGTTGAGAGCTTTCAAGTAAGCGAAACATACTATACCTCAGACAGCATGGCAAACGAGGGGTATTATTATTTCATAGATATTACAAGTGACGAATTTAAGCCTCAAACCAAGTATCAAATCAGCTTTAACGAAGGCTTTGGAGATGACTATGCGCTTGTAAGAGAGCGGGTTGATTTTGATATAAAATTTGACGATTTAAATCCGTTTTTGAAATTTAGCGACAATATGCTCTATATCTCAAACATCGGCGAAATCGGCATAGAAAGCGTAAATACTCCTACTGCTAAAGTAGTAGTAGAAAAGCTAAAAGAGCAAAACTATAGATATTTTTTAAATTTCAATAGCTCAAATTTAAACTCTTATGTCGAAGAAGTCGCAAGTAAGAACTACGAGCTGGGCGGAGTTAAAAACGAAATTTTAAAGCATAAAATAAAGCTTGATTTTCCAAATAGCGGTGATGGCGTATATCTCATAACGATTTATTACGACAAAGATAAAAGAGCGCAAAAAGCGGTATATCTAAGCGATATCGGACTTAACGTAAAAGTCTCAAACGATGAAGTGTTTTTGTTTGCTTCAAGACTTAGCCAAAATGCCGTAGTGGCAAATGCCGACGTTAAAATTTACTCGGTCAAAAACGACGTAATCGCATCAGGTATAACAAACGACGAGGGTGTGTTTAAATTTAACAAAAAAGGCATAGGTAAAGATATAGCTTCCGCAACCGTTAGTCTCGGAAAAGAACAAGGGTTTATAATACTTGCTCAAAACGAAAAGCTAAACTCAAACGGATATTTTCAAACTGGCGATAGAGCCGAAAAATACGATGCTTACGTGCATTTTGCAAGCAATATCATAAGACCCGAAGAAAATATAAAAGGCGAGATAATCATCAAAAACGAGCTGTTTAAAGCTCTTGCAAAGATGCCGGTTAAGATCAAGATCAAAGATCCGCAAAATAAAATCATCTTAAATAAAAATTTTCAGACTAACGAACTTGGCGTAATAAATTTCGATGAATTTATCAACTCGGCTCTAACAGGCTCGTTTAGATTTGAAATAATCTTTGCAAATAAAATCATAGGCGAATATAATTTTTCGGCTGAGTCCTTCACTCCTCAACGCATAAAAAACAGCATAGCGCTTAAAAAGAAAATTTACGGCATAGACGAGATAATCCAAGCCGACTTGCAAAGTAATTATCTCTTTGGCTCGCCTGCTTCAAATTTGCAAGGAAACGTAAGCCTCCAGCTCTATCAAACAGAGTATAAAAACGATAAATTTAAAGACTTTAAATTTAGTAACGACGAGCTAAAAAACAACGGCTTAAACCAGATAGAAAAACCTGTAACTCTTGATAGCAACGGCAAGGCAAGCAAGATTTTTAAAATATCCGATTTAAGACCTGAATATACAGCAAGTATCGTCGGAGGCGCGATTGTATTTAGCATAAATGATGACGGTAAAAACGTAAGTTCAAGCGAAAATTTAACCATATATCCTTTTAAATCGATGGTGGGCATAAAAGCCGATAAAGACTACGTAGATACCAATGAAAACGTGAATTTTAGCTTCATTAGCATTGATCCTTTTACATCAGAAGAGATAAAAGATACTCCAAAGGCTATCGAGATAAAAAGAAAAATTTGGAGTTATAACTTCGATAGTCAAGGCGTATTAAGATGGAACAGCTCTTACGAGCTAGTAGAAAATTTATCTCAAGATACAAATAATTTTACATATAATTTTACGCAAAGTGGCGATTATGAAGTTATAATAAGCGACGTTTCAAGCGGACATAGCGCGAGCGTTCGTATCGACGTAAGCGGTTGGGATTATAGCTCCTTACAACCTACAAAAGAGCTTGCCAAAGCTCAAATCAAGCTAAATCAAAAGAGCTACAAAAAGGGCGACGTGATGAGCGTTGATGTAAGTTCTGTGCTTAAAAACGCTCTTGGTATCATCACTCTTGAAGGCGACGGAGTTAAAAAATACAAAGTAGTAAATATCCAAAACAACTCCGCAAACGCTAAATTTGAGCTTGATTTTGACTTTGAAGGGTTATATGTAAGCGCTACGATTGTGCGTGTAGCTGATAATGACCTGCTTCCATTTAGAACTTACGATAAGGTTTATGCAAAAGCCGACAAATCACACAGAATGCTAAACGTAAGTGTAAATGCACCAAAAACGGTTAGATCAAACTCCAAATTTAAAGCAAGCGTAAAGACCGATCCAAATGCAGAGGTTACTCTATTTGCGGTTGATGAGGGAGTGCTTCAGGTTACAAATCAAAAGCTAAAAAGCCCTCTTGAATTCTTTGACAAGATGCTTGCTGATTTCGTTCTTGACTTTGACATCTACTCAAATTTGACAGGGTTTAAAAAAGAAGGCAAAGTTCTTAGCTTCGGCGGAGATGGCGCTATGGCTCTTATGGAGATAAGAATGGCGAAATTTGCAAGCCCGGTCGATAAGAAAAATATCAAAACCTATATCAAAATGCAAACGGCAAAAGCCGACGCAAACGGAGATGTTAGCTTTGACGTAGAGGTTCCAAGCGAATTTAACTCCCAGATAAATTTAGCAGTCATAGCAACAACTGAAAATAAATTAGGCAGTAGCGTAAAAGCCGTTGATGTAAAAGACGATATCATCCTTAAACCTACGCAAAGCGCTTACTTTATAAAAGGCGATAACATAAACTACATCTTAAGAGTTATAAATACCACAAACGAAGCCAAGGAGCTAAATTTAACACTTGAGACAAATTTAAAAGCCAAACTCGAAAAAGACAAGATAAGTCTAAAACCAAATGAAAATTTGAAGATAGCAGTTGCACTTGACGTAAACGAAACAGGCAAGTCGTATCTGAAATTTAGCGCAAATGACGGCAAGGAAACTTATAGCCACAAGCTAAATTTTGACGCTATACACCCTTATCCGCTTAGCACTTTTGCAAAATCCTTCCAAGCAAGCGAGCAAAAGACGATAACTCTTGATAGTGATTTTAAGAGCATAAGAATAGATGCGTCAAATTCTATAAAAAGCATGCTTGGGGCAAATAGCGATAAGCTTATCAACTATCCTTACGGATGCTCAGAGCAACGCTCTTCAAGGCTTTTAGAGCTAAACTACATGGTTTTAACAAACAAAGACAAAAGCAAAGCTCAGGCAAAAGCCGATGAAGCGGATGTTAAGAGATTTTTAAATGCGGGACTTAACGACCTCATTAAAATGCAAAAGAGCGACGGAAGCTTTGGATACTGGAGCGAGCTAAGCTATACAAACAACTTCGCTTCGATTTATGCCATAGATACTATCTTAACGCTTGAAAAATCAGGCTTTGAAATAGATAAAGCGGTAAAATCAAGAGCGATAAAATGGCTTGAAAATTTTGGCTCAAACGACAATTTCCAAGCTCTATACGCAGCTTATATTTTAAGCGGACAAAAGAAGCTTGATCGCTCGGTTTTAAATGCGCTTTACGATCAAAAAAGATATACAAACAGCGCGCTTGACGGATATTTGATGGCAGCTATCTTAAAAAATGAAGGACTAAGCAAAGAAAGCTCAAAGGTGCTAAAAGAGATAAGTAAAACTTTTTACGATAAAGAGAGCGACCTGCCTGATAACTTCGGCTCAAGGATAAGAAATACCGCATTTATGCTTTTAATCCATGCAAACCACTTTGAGAAAAATGCATTTAGTGACGAGATGGCGGATTATCTAATCAAGCAAGTAGACAAACTCTACTCGACTCAAGAGCGAGCATTTACACTAAGAGCGCTTAGAGAATACATCAAAGACACAAGCAGCGAGAATAAATTTAAGCTTATCAGCGACGGTCATGAGCTTAAATTTGACGGATTTGGCGCTATAAATATCACGCCTATCAAGCCTGAGATCACGATCGTGCCTGAAAAAGGTTCAAGCGTATATCTTGGAGTGACAAGCTATGCTTACAAACCGCTTGAGATAAATCACAAATTTGATAAAAAAGGTCTTGATATAATGAGAAAATTTGTCGGAAAAGATGGTAAAGAGATAGATATCAACAACCTTAAATTAAACGACGTGATATACTCTAAGCTTATGATCAAAACCGATGACTACATAAGAAACGGAGTTATAAACGAGCAAATCAGCCCTTGCTTTGAGATCATAAACGAAAACATAGCTCCAAATTTAAGAACCAAAGCAACCACAAATACTCTAAATGTGGAGCATAACGTGATAGCTGATGATAGAGTGCTTACGTTCTATTCTCTTAGCTCAGGATACGTGAACGAAAAGGATAAGACGCCATTTACCATTTACACTCCGCTTAGGGTTGTGATGAGCGGCAAGTGCATGCTTCCTGCAGTCATAACTGAAAATATGTACGATGAGAGCATGAGCGATTACGATTTAGCTCAAAAAGAGTTCATCGTAAAATAACTTCACAAAAAGCGGCTTTGTTAATTAAAGCCGCTTTTATTATCCTTAAATTTCAGCCTACTTTTATAAATTTAATCGCCCTATTAGTAAAATTCTGATAAAATCGAGCATTTTTGATAAAATCTAAAAGGATTTGAAGTGAGTTTTTACAACGCAAAAGAGGTTGAAGAAAAATTTTATAAAATTTGGGAAGAGCGCGGATATTTTGAGATTGATGCAAACAAAGATATCCAAAAAGAAGGTCGCAAATTTTGCATTATGATGCCTCCTCCAAATGTAACCGGTTCGCTTCACATAGGACACTCTCTTACCTTTACGCTTCAAGACATAATGACAAGATATAAAAGAATGGACGGCTACAAGACGCTTTGGCAGCCGGGACTTGATCATGCGGGAATCGCCACTCAAAACGTCGTTGAAAAGCAGCTTTTAGCTCAAGGTATAACAAAAGAGAGCATAGGGCGCGAAGAGTTTGTAAATCGCGTATGGCAATGGAAGGAAAAAAGCGGTGGCATGATAGTTCATCAGATGCGACGTCTTGGGATAACTCCTGCTTGGAGTCGCCAGAGATTTACCATGGATGAGGGGCTTAAAAAAGCAGTTAAAAAGGCCTTTGTAAAGCTTTATGAAAACGGCACGATAGTTCGCGGAAACTACATGATAAACTGGTGCACACATGACGGAGCGCTTAGCGATATCGAGGTTGAGCACAAAGACAACAAAGGCAAGCTTTATCATATAAGGTATTATTTTGCCGATGAGCCTAGCAAATTTGTAGTAGTCGCTACGACTCGTCCGGAAACCTACTTCGGCGATACAGCCGTAATGGTAAATCCAAACGACGAGAGATATAAACACCTAGTCGGCAAAAAAGTAGTTTTACCTATCATTAACCGCGAGATAGAGATAATTGCCGATGAGCACGTGGATATGGAGTTTGGAACTGGACTTGTTAAAGTTACTCCGGCTCACGATATGAATGACTACGAAGTCGGCAAGCGCCATAATTTGGAGTTCATCACATGCTTTGACGAGGCCGGAATCCTAAACGAAGAGTGCGCACGGTTTAAAGGTCTTGAGCGCCTTGAAGCAAGAGATGTCATAGTTTCAGAGCTTGAAAAAATCGGCAATATCGAAAAGATTGAAGATTATGAAAATCAAGTAGGCTACTGCTATCGCTGCAAAAATGTCGTAGAGCCTTATATCTCAAAGCAGTGGTTTGTAAAACGCGAGATAGCCGATCAAGCTATAGCTGACGTAAGCGCAGGGCTTGCTAAATTTTATCCTCCGCACTGGATAAATAGCTTTAACGCTTGGATGAGAGAACTTCGCGACTGGTGTATATCTCGCCAGCTTTGGTGGGGACATCAAATTCCTGTTTTTTATTGCGATGATTGCGGTCATGAGTGGGCTGATGAGGGCGAACCGATAGAGTGCAGAAAGTGTAAAAGCAAAAATTTCCATCAAGATCCGGACGTGCTTGATACTTGGTTTTCTAGCGGTCTTTGGCCTTTTAGCACGCTTGGCTGGGGAAACGGAGATGAGCTTAAAGATGAAAAATGGTTTGAAGAGGATTTAAAAGAATTTTATCCAAACAACCTGCTGATAACAGGCTTTGATATACTATTTTTCTGGGTTGCAAGAATGATGTTTCAAGGGCAAAATGCGCTTGGCGAGCTTCCGTTTAGCGATATATATCTGCACGCTTTAGTTAAAGACGAGCAAGGCAGAAAGATGAGCAAAAGCCTTGGAAACGTGATCGATCCGCTTGACAGCATCGAGGAGTATAGCGCCGATATCTTGCGTTTTACTCTGGCACTGCTTGCCGTTCAGGGACGCGATATAAAGCTAAGCGAAGATAAGATGAAGCTGGTAAGAAATTTCACCAACAAGCTTTATAACGCTAGCAAATACTTGCTGCTAAACGAGAGTAAATTTGAAGATCTTCATAAGATAGAGCTTAAAACTAAGCTTGGAATTTATATAAACAGTCGCTTTAACGAGTGTGTTAAGCAGGTGCGTGAAAATATCGATGCTTACCGCTTTAACGATGCTGCAAATGCGCTTTATAAATTCCTCTGGGATGAGTTTTGCGACTGGGGAATCGAGCTTAGCAAAGCCGATAAAAGTAGCGTAAAAGAGCTCGGAAGCATATTTAAAGAGGCGATGAGGCTGCTAAGTCCGTTTATGCCGTTTATCAGCGAATACCTATATCAAGAGTTAAGTGGCACAAATTTAGAAAACTCTAGCTCGATAATGATCTCGCGCTATCCTGAGATAAAAGGGCAAAATTTAGAGATCGAAAGAATTTTTTCACTCGTAATCGAAGCGATAGTAGCTATAAGACGTGCAAAAGCGACTATCGATCTAGGAAATTCAAAAATCTCAAAAGCCTATGTAAAGATAAATAAAGATATAGATCTAAACGACGCCAAAGAGTATATCACCCTACTTTCAAAATGCGAAGAGATAGAATTTTGCACTGAGAAGATAGATGACTCAGTATGTGATGTAAGCGAAAATTTAGAGGTATTTATCTCGCTTGAAGGAGTTGATATGTCGGCGATGATAAGCAGATTAACCGCACAGAAAAACAAGCTTGAAAAAGAGATAATTAAGCTTTCAAACATGCTTAATAACGAAAAATTTGTGGCAAATGCTCCTGCTGATGTCATAGAGACAAACAAAGCTGGTCTTGCAAGCGCAAAAGAGCAGTTTGAAAAAGTAGAAGCTGAGCTTAAAAAATTCAGCAAATAAATTTTTAGGAAGGAGAAAGAATGCAATATTTTGGAATAGGCGGTTTTTCTTTAGGTACATTGATAGCGGTCGCACTCTCTTGGGGAGCGAACAAAAGTATTTTATGGGCTATAATTCATGGATTTTTTAGCTGGTTTTATGTGATATATCATCTGCTAATTAAAAATAAAAGATAATAACCGTAGAAAGGATAAACATGAAGGGTTTAGGATTTGGTGGATTTACACTAGGAACAGTCGTTGCGGTAGCTCTATCATGGGGCGCAAACAAAAGCATTTTATGGGCGATTATACATGGATTTCTCAGTTGGTTTTATGTAATTTATTATTTTCTATTTAAATAACAAGGCATGAAATTTAATGATAGAAATTTCAAATTTAATCAAATGCTATGGCGATACAAGAGTCATAGATGATGTTAGTTTTACGGTAAATGAGAGCGAAATTTTCGCACTTGTCGGACATAGCGGAGCGGGTAAATCCACCCTGCTTCGCTGCATAAACGGACTTGAGAGCTACAAAAGCGGCTCTGTTAAAGTATATGGCAAAGAGATAAAAGATATCAGCGCAAACGAACTTAGACACTTTAGAAAAGATGTCGGTATGATATTTCAGAATTTTGCTCTGATGGCTAGAAAAAACGTATTTGATAATGTCGCAACTCCGCTTGAGTTTTGGAAATATCCAAAAGGCGAAATTCAAAAAAGAGTAAGCGAGTTGCTTGATCTTGTAGGACTAAGTAACAAAGCAAAAAGCTATCCAAGCGAACTAAGCGGCGGTCAAAAGCAGCGCGTAGCCATAGCAAGAGCGCTTGCTTTAAATCCTAAAATTTTATTAAGCGACGAGGCGACTTCAGCCCTTGATCCAAATACTACAAATTCTATCTTAGAGCTCTTAAAAAAGATAAATCGCGAGTTAAAAATAAGCATAGTTATCGTCACTCACGAGATGGAAGTGGTGAAATCAACCGCACATAGAGCCATCCTTCTAGAACACGGCAAAATCATAGGCTCGGGAAGCATTGAAGAGCTATTTTTAAAGCCCGATGAGAAGATGAAGGAATTTTTAGGAGAGGTTGAAATTTTACCTCAAAATGGGGTTAATATCCGCTTATTTTTTCCAAAAGAGGTAGCGCAAAAAAGCATTATCACACACATGGCAAGAACGCTAAATGTCGATTTTAACATCGTTTGGGGCAAGCTTGAAAAGCTAAACGAAAACGTCCTTGGTTCGCTTGTGATAAACGTAGATAAAGAAGACGAGCAAAAAGTGCTAGAATATATCAAGCAAAGTGGCGTTTTATGGGAGGTGGCGTAATGTTTGGGATAGATTTTTCTAAATTTCCAAGCGTGTTTGAGCGAATTTTACTTCCTGCGATAAACGAGACGCTTTATATGAGTTTGGTTTCTACGTTTTTAGCGTTTCTGCTTGGGCTTATTCCCGCAGTACTCTTAGTGCTTAGCGATAAAGACGGACTTAAGCCGAACAAAAAGCTATATTTCGTGCTTGACATACTTGTAAATACGCTTAGAAGCTTTCCGTTTATAATACTCATCATCGTACTTTTCCCATTTACTAAGATGATAGTCGGAACAAGCATAGGCACTACGGCTGCGATAGTTCCATTAACTATAGGTGCTGCTCCTTTTATCGCAAGGCTCATTGAAAGCGCACTAAAAGAGGTTGATAAAGGTATAATTGAAGCAGCTAAAAGCTTTGGAGCATCAAATTCGCAGATCATATTTAAGATAATGTTCGTTGAAGCGCTTCCCGGCATAATATCTGCCATAACCCTTACTTTGATAGTTATAGTCGGCTTTTCGGCGATGGCGGGAGCGGTAGGCGGAGGCGGTCTTGGAGCGGTTGCGATCAACTACGGATATCAACGCTTTAGACCTGACATCATGCTTTACACCGTAGTTATCTTAATCATAATGGTTCAAATTTTCCAGTCAATCGGAAATTTACTCTACAAAATAACAAAAAAGTAGCATTTTGTGCTACTTTTATTTTTTTTTAAATATTTTTTATCTACAATCTCAAAATTATTTTAAAAGAAAGGATTGAAATGAAATCAGATATGTGCGAAATGTGTCGTTGTGTAAAATTTAAGTCGTCGAAAGACTAACGCTAAGCACAAATTTCTTTTTAAGTGCTTAGTTCAAGCTAAACATTTAAAAAGAAATTTAATAAGCTTCTCGCCTATACTATCCTTTTAAATGAATTAGCTGTATTTAAAATTTAAAGGATAAAAAATGAAATTTTCTAAAATTCTACTTGGTGCACTACTTGCAGTAACTTTAAGCTCAGCCGATAAAGCTAAAACAATCATAGTTGGCGCTACACCTGTTCCTCACGCAGAAATTCTTGAAGCTGCCAAACCTCTACTTGAAAAAGAAGGCTTTAAGCTTGAAATAAAAGAGTTTAACGACTACACGATACCAAATTTAGCAACCGAAGACGGCGATCTTGACGCAAATTTCTTCCAGCACTTGCCTTACTTAAACGAATTTAATAAAAACAAAGGCACCCATCTGGTTAAAACAGTAGGTGTTCATCTTGAGCCAATGGGAGTTTATTCGGCTAAGATAAAAGATCTAAACGAACTAAAAAACGGCGACACCGTAGCGATACCAAATGATCCTACAAACGAAAGTCGTGCATTAGACGTACTTGCAAGCGCAGGACTTATCAAGCTAAACGATAATCCTTTAAAAACTCCGCTTGATATCGTGGAAAATCCTAAAAATCTAAAATTTAGCGAGATCGAAGCGGCGCAAATTCCAAGAACGCTTGGAGATGTAACTATAGCCGTTATCAACACAAACTATGCTCTAAATGCCAAGGTAAACCCGTCAAAAGACGCACTTGCTCTTGAAAGCAAAGAAAGTCCTTATACAAACTACGTAGTAGTAAAAGCGGGTAATGAAAATAGCCCTAAAACAAAAGCTTTGAATAAAGCCATAAATTCAGATGAGATCAGAAGCTTTATAAAGAGCAAATACGAAGGTGCTATACTTCCGTCATTTTAATTTACTTTTGGAGGGTTCGCCCTCCTTTACTTTCACACAAAAGCTTTTAACTTTAATTTTATAATTTGTGATAAAAGAGATAATTCATTACTTTACCCCAAAAAACATAGCCACAGCTCAAGGCAATCTTGATGCAAATTTATTCCAACCTTTGCGGTATTTTGATGAGTAAAATAAAAACCGAGGCTTAAATTTGGTTAAACCGTAGGCGTTCATATTTAACAGATGGGCTTTTACTCCAAAAACATCAAATGTCTAAAAAACTCGAAAGTCGCTATCACATACGATCCTAGCAACAGCAATATAGTGCTTAGAATTATCGATAAAATGGCATTATGAAGCTATATAAAAAAGCTACTCAAGCCACTTTATGCGATATTGTGGAAAATCCTAAAAATCTAAAATTTATAGAGCTTAAAGAGGCGCAAATCCACACTCATTTGATGATGTAGATCTGTCCGCCGATCAGCACAAATTTCGTCCTTGATATGGATATGACCCCCTGTCAAAAGTCACTCTTATCATATAAGATGCCGATAGTCCTTACACCAATATAGATAAAAGCGCTTGATGATACCATAACAAAACCCTCAAGCGAAAGAATTTATAATCAAACGCTATCAAGGCGCGATATTGCCTATGTTTTAAATAAAAAGACCCACCAAGTCTCTTTTGAAATAAAGTTTTAAATCAAATTTCACTACAATCTATCTTTAAATTTAAATTATAAAGGGCTTTTTTTGCTTAACGACATTATAAATTTCATAGTTCAGACCGTTAGCGACTGGGGATATATCGGCATATTTTGCATGATGTTTTTGGAAAGTTCGTTTTTTCCATTTCCTAGTGAGATAGTTATGATACCTGCGGGATATCTTGCAAGCAAAGGCGAAATGAACATCGTTATAGCTTTTTTAGCAGGCACAGGAGGCTCTTTGGGCGGTGCTGTGTTTAACTACTACTTGTGCTATTTTTTCGGAAGAGGTTTGATAGAAAAATACGGCAAATTTGTAGGAATCACTGAAGAAAAAATGCAAAAATTTGAAAATTTCTTTAATAAGCACGGTGAAATTTCTACATTTAATTGCAGGTTAATTCCTGGAATTCGTCAATACATCAGTCTTCCTGCAGGACTTGCCAAGATGAATCTGCTTAAATTTTCTCTATATACGACACTAGGTGCGGGGATTTGGGTGGCGATTTTACTTGCGGTGGGATATTATTTAGGGACAAATTACGATAAAGAGCTGTTTAAAAATATAGTCATATCAATACTCGTAATCTTAGCGGTTATAACAGCGATTTATATCTATATAAAAAGTAAAAAAAATAACAAAAGAGAGTCTTAGCCTCTCTTTTAATTGTATTAAGAAATCTTCTTTTGCTTTGGTCTAAAGACCTTCATTACATTTTCATCGGTTTGTATATATCCGCCCTCTATAAGGTCTATACAATAAGGAATCGCTGGAAATATCGGCTCTAAACACTCACGAATAGCCTTTGGATTGCCAGGCAAATTTACTATCAGGCTGTTTTTACGAATTCCTGCCGTTTGACGTGATAAAATCGCCGTAGGGACGTACTTTAAGCTTGCAGTTCTCATAAGCTCGCCAAAGCCAGGCATCATCTTTTCACAAACAGCCTCAGTCGCCTCAGGAGTTACGTCACGAAGTGCAGGACCCGTGCCGCCTGTTGTTAGTATGAGATCGCATTTTAAGCTATCGCTCATGTTTATAAGTCTTTCTTTGATCAACTCAAATTCATCGGGAATCACCTCATATACATACTCACATTCACTTGTTATCCAACCGTCTAAAACCTCTTTTATCGCAGGCCCTGATAAATCCTCGTAAGTGCCGTCACTAGCTCTATCGCTAAGCGTTAAAATTCCTATTTTTATCTTCATAAATTTTACTCCGTTTTTAAAATATATGCGATTTTAGCATATTATCACAAATCATTCATAAGAGCTTTGTATTATATTTTTAATACTCGCCTTGTCTATACTTTCATTTGCCAGTATGTATTCGCAAATTCTTTCCGTTTGATCCTTCATACCGCGTAAAAATTCCGATATCTCGCCGTAAGCCTCTTGAAGTATAGCCTCAACGTCGGCAGGATTTGGCACAAGGGTTTTACCCATGCCGTATTCAAAGACCATATTTTGAGCGATCTCTTTTGCTTTTGCTATGTCGCTATGCGCATTTGAAAACACATCATCCCTACTCTCTTTTAGCGCACTCATACCGGCTAAGCATACCTTTATGCGAGAAAGCATTTGAGTCTTGGACTCTATCTCTCGCTCGGCAGCTCTAAAGTGATCTTCCACAAGCGAAATTTTTTCAAATTCAACCCCAAACCAATAAGCACTTAGAGCCTTTGCGCTCTGATAAAGAGCTTGAATTTTCTTCTCTTCGTCGCTATAGCTAAGCACTCGTTTTTTACCAAGCAAGACTTTATTAAGCACGCTTTCAAAATCACTCATATCTATTGTGCCTTTGTTGTTCCTAAGTGCGTTTATGGCCGCTTCATTAACCAAAGTGGCAAGTGCGGCTCCTGAAAAACCGACACTTATCTTAGCGATATCCTCAGGCGATACACTAGAGCTTTTATCTTTCAGGTACGATTTTAAAATTTCAACTCTGTCTGAAAAATCAGGCATTGATAGATAAATTCTCCTATCAAACCTGCCCGAGCGAAGCAATGCCTCGTCTATCATTTCGATCCTGTTTGTAGCGGCTATCACGATGACGCCCGAGTTATCCTCAAAACCGTCCATTTCGGTAAGAAGCTGATTTAGCGTAGCCTCGCGCTCATCGTTTCTACTTCCGCCGCGCACTTTACCCACTGCGTCTATCTCGTCGATAAAGATTATCGAAGGTGCGTAAGCCTTAGCCTTTAAAAACAGCTCTCTAACTCTTTTTGCGCCCATTCCTACGTAAATTTGAACAAACGCCGCACCGCTTTGATAAAAAAACGGCACGTTAGCTTCTCCCGCTACGGCCTTTGCCACAAGTGTCTTACCGACTCCGGGAGGTCCTATCATAAGCACGCCTTTTGGCATTTTGATACCGAATTTTTTATATTTAATCGGATTTTTTAAGAAATCCACTATCTCGCTAAGCTCAAATTTTACGTCTTTTATGCCCGCTACATCGCCAAAGCTTACGTTTGAGATAGCAGGCATCACCGAGCTTGCAAAGATATTTTCAGAGTCATAAACATTTACTTTTTCGCTATTTTTGCTTTCGTTTTTTTGTCTTAGCTTAAATCTTGTATAAAAAAACAGCGCGCCGTAACCAAGCCCGATAAGAAAAATGATCGCTAAAATTTCTTGCACGATAGGGTACTCTTTATCTATACTTACGGGCACTTTTTGAACCAATTTATTCATATCGATTCCATCTTTAACGATAGAGTATTTGTGTCCGCCGCTAGTTGTTATGATTATCTCATCTTGCGCTACCATGGCTTTTTTGATCAAATTTCCGTCAAGTAACTGCTCGTAACTTTCATATATTAGGCTTTTAGGTCGGTTGTTTAATACCACATTAAGCATCAAGATAGCCAGTATTAAGGCTAGAGCTAAGATGATTCCCTTTTTGCTAAGTTTAAATTTGCGCATAGTTTGCCTCGCTTTTGATCTCATACTCATCTAACACCACCCACTCTTTTTGTATATCTTTTTTAGTTTTTATCTTCGCTTTGTTATAAAACTGATCAAATCCTTCATAAAATTCGCCGTTTTTCTGTTCAACTAAGATATTTAAAGCTGTCTTATTATCACTTCTAAATTTCAAATTATTTTGCGCCACTATCTCTTGGAGAATTTTCATCCTCTTTTTTGCCACATCTCCGCTCACATCGATCTTCATCGTAGCAGAGTGAGTATTATTTCTTGGTGAATAGGCAAAGCAGTGCAAGTGAGTGAGCGGAAATTTCTTAAAATTTTCTAGCGCTTCGGTCCAAATTTGCTCGCTCTCTCCCGGATGTCCTACTATAAAATCCGTTCCAAGAGCAAATCCAAGCTCCGCTAGTTCTAAAAACAGCTCAATATCTTTAAGCGCTCTGTTTCTGCGCCTCATTATCTTAAGCATATCTTCGCTTGTATGCTGAAGCGCGATATGAAGGTGTCTTTCCAGCCAACTTTCTTTTAAAATTTCCCTAAAGCTCTCATCTATCTGGCTTGGCTCGATACTTCCAAGGCGAATTCGCTTTATGCCGCTAAGCTTGCCAAGCCTATGAAGCAAATATCCAAGAGATGAGCCTGTGTCTTTGCCGTAGCTGCCGATATTAGTTCCGGTTAAAACCAGCTCGTTATAGCCGTTTGAAGCTAAAATTTTAGCCTCTTTTAGTATGCTTTCTTCATCCATACTTCTTGCTTTGCCACGTACCGATGGGATAATGCAGTAGCTACAGATAAAGTCGCATCCTTCTTGAATTTTGATAAAAGCCTTAGTGTGATTTTCATAGTTTGTGACGATATTTTTATCGATACTTTCTAAATTTCCAAGCTCAAAAAAAGGGTTTTTAAATTTTAAGAGCGAATTTATGTCTTCCTTTTTACTAGCCCCTATCACACCAAAAACAGAGCTTTTATCAAAAAGCTCCCTACCCTTACTAACCGCACCGCATCCTGTAAGTATCACCCTTGCGCCACGTTTTTTAACGCTGTTTATATAGCTTCTAGTGCCGCTATCTGCACTGTTTGTAACTGTGCAAGAGTTTATCACTACGATATCGGCTTCGTTTTCGTTGTTTGTGATATCGTAGTCTTTTATGTAGCTTTTCATAAGCTCGGTGTCGTAGATATTTGTGCGACATCCAAAGGTTTTAAAGTAAATTTTCTCTCTCATAAACTTACTTCTTCGCTATTTTCTATCGGTTTTTTCTCTGCCGCCTGCACACGCTTATCCATATAAAGAGTCTGAGTAGGATATGCTATCACGATATCGTCTTCCGCGGCAAAACTTTCGATGATCTCGGCACTTATCGTACTTCTAAGAGTTAGCGTAGCAAAGGAATTTGTCATATACCAAACAGAAATTTTCATACCGTGAGGCTCAATCAGAGAAAAAATTCTAGGCTCCACGTTTGGATTTTTAATACTGTATTGATTTCTCAGCTTGCTCATCTGCTTTTTAGCGATATCGGTGTAGCCTTTGGAGTATTTGCGCACGATATTTTTCATGATATACATCGCTTTTTTATGGTTTGAATCAAAGCTAAGCGTGATATCTATACCGTCCCAAACCGTCTTCATGCCTTGGTGTGAAAAATTTGCTATAAGATCGGTAAATATATAGTTGTTTGGCACGAATATGATACGACCCGCACGGCGATTAAACATATAAGTATTTAGAGTCACATCTTCATAAATCGTCATCCTTAAAAGCGAGATATCTATGATGTCGCCTACGAAATTTTCACCGTCCTTTCGCACCTTGATACGATCTCCTACGTGAAAACTGCCGCCAAAAACGATAACCGTCCAGCCAAGCATGCTCATAAACATATCTTTCATAGCAATAGCGATACCCGCCGAGGCAAAACCAAGTACGGTAACCAGATAAGTTACGTTTTCGATATAGGCAAAAAGCAAGATAACGATAACAAGAGTGATATTTACCAAATTTATAAATTTGTTCGCCGTATATAAGCGCTCGTTATCGGCTATGGTCTTTTTGATGATAAATTTAAATAAAAACGAAAGCACTATGATAATAACTAATAAAATTGCGATATTAAGAGCTTTTATGGTTTGAGCCTTTATATCCTCGCTTGCTCTATCCATAGCCTCGCTAACTCTTTTTTCATAGACACTGTAAGTGGTTTGAGCTATATCTCTGGCAGCGTTAAATTCAACTATCTCTTGCCTAAGTTCTATAAGATCGCTCTTAAATTTTTCATCATCGTTCAGTCTTACGATATTTGATAAAATTTCCTCTTTTTTATTAAGTTCGGTTATGATCTTATCAAGTCCAGTTAAGCGCTCTTTATACTCGTCCTTTTCGCTTCTAAGCTGCTTTATGTAAGAAAATCCCGAGATAACAGCCACTGGATTTGTGATCTTTTGTAAATTTTCTATCTCCGGAGCCGTGATCATACTCGAAAATGGCGCTTTTTCAAATTCTTTTAAAAGCTCTATCTGCTCTCTTAGCGTGTTTTGTTTTTTTTGCAGTTCAAGCATCTTTTCGCTGTTTGATTTAGGCACTTTTTTTAAATTAGCCTCAACCTCTGCAAGCTCGGCTGTGAGCTTTTGAAAGGTATTGTAGTTTGAGTATCTTGTTATCCAGATATTGCCCGATAACTGCTCGTCGATAGAAGTAAGTGCAGTTCTTAAATCAAGCAAAGCGGCCTCTTTAGTGGAGTTATAATCCTGCGCCACTTCATTTGCGCCAAAAGCAAACAAGCAAAAAACCAAAGATACAAGCAACTTTTTCATCTGAACTCGCTTAAAATTTCCATTACGATATCCTTGTTGATATCTTTTCTCATCTCGTATCCGCCAATTCCCTTTGGCAAGATAAATTTGATAACCGAATTTTCACTCTTCTTGTCAAGGAAAAACGCTTCATAAAAGCTATCTACATTAGCCACGCTATATCTTGTCGGAAGGTTAAATTTAAGTAGCAAATTTTCAACTCTGCCTTTTTCTTCCGAGCTTAAAAGCCCTAGTTTAACAGCCAAAGCGTTTGCCATATTCATCCCAATTGCCACGGCTTCACCGTGTAAAAATTTCTTATACTCAGTCTCGTTTTCTATCACGTGAGCAAAGGTGTGTCCGTAGTTTAGCACCGCTCTTGCGCCCTTTTCAAGCTCATCGGCTTCAACGGCTTTAGCTTTTAAAAGCACGCTTTTATAGATAAGCTGCTGCAAATTCGCTTCATCTTTTAAATTTGCACCCTCAAGCCACTCAAACATATCTTTATCAAACATCACGGCCATCTTTATGGCTTCTGCTACTCCTGCCGCAAATTCGCGCCTTGGAAGAGTTTTTAGGAATTTACTCTCGCAATAAACGGCTCGCGGCTGATAAAACGAGCCGATTAAGTTTTTGCCGAATTTATTATTGACTCCTGTTTTTCCGCCCACGCTTGCATCAACTTGAGCTAGAAGCGTGGTAGGTATATTTATAAACTTAATCCCTCTTTGATAAATACTTGCCGCAAATCCCGCCATATCGCTTATCACACCGCCTCCAAACGCTATGATAACGCTACTTCTATCAAGCTTACTCGTAAAAAGCTCTTCTAAAATTTGCTCTATAGTGCCTAGGTTTTTATACTCCTCGCCATCCGGCACGCTTATTATAAATTTTTCTTTGCATTCTAAATTTTCAAGCAAACTATTAAGGTGCAATCCTGCGACTTTCGGATTGGTTATAACGGCTACTTTGGTATCAAATTTAAGCTCTCTTAGCTCATTTATAAAAACGGTGTAGTTTCTTGATTCGTCTTTTAAATTTATATCGATTTTCACGCTTTGCCTTAATATTTTATTAACTCTATTTTATCTAAATTTCCTAGTTTATCGGTATAAAAATTTGAATATTGTCGCTTAATTTACCATAAAGCCTGTTCATATCGTTTGAAAAAATAGCAAAAATATCCCTCCTGCTCATCTTTCTAGAAAAAGATATAAACTGAAGCAGATTTTTTTCATTTGAAAGTTTTACCAGCGGATTTTCGCTTTTATCGTTTATGATTTCAACTTTTTTGCCGAAAATTTTAGACAAATTTTCAAAGTGCTCGACGATACTTTGATCATCGTTTGAATTCATAGTATCAAAGTGATATAGCGTTATATCCACATCAAGTTGCGAGCAACAATCAAGTATCACCGAAGAGTGGCTCTCCATATCCTCGCTTCCGCTTAGGATAACACCCTTTTTAAGTTGGCTTAAATTCCCGACTCCTATCTTCATAACAGGCTTTTTGATGTCAAACAACAGCTTTTTGTTGGCTTTAAAAAATTTATTATCGGTTATCACAAGCCCTATATCAAATACCAAAATATCAGATTTTATCACACTAGCCGAACATGAAAAATAATCAAAAGATATGATTATGGAGCTGTCTTCAAGCTCTTTTAGCCTCTCGTAGACAGGATTCATAGTCGGGTTTATCACTTTTATATACAAGCGACGATTATTTAGACGCTCATTTAGCGCTATACTCTCGTCAATCAGCCTCATGCACTCGTCTTGGCTCATGTGTTTCATATCCAAAAGCGTATATAAATTTAACCCAAACGGACTAGGAAACTGCCCTTTTTCACGCTTTATGCTTTTAAATACGCTTAAAAGCACACTTGGTTCGCCTACTATCAGCAAGGTATCGTTTGGCAAGATCATCAAATTTGGACGCGCTATCATGAAATTTGATCCGCGATAAACCATAGCGATACGCCATTTTTTCTGCTGCACGGAGCCTATGTGGCGATACATAAAGGAGCTTCCCACAGGAACTTTAACCTCCATTATCTCGCCTTCTCCAAGACCTATATTATCGGCTATCACCGGCATATCCGGAAGATAATCCATAAGCCTAATTGTCATTATATTTCGTCCGTCAAGTAGCGTCAAATGCTTATCTTGGCTTATTTCATTATCGTCATTAAGCCCCCAAGTATCAAAGATAAGCATATCGGTTTTTTTACTTATTTGACGTAAATTTCTATAAACGCTAAGAGCTTCAAATTTATCCTCAAGCACTATCAAAAACTGGCTAAAATACCCGTCAGCCGCGCGTTTTAGTCTATCAAGACTGGTTGGATCAAAGTTATAAAATGAAAAATTTTCTATCTTAAGCCCGCTAGGCACGATACCCTCTTTGTAGGTTATGATGCTGTAGTGATGCGAACTGTTCTTAGTTACAAACAATCTTTCTAAGAAATGTTTTGCTACAATTCCATCTGCAATTATCAAAATATTTTTCATAACAACTCCAAAATTTAAAAAGGACATTATAGCAAAATGACTTTTAGTATAGATAAAACGGACGGCAACGCACGCGCAGGCACTTTAACCACAGCTCATTCGACCATACAAACCCCCGTTTTTATGCCTGTAGGAACGGTTGGCGCCGTTAAGAGTTTAGACGCAAACGATATGATGGAAATTTTAGACGCCAAGATCATTTTAGGAAACACATATCACCTCTATCTACGCCCTACGAGCAAGGTCGTAAAAGAATTTGGCGGATTGCATGGATTTAGCAAATTTAACCGCTCTTTTTTAACCGATAGCGGCGGTTTTCAGGCGTTTTCTCTTAGTAAAATTTCAAAACCGGATGAGCACGGAATCCATTTCAAAAGCCATATAGACGGCAGCTCTCACTATTTTACGCCAAAAAGCGTTCTTGATACGCAGTATGATCTAAACTCGGACATCATGATGATACTTGATGATCTTATCGCCCTACCGGCCGAGCCTAAACGCGTCGAGCTTAGTATAAGAAGGACGATAAATTGGGCTAAAGAGGCTATTGATTATCATAAATTCAAACAAACTAATGGGGCAGGACTAACGCAAAATATATTTGGTATCATCCAAGGCGGGACGGACTATGAAGCGCGTAAATTTTGCGCCGAAGCGCTTTGCGAGATGGAATTTGACGGACTTGCGATAGGCGGCTTAAGCGTAGGAGAGAGCAACCAGCAGATGTATGATACGGTCGAGGGAGTTATGCCTTATATAGACGCAAATCGCCCGCGATATCTAATGGGAGTTGGAACGCCTGAAGATTTGGTAGAAAACGTAGAGCGTGGAGTTGATATGTTTGACTGCGTAATGCCTACCAGAAATGCGCGAAACGGAACTTTATTTATAAGCTTTGGTAAGATAAATATCAAATCGGCCAAATTTATAAACGACCACGCACCAATAGACCCTGAGTGCTCATGCTATACCTGCCAAAACTACTCGCGCGGCTACTTAAATCACCTCTACAAAGCGCGTGAACTTACGTTTTTCCGCTTAGCAAGCCTGCATAACCTGCACTACTATCTAAATTTGATGAAGCAGATGAGAGAAGCGATATTGCAAGGCAAATTTAGCGAATTTAAAAGAAATTTCTACAATAAAAGAAGCTAAAATTTTACACAAAAATCAAATTTATTTTATTGATTAATTGTAATTTAATATTATCCAAATAAAATATTAACTCCAATAAAATAATTTACAATTAAAGATAAAAAGGAGTTTATGGTGTTGAGAAAAATTTCGAGTAAGATAGCTGTTTGTATATTTTTATTATTGTCAGTTGTATTTTTTATAATGGCAATTATAAATTACAGTAAGACAAAAGACGTTCTTTTAGATGTCACGCACGGTTCTAAGGAGTCGACGGCTCTTGCGAGTAGTATATTTGTGGATGAGTATATGAGCTCTAGGATAAAAGCTGTAGAGGATGCGGTAAGTTATCTTGAGCACAACCATGAATTACTTTTTGGAGATAGGTCAAATTTGATAAAAGACCTTGCTAATGTAACTACTTTTATGAACTTGGAGGAGTTTTTTATAGGCTTTGCAAATGACGGCGAAATGGCTACCATATCATTAACAGAAGATAGAAAGAAGCCTAAAGTAGCTGTTTTTAATATGCAAAACAAGCAATACGATGCAAGAACTCGCGGTTGGTATAAGACCGCCGTTGCAAAAGGAGGGCTTGCGTTTACCGCTCCTTATGTAACTAAATCAAAAGGCTTGCTTGTAATGAGTGCCGTAAAGCCTGTTGTAGTAAATGGAAAAGTTGTTGCGGTACTTGGAATGGATATGCTTATAGATGAGCTTGCAAAATCACTCGGCGGGATAAAAGATAGTCCTAGCGGAGTTGTGTTTATCATAGACATGAGCGCAAAAACCATGGTTTATCATCCAGACAGAAAGCTTGTGGTTGAAAAAGATGAAAATAGCGCAAAAGTAGTAGAAAATTTTATAAGCTACTACAATCAGCATAACGGCAAAACATTTTCATATAGCATAGACGGTAATGAAAAATTAGCCGCTTGCAGTATGTATGACACTCTAAATTGGTTGGTTTGCTCTACGAATTCGGTTTCTGATTATGATGATACATTGAGAACAATTTTATTTGAACAGACGATATTTTTTACTGTTTTTATAATAATCATTGTTACCGTCTTGATATTCATCGTCTCTCGTTTGCTCAAACCCCTCAACCTAATCTCAACAGGATTAATATCCTTCTTTAAATTCCTAAACCACGAGATAAAAGAGCCTGCTAAATTAGATGTAAAAACCAAAGACGAATTCGGTCAAATGGCATCTTTAATAAATGACAACATAAGCAAGATAGAATCAGCCAAACTCTCTGAAAACGACTTTATAAAAGAAGCAAATACATTTGTAGACAGTATCAAATCAGGAGACTTTACGGCAACTCTTAACGCTCAAACGTCAAACCCTGCATTAAATCAGTTAAAACATACATTTAAAGAGCTTCAAGAGGCTTTAAAAGACAGTATTGCCAAAAACGGTATAGAGCTTATAGCTCTTCTTGATAAATTTAAAAATCAAGACTTTACCGCTAGACTTGATGATAACGGTAAGATGGCCGCAGGAGTAAACGGACTTGGTGAAGAGATATCAAACATGCTTCGTGCAAATTTGTCTCAGGCTGAAAACTTAAGACAAAAAGCACAAGCACTATCAGAATACATGAACGAACTAACAAGCGGAGCTAATCAACAAGCAAATTCACTTCAAGAAAGTGCAGCAGCAGTAGAGCAGATGAGCTCGTCAATGTCTGCCATATCTCAAAAGACACAAGATGTGATAAGACAAAGCGAAGAGATAAAAAACATAATAGTAATAATAAGAGATATAGCAGATCAAACAAACCTATTAGCATTAAACGCAGCTATAGAAGCGGCACGTGCCGGAGAGCATGGAAGAGGCTTTGCCGTAGTTGCAGATGAAGTAAGAAAACTAGCCGAAAGAACTCAAAAATCATTAGGTGAGATAGAAGCTAATACAAATGTACTCGCTCAATCAATAAACGAGATGAGTGAATCTATAAAAGAACAAGCTGACGGAATAAACATGATAAATCAATCTGTTGCCAATATAGATGATCTAACCAGACAAAACGTAATAGTAGCCAATAAAACAAATGAAGTAACAGCTGAAGTTGATAGTATGGCTAAAGATATAGCTGAAGATGTGAAGAGGAAGAGGTTTTAGTTAATGATCGTTTTTGGGCCTGTAAGCTCTAGACGTTTTGGCACTTCCCTTGGGATTGATCTGTCTCCTAAAGGGAAGTGTTGTAATTTCGTGGGATTAAATTTACTATTGTAGCTTAACCCTGCCCGCCATCGCCTTGTATATATTTATCTCGTCTTGTAAAATTTTATATCGCTGCAAGATCAAGTTAGAGCGTGCATCAAGTTCGTTGTTTCTAGCTTGCAGGTAGTCTTTCAGCTCGCCCTTGCCTGCATCAAATTTAAGCTTATAAATTTCGCTTATCTCTTTAAAATTTACGCTTTGCTTTTCATAATTTATTAAAAGAGCGCTATCGCTTTTTAAATTTTTATAAGCCGTATCAAGCTCATTAAGCGCTTTTATCAAAGTTTCAAAGTAGTTTATCTTGGCTAGCTCAAAATTCGCTTCTGAAATTTTTAAATTATTTTGAAGGCGAGAGTAGTTTAAAAACGGCAAATTAAGGCTTAAATTTCCACCAAAAAATTTAAGCGAAAAAGCTTCATTTACCTGATCGCCGCTTCCGCTTAGACTTGCTCCTATATTTACACTTGGATAAAAGCTCTTTTGACTCACCTTGACGTTTAATAAATTCTCCTCTATGCGAGCAATAGCCGCTTTTAAATCGGGGCGATTTGCTATAGCGTAAAGCGGCACGTCAAGATTTACTCCTAGAAATTTTATATCATCAAATGAAAACGAAGCGAATTTAAACTCAAATTCAGGTCCTTCGGCAAGCAGGATTCTTAAAGTCTGCTTGGCTAAATTTAGATTTTTTTGCGCGGTTAAAATCCTATTTTGAGCGTTTAAAAGCGAGCTTTGAATCTGCTTTAAAGATAGCTCTTCGCCTTTTCCAAACTCAAATTTGGCCCTCGTTATCGCTTCAAGCTCAATATAATTTTTAAGTGCCGCTTTATAAAGCTCAAGACTTTCATTTAGATAAGCTATCTCAAAATAGCTATCCACGACGCTATTTATGAGCGCAAGCTTAGTAGCTTCGGCATCAAATTTAGTGGCATTAAGCTCCCAAAAAGCAACGTCACGAGAATTTGCAAGCTTTTGCCATAAATCTATTTCATAATTTAGCGAAATACCACTTTTGTAGCTCTTACTTAAACTTCCGCCTTCTAAATTTTTGCTTATATCAGACGTGAAATTTGCATTAAAATTCGGGATTAAATTTGCGCTTACGACCCCTGCTTGAGCCAAGGCTTTATTTATACTAATCGCAGCTTTTAGCAAATTTGTATTGTTTTTTAAGGCAAGCCTTACAAGCTCGTTTAGCTCAGCTCTTTCATACCCCTTCCACCACTCTTGCTCAAACTCAAAATTTAGGCTTAAATTTTCATCCAAGATAAGCTTGTTATAATCCTCATTTATGCTTTTTACCGCACACCCGCTTAAAAAAACGGCAAAAATAAATACCAAAATTTTTTTCATCTTATTCCCTTGAAAGTGCTTCGATAGGATTTAGCTTTGAAGCGCTTCTTGCAGGCATATAGCCAAATACTATACCGATAAAACTTGAGGTAAGAAGAGCTACGATAATCGAAGAGTTTGAAAATATCATCATAAATTCGTCTGCAAATTTATTAAACGCATAGCCTATTCCAAAAGCAAGCATTACGCCTATTATCCCGCCAAGTACGCATAAAAGCACAGCTTCTATCAAAAACTGCTGCAAGATATTACTTTGGCGTGCACCTATAGCCATTCTTATGCCTATTTCCTTCGTGCGTTCGGTGACTGAAACCAGCATTATATTCATCACCCCTATACCTCCGACTACAAGCGAAATAAACGCGATACAAGAAATAAGAAGTGTCATTGTCTTAGTGGTTTCTTCAACGGTCTTTTTTATGGTGTCTGAATTTCTGGTAAAAAAGTCTTTTTTGCCGTGCTTAAGGGTTAAAATTTCAGTCAGGCTACGCTCGGCTATTTGCGCATTTACCTCATCTTTTACCTTTACGGTGATAGAGTTTATATGACGATCGCCGGTTAGTTTATTGATAACCGCCGTATAAGTAGAATACGTCCTTAACGTGCTTGAATCGCTCATATTGTTATTATGCTGTAAAACCCCGATGATACGAAACGGGCGTTTATTAAACAAAATCGTCTCGCCAAGAGGGTCGGTGTTTTGAAAAAATTCGTTTTTAGTGTTTTGATCTATGACGATAACGGAGGCTGAGTCCCTAACCTCTTCTTCAGTAAAGCTTCTGCCGCTTTCAAGCTTGTGTCCAAGAACGTCAAGACTCTGCGCTCCTCCACCTCTAATGCTTGCGGTGGCGGATTTATTCATATAAGTAAGAGTTCCGTTGGCCGTAGCGTTTGGGGTAACGCTATCAAGATAATCTTGATGAGATAGCGTTAAAGCATCCGATATCGTTAGAGTCTTTATCCTGCCCGAGCGCAGATCGCCAAATCCCTTACCGGGATAGATATCGATAGTATTTGTTCCGATACCGCGAATTCCCGAGAGAATTTGCTGCTGTGAACCCTGCCCCAGCGCAACCACGCAGATAACCGAGGCTATGCCGATGATGATGCCAAGCATGGTTAAAAGCGAGCGAAGTTTATGGCTAAATATCGCGTTTATAGACATCTTAAAGCTCTCTATAAACTGATCTTTATAAAAGCTTATTATGTTTTTTTGTTTCGGTTTTGTAAATTTAGAAGGAAAAATTTCATCGCTCTTTACGCTATCTTTTAAAATTTCGCCGTCTTTTATCTCTATGACGCGGTTTGCATAAGCTGCGATATTTGGATCGTGAGTTACGATGATGATGGTGTGGCCTTCTTTGTGCAAATTCGTTAAAATTTCCATCACCATTAGCCCGCTTGCACTATCAAGCGCACCTGTAGGCTCATCGGCTAAGATAATCTCGCCGCCGTTTATAAGAGCTCTTGCTATACTTACGCGCTGCTGCTGTCCGCCGCTTAGTTTATTAGGCAAAGACTCAAGCTTTTGCTCAAGACCCAAGCCGCTTAAAATTTCAGTAGCCTTTTGTTCTCTTTGCTCTTTACTTACGCCTGCATAAACGCTTGGCAAAGATACGTTTGCTAGCGAAGTTAAAGTGCTTAAAAGATTATATCTTTGAAAAATAAAGCCGAATTTATTGCGCCTTAGTTTGGCTAAAGCATCCGAGTTAAATTTTGATATATCCGCGCCATCTAGCAGATATTCTCCGCTTGTGGGATTATCAAGACAGCCAAGGATATTCATCAGTGTAGATTTACCTGAGCCTGATTGCCCGATGATAGCTATAAATTCGCCTTTTTTAATGCTTAAATTTATATCTTTAAGAGCGTCAAAGCTGGTTTCTCCAAGTATAAATTTTTTGCTTAAATTTTTAAGCTCTATAAGTGCGCTCAATATCAAATCCTAGGTCTTCTGCGAGAGCTTTCATGCATCAGCATATCATTTATCTCTGCTGCCGAACCTCTTGATGTGACGACCTTTTCGCCTTCGCTAACGCCGTTTATGATCTGGGATTTAAGATTGTCCGTTAGTCCCACGACAACCTCTCTTTTTTCTACCGAATTATCGCCTTTTAGCACGCTTACGTAGTTTTTGCCGCCCTCTTTTTTTATGGCGATGCTTGGGATGATGATCGTGTCTTTTACGTTTGCCAGAGTGATTATGTTTTGAGTGGTCATTCCTATGCGTAAAATTTCATCTTTGTTGTCAATTACGGCATTTGCATAATAATAAATCGCCGAAGAGCTTGAGCTTGAATTAGCAGAAGTTGATGTCTGACTGTATTTGCCGTTACTTAGCGTGGTAAGCCCTGGATCAATAGAGCTAATTTGAGTTTGAAATTTCTTATTTGGCTCTGAAAGGATCGAATACTCGACCTTTGAGCCTACCTTTATCTTAGTGATATCGCCTTCAGCTATCTCCATTTTTAGCTTTAGCTTCGTTAAGTCCGCTATATTTACGATAGTCGGAGTTGTCTGGTTTGAATTTACGGTTTGTCCTTCTTCAACCTGAACCGATACGATAGTACCCTCTTTGGGTGCAACTATCTTAGTGTATCCAAGATCGATTTGGGCGGTGTTTAAAGAAATTTTAGTCTGAGTTATCTGAGCCTCTATCTCTTTTATGTTTGCTTTTGTAACGGCAAGAGAATTTTTTGCATTTTCAAATTCTTCTTTTGAAGTAGCGTTTTTACTAAAAAGCTCTTTTTCACGCTTAAATTTACTCTCGGCGATCTCAAGAGCTACTTTTGCACTATTTAATTTCGCCTCATAAATTCCAAGCTGAGCTTTTTTAGTATCTACGTTATTTTGCTGAGTTGCGGAGTCGATTTCAGCTATCATATCGCCCGCTTTTACCCTATCGCCAAGCTTTACATATAGCTTTTTTATCTGTCCTGAAACCTGCGCTCCTACATCAATAAGCTCGTTTGCATAAATTTCGCCGTTGCTATCAATGCTTTTAGTAAGATCTCCTCTAACCGCCACAGATGTTATAAACTCATCTTTTTTCTCTTCTTTGAAGTATTTTTCGTATACAAAATATCCACAAGCAGCTATGACAGCGGCGATAACTACGAATTTTATAAAATTTTTCATGTATTTACTTTTGTTTTTAAATTTAAACCAAATATTATATTAAATTTTTGTGAATAATATGTTAAAGCGATATCTTTAAAGGCAAAGCGTAGTATTAGCTTTGGTTATTTTTTCAAGATAAATTTTATCTATCTTTAATAACCATTGGCATATAATTTCGGCTTTCATTTTAAAATTTTAGGTAAAGATTATGTTCACGCCGCTTTTGTCTATTTTTATTTTGATAGCCTCAGGATATTTTGCAAAAAAAGTTAAAATTTTCGAGCAAAAGCAAGCTAGTATTTTTATAGATTACGCACTATGCTTTGCTCTGCCCGCATTGATATTTGATAAAATTTATCACGTAAGCATAGATAAAACTCTCATAAACATAATCCTAACGGGCTTTTTATCCTCGTTTGTAGCCGCTTTTATTGTATTTTTTACCTGCAAGGCGTTTAAATTTAGCCAAGCTACAGCCATTAGCGCTTTATTGCTGGCGATGTTTGGCAATACTATCTTTATCGGTATGCCTATCATAACGGGCTTTTTTGGAGAAGATGCTCTGAATGAAGTTATATTTTACGATCAGTTCGCCACATCCATACCCATATCCATACTTGGTCCGTTCATACTATCTTTTGGAGCTCCAGCAAAGGTCTCTTTGGTTCAAAACACGATAAAAGTGCTTAAATTTCCTCCATTTATAGCACTTATCGCAGGGCTTATACTAAGAGGTATCGATCTTCCTTCAGTTATATTTACCGCGCTTAATCTTTTTAGCCAAAGCGTAGTTCCGGTTGCCCTTTTTGCTATCGGTATCGGACTTGGTTTTAGAAGCATAAGAAGCTCATATAAAGCCACTTTAATCGTAATCGCAGGCAAAATGCTAGTAGCTCCTCTTATATTTATCCTTATAGCTTTAATATTTAGCGTTGAATTTAGCCCTAAATGGCTCATAGGAATTCTTCAGTGTGCTATGCCGCCGATGGTTTTAGCAAGCGCGATGATAATGAAGGCAAATTTAGACAGTCAGCTTGCAGTTTCAGCCGTAGCTACAGGCGTTGCATTTAGCTTTATCAGTCTTCCTTTGGTATATTTTATCTGCGGATTTTTGTAAGAAATTTCATATAAATAATTCTTAAATTTTGCCGATTTATCATAAACGCCTAACAACAAAGGAGTATTATGATAAGCGGTATAAATAGTTTTAGCGCGAATTTAAATTTCAGCCTTAAAGACAATCAACCAAAAGCTTTGCAAAAAGACGGTAATCCCGACAATTTGAATAACCAAATAAATCATAATACAAATTTAAAGATCGATTACGACAAAGTAGATCCTGATGATCTTTCGCCAAGCGAGCTTGAAAACTGGGCAAATGCAGTAGATCCTAAAAAGTTATCAAAAAAACATCTTAATAAATGGCTAGCCGTAAAAATGGGCTTTACTAAACCGCAAAAAGAACTTAGTATTTTTTACTCCAAAGAAGATATACAAAAATCTTTCGCCTTAAGCGGCTATACTACAGAAGGCAAGATAAGTATCTGGGGCAAGCTAAGCGGATTTGATCAATCAATGAGCAAGGAAGAAGTTGAAAACTTAAAAAAATTCGTAAATAGCACCAAAGTGCTAGGTATAGATATGTTTGGCAACTACGGAAACGATGCGGTAAGCGTGGATGCGCTTAACAACAATATCATAGGCAAGGAAAGCAAAGGATTTTTTGGATTAGGAATAGCTAAAAATTTAGGCGGTCTTTTAGAAGATGAATCCTTGCGGATTCTAGATTCTGATATGGATATAGAGGAATTTAAAAGCAGATGGCTTGATTATGCGATAAGAAAGAGGGCTGAAATTGAGATAAACGGCAGTATCAGCGAGATTAAAGATATGAGACCTGATAAAGAGAGGCTTTATCTAGCCAAAAAAGATGGCGACTTAAGAACTTACATAATGGAGACAAAAAAGCATAAATACACCCTTAATATAGCTATTTCAAGCAGTGATAGCTTAGAGAAAATTTCTCAAGCGCTAGAGAGCGTAAAAGAGCTTATACAAAAAGAAGAAAAGAGCGAATTTAAGCCAATCAAAGCTACAAGCAAGAGCAAAACTTATAAAGATGAAATAAACAGGGAATTCTTTCTAAAATTTTTAAAAGCCGAACAAGAAAAAGGCAACGATATAACAAAAATTCTAGAAGAGCTTAGAAAGATAAGCAAACTAGATATGAAAATTTAAAACCAATTTGACTATTTGATCGTGACTTGTAGGCTTTTATAATTAAAATTTGATGGCACAAAATCAATTAACACTCACTTCACACTTCTTGGTTAAGATTCTAGCATAATTTATCACAAGGAGATACAATGAAAAAGTTAGCTTTAGTTGCGCTTGGCGCTATGTTTATGGTTGGCGGTGTTATGGCAGCAGACATGAAAAAAGATGATATGATGTCAAAAGATATGTCTATGCCGATGGCAAAAGAGATGAAAGATGATATGAAAATGCACAAAGACGAGATGAAAAACGACATGAAAAAAGATATGCCTGATAAAAAAGATGATGTGATGATGAAAAAAGATGAAATGAAAAAAGAGATGAAAAAACCTGAAGGCATAATGTAATGACAAGAATTTTGCTCGTAGAAGATGATGAAATTTTAAGCGAAATGATAACCGAGTATCTAAGCGAGAGAGATTATAAAATAACCGCTTGCGTAGATGCTAAAACCGCTCTTGATCTGGCCTACGAGCAAAAATTCGATATCTTGATACTTGATGTTAAAATTCCTAAAGGCGATGGATTTTCGCTTCTATCGTCCTTAAGGAAGGCTGACGTAGATACACCTGCTATATTTACGACCTCCCTAAATACAATAGAAGATCTTGAGGTAGGCTACAAAAGCGGTTGCGATGACTACCTCAAAAAACCCTATGAGCTTAAAGAGTTGCTTTTGCGTATCAAAAATTTACTTAGGCGAAATTTCTCTCATACAAACGATGACTTTATCGAAATTGCCGACGGATTTAGATTTCACATAGACAGCAAAACAGTTCAAAAAGATGGCGAAAATGTAAATATCTCAAATAAAGAGAGTGAGCTTTTAGCGCTATTTTTACAAAACAAAAACAAACTTCTTACAAAGGAAGTTATATATGATAAAATTTGGGGCTATGACGAAGAGCCAAGCGAGCAAAGTTTGCGCGTATACATAAGGACTTTACGCCAAATTTTAGGCAAGGACAGCATCATAAATAAACGAGGTGACGGCTACATCTATGTCTGAAAAAACCAAGATAATATCTAAAATTTTATCCCTCTATCTAATCACCAGCGCGCTATTTTTAAGCTATTTTTCGATAAACGATTACAAAATGGCAAAAGAGGCGCTTATCTCAAACGAAGTAAAAAATCTCAAAGAGATAAAAATGGGAATTTACATGAAAGCCAGCATGAACGGCATAAATTCCGCCGCTGCACTCATGCAAGAAAAGCAAGTAAGCGCGTGTATCGTCTCAAAAGAAGGCAAGATAATCTATCAAGACACTGAGTGTCTGCAAGATACCAAAAAAAACGTAGCGTTTTTAAAAGAAGGCAAAGTAGTTATATATGAAGCGCTTCAAAGCATGGAAAGCAATGCCACCGGAGAGCTCTCAACGGCAAATATATTGCTTGAAGGAAGAGATATAAGAAGCGATTTAAATCTCTTAAAGCTTAAAAATTTAGGAAATTTACTTCTGATACTTACAATTATCATGGTTATAGCCTACTACTTAGCAAAGCTCTCTTTAGAGCCGCTTCACGCCAAGATAAATGCGCTAAATCGCTTCATAAAAGACTCAACGCACGAGATAAACACGCCCCTTAGCATAATAATGATGAGTATAGAAACAACCGATAAAAGCACGCTTAGCAGCAAAAATTTAAAGCGGATTAACAACATCGAACTAGCCGCAAGAAGCCTAAGTAACATCTACGAAGATCTTACCTACCTATCCTTTAGCAAAAATGACGCGAGTAAAAAAGAGCAGATAAATTTAAAAAATCTATTTAACGAACGGCTTGAATATTTCGCTCCGTTTTTTGCCAAACGCTCAATCATCCCGCAGATAAATTTAAGTGAAGCGAGTATAAACGCAAACCTCTATGAGGTAAGAAGAATGATAGATAACCTCATCAGTAACGCTATAAAATATTCAAATGTAGGCGGATTTGTAAGCATAAATTTAAGCAAAAATGAATTTGCCATCACAAATAGCGGCGAAGGTATAAGCAAAGAGCAGCAAAAGAAAATTTACGATCGCTACACACGCTTTAACAACGACCAAGGAGGATTTGGAATAGGACTGAATTTGGTAAAAAGAGTTTGCGAAAGCAACGATTTAAGCATAATTTGCGAAAGCGAGATCGGTCAAAACACGACTTTTAAAGTAAGCTGGAGCTAAAATTTATCCTCAAGCAAGGAGAAATTTTTACACCCTACCTCATCGCCAAGCTCGCAACCCATCTTATAATACTTCCTAGCCACATCTCTGCTGCCACCCTCAACCCCTAAAGAGAACTGATGCATACCGCCTAAATTCGTACAGCTCTTTGAGTGCTTAAGATCTATGCAGGCTTTTTCATACAGCTTTATAGCTCGCACGAAATTATGCCCCGTCTCGATGCCTAGTCTATATGAATTGCCCGCGTTATAACAGCCGTATTTGCTGTTTAGATCGCAAGCTTTTAAAAACAGCCCTATAACTTCGCTACCTTCTTCATGTCCGTCAAATCTCTGATAAAGCGAACCTAAATTTGAACAAGCTACTCCAAGCTCGCTTTTACAGGCTATTTTGTAACAAATTTCTGCACTTTTAAGATCGTCTGCAAGCTCAAATTCAACGCCCATATCATTGCACTCGCTTGATGTTTTATCCTTACATATATGCTCTTGCTTGACTTCGGTTTTGCTTGAATTGCTATGTAAATTTTGATTTTTAGCTTGGTTTAAAGAGGCGCATCCGCTAAATAAAACCGTGATAAAAACAAGCAGATAAAAACTCTTAAAGCTCATTTTGCGTCCTTAAATTTCATCTCTTTTGTAAATTTTACCGATAAACTTATCTACCTTATACGTTATGCCAAATAGTGCAGGCACCAAAAATAGCGTAAGGATCGTAGAGCTGATGAGCCCTGAGATGATAGATATCGCCATAGGCGAGTTGCCCTCATAGCCCGCTCCTCTTGAAAGAGCAAGCGGAAGCATGGCAAATATCATCGCAAAGGTTGTCATCAGTATCGCTCTTAGCCGCTTTGAGCCCGCCTTTATGATGGCTTCATTTACATTCATGCCCTCATTTGCGTATCTGTTTGCAAAGTCCACAACCAAAATGGCGTTTTTGCCGACCATTCCAAATAGCAAAATCGCTCCGACCATCACAAAAAGACTAAACGAATTTCCGCTTAGATAAAGCCCCACGGCAACTCCGCCAAATGCAAGCGGCATAGATATCATAATGATAAAAGGCATGATAAGACTCTCATAAAGTGCGGCTAGTATCATGTATATGAGAATTACACTAAGGCTAATCGTAAATATAAACGCCTCGTTCGTATCATTCATTAGCTCTATAAAGCCCGTCATGCGGTAATCATATCCTTTAGGCAGTATGCTTGGGATTTGCTCATCAACAACTTTTTGCACGTTATCAAGCGGGATGTTATCCACATTTGCCACGATTAGGATTTGGCGCTGTTTGTTAAATCGCATAATCGATGAAAAAGTCTTGGTAAGCTTAAAATTTGCTACCGAATTTAGCGCGACACTCTCGCCGCTTGCACTTCTTATACGCAGCTTTTCAAGCGAAGATACATCTTTTCTATGCTCGTCATCAAACCTAAGCATTATGTCGTATTGGTCATTACCGTCATCAAAAGAGCCGAGGAAATTTTGCCCAAAAGAGCCGTAAACCACCCTTGTGATATCATATTCGCTTATGCCTAGACGCTTGGCTTTTTCTTTATTTACCGAAATTTCAAGCTGATTTATCCTATCTTCGTTGTCGCTGCTTATATCGACAACTCCGCTAACGCTTTCTAAAATTTTCCTAGCCTGAGATAAAATTTCATCAAGTTTTTCCAAGCTATCACCCGTGATAACTAGCTGCACAGGCTCGTTTGCTCCGCCTGCATCGACCATAGGAAGGGCTGAAATTTTTATATTTAAATCATCAATCTTAAGCTTCTTTCTATACTCCTCCATGATCTGAGGCTGCCTATCTCTTCGCTCTTTTATGTCTTTTAATTTAGCGTAAATTTTAGCCTTAAAAGCATCCTTGGCGTCGGTATACCCTACAAGCATATAGGCATAATCCACACGCGGGTCTTTATTTAGCTCATCAAGCACAACCGAGGACTTTTCACTCATAGCAACAAGTGAAATTCCGGGCTGGGCTTTAATGAAAATTTCAAATTCGCCATTATCCTCAATAGGCATAAAATCCATGCCGACTTTCATGGCAAGGCTCATACAAAGCGCAAGCAATGCAAGGCTTAAAACAACAAATAAAGTTTTAAATTTTAAAATAAGCCCCAAAAGCCACGCATAGCCGTTTTCAAGAGCTACAAAAAACGGTTCGGTAAGATGAAAGAATTTGCCCTCTTGCGCGTTTAAAAACCTAGCTCCAAGGCTTGGTATAAGCATAATGGATACAAAAAACGATACCACGATACCGCCCGCTACGCTCATGGCAAAGGAGTTAAAGTATCTACCCACAATGCCTTCCATGAACGCAATAGGCACAAACACGCAAAGTAAAACGGCACTTATGGAAAGTACGCTAAATGTTATCTCGCCCACTCCCGCAAAACTTGCTTTTAGCGGGTTTGTCTCGCCCTCTTGCATCTTTTTTGAGATATTTTCTATAACGACTATCGCGTCATCGATAAAAATTCCGATCCCAAGCGTAAGTGCTATCAAAGTAAGGCGATTTAGGTCAAACCCAAGCATATCGATAATAAAAAACGTTCCGATAATGCTCGTAGGTATGGAAAGTGCAGAGATAACGGTAGAGCTAAAATTCCTAAGAAAGAAAAATACTATAAAGATAGTCAAAACAACGCCAAGCACCATATCAAAGCCAACCTGCCTGATGTGCTTTGTGATGTTTTCGCTGTTATCAAAGGCGATCTTTAGCTCATACTCGCTGCCCACGATCTGCCTTAACTCATCTATCTTAGCTTTTACGTTTTCTATCGTGGCTAGAGCATTTACTCCGCTTATCTTTAAAAGCTCAAGCATGACGCCTTGCTTGCCGTTCATCACGGCGATGCTATCGGTATCTTTTTTATCAAGCTCTATGCGCGCGACATCTTTTAAAAATATCCCGCTTGCAAGCCTAAGCTCTTTAAGCTCATCTATGCTGCTTGCGTCAAAATTACTCTTTAAAAAGAGTTCGGAATTTTCGTTCTCAAGCTTGCCTAAAGGGGCTTTTAAGTTTTGAGTCTTGATCAAATTTACGACATCGTTTGAATTCAAACCGAATTTATCAAGCTTAAAAGGATCAAGGTAAATTTTCACCTGAGGCTGCAAAAATCCCGTATCATCAACCTTACCTATCCCGTCAATGCGCTGCAAAAATGGCTTTACCTTCTCATCTACAAGCTTCATAAGAGCGACTTCATCGCCACTATTTGAGCTTATAAATATGTTTAAAATTCTATCGCCCGTTCCTTTGATCTTTTCTATCTCGCTTCTACCGTCAACGCCCGCCTTACTAACCTTATCGCGCACATCATCGGCAGCTACGTTGATATCTTTTTCAAGGTCAAACTGTATAAGCACCACACTTAGATTGTTGTAGCTGTATGAGTGAATTTTATCTATGCCGTCAATAGTAGAGATCTCATCTTCTATCTTTTTAGTGACTTTTGACTCGATTAAATTCATATCTCCACCCGAGTAAGTAGTGATTTTAATGAGCGGAATTTCAATTTCGGGAAAGAGATTTACAGGCATTCTTTGTAGCGACATGACGCCAAAAACGACAAGGGACATAAATATCATCAGCGTCGTTATGGGTTTATTTATGGCAAATCTATACATCTATTTCACCGTTATATATCCCTCGCCAAAAAGCCCCGGCATAAGACCTTGCGCATAAACTTCAGCGTAAATTTTACGTGTTCTCGTATCTATTTTAGGATGAATTAAGGCTATAGCACCTACCATTTCTTCGTTTGAGCCGTCAAGCTTATACCTAAACTCACTTCCTACTTTTACTGCATCTTTAAATTTCTCATCATAGCTGATCACAAGCTTAACTTCAGGATATGAAAATATACCAATGAGCCTTTGAGCCACTCCACCCACACCTTCGCCTACTTCGATGCTCTTTTTGGATATTGTGCCGTCAAAAGGCGCTTTAAGAAGTTTGTTTTCAAGCATTTCGTTTGCGTTTTTGATAGCGATTTTTGCCTTTTGCACCGCTAAACTAGCTCGCTTAAACTCAAATTCCGCATCCTCGTAAGCCTGAGTAGAAGTTACGCTTTTTACTTTTTTAAAGCGTTCCAATATGTCTTTAGCGTGCTTAAGAGCCAAATTTGCAAGCTCTAAATCATTTTTAGCCACTTCAAGCGCGATTTTTTCACTCTCGTTTTCAAGCTCAACCAAAACATCGCCCTTTTTTACCATATCAGAAACATCCACATTTACCTTTTTAACTATACCAAAGCTCTTTATGGCAAGCTCTGCGCTGTGTTTAGCCACCACGTCAAAATTTGCATAAATTTGCTCTTGCGCAGATAGTATCAGGCAAAGAGTGGTTAAGATTCCTAAAATTCTATTCATCGCTCTACTACTCGCTTTAAAATTTCCTCGCCGTTTTCATACAAAAACTCGGCCTTTTTTATCTCGTATTCATCCTTGCTCAGCTCAAGCCCGCTTTGGGCTTCAAATTTAGCCGTTAACGCCTGCAAAAACTCCACATATCCACTAAGTCCCGCTTCATATTTTTTAAAAACCGCTTCATAAGAGCTATCGGCGGCCTTTAGTGCCAGCTCATGGGCGTTAATTTTTTCTTTTAAGATATTTAATTCGTTTTTTAAATTTTGCAAATTTATCCTATTTTCAAGCCTCTTTTGCTCCAAATTCAAAGCGGCTTGATTTGACGCTATTTGTTTAATCTGCTTCTCTTTGCTGGTTGCTTCAAAATCAAAAATTTTCCAAGAAAAACCAAGGGTTATCTCGTTTGTCCTGTGTCTTTTCTTAAAAATCGTATCAAGATACGGCGTTATAGCTTTAAACCTAGGATCAAGCGAAGAGAAGTCGTTGTCAAAGTCATTTCGGTAAACGGAGTAAGTGTCTTTAATGAAAATTTGCGGAAGCGTGGCCGAGCCTGCGATCTTTATATCTTCACGGCTTGCCTTAAATTCTTCTTCAAGGACTTTAAGGGCCGTTTTGCTTGAACCCTGTGCCAAATTTGGCTCATCTATCCTAGAGTCACTTGAAGGGGTTAAAATTTCATTTGTAAGCAGATTTATCTTGCTGTTTATCTCATCTTGCTTTTGCTTATAGCTTAGCGCCTCAACCTTTGCAGCGTGAAATTTAGCCTTGATCGCTTCAAACTCATCAATCGCCGCAAGTCCGGCGGAGTAAAATTTCTCAAGCCTATCAAGGGCGTTTTTAAGGTAGTTTATCTGAGCCTCTTTTGCTTTTATGATCTCATTTAGCGCGATAAAGTTAAAGTAAAGCCTGCAAATATCAAGAGCAAGAGAGTTTTTAAAATCCTCATTTTTTAAAATTTCACTTCCGTGCAGGTGCTTAAGCGCGGCTAAGCTCGCCTCTCTTTTGCCTCCGTCATATAACAAAAACTCGATACTGGCCAAAATTTGCAAGCTTTGCTTTGGAGTTAGTATGCTAGGATCTAACAAATGGTAATTATATCCGCCTTTTAAGTTTAAATTTGGCATATAAGAGCTGCGAATGCTTTCGTGCTTAAGCTGGGATTTTTGAGGCTGCATGCTTGAAATTTGAGCTAAATTTGAGCTGTGAGCTAAATTTATGATCTCACTTAGACTGCTTGCGCTTAGACTTAAACTAATAGCAAGAGCTAGACAAGCCTTTTTCATTCTAAACCCATAAGGCTTAGTAGATGTCTGCTAAAAAGATAAAATAGATTAAATTCATACTTAAATGCCATCTTTGCCATCCTTTATTCAAATTTTAGCACCAAATATCTAATGAAAACTCCGCACCAAATTCATAACAAGCAGATTCCAGCCGTCCACAAGCACGAAGATAAGCAGCTTAAAAGGTAGAGAAATCATAGTAGGAGGAAGCATCATCATACCCATACTCATAAGCACGGAGCTTACAACCATATCTATAACCAAAAACGGCAGATATATCAAAAATGCTATCTCAAAAGCGGTCTTTAGCTCGCTTATCATAAATGCGCTCATAGTTATAGTTAGCGGAATTTCTTCGATATTTTGCGGATTTGGCAAATTTCTTATGCGGAAAAACAGAGCCAAATCCTTTTCTCTGGTATTTTTTATCATAAATTCTTTAAACGGCTTAACTCCCTCTTCAAATGCAACCTGATAGCTTATCTTCTCATCCAGATAGGGCTTAACGGCTACATCATAAGACTGCTTAACCACAGGCTCCATAATAAAAAAAGTAAGTACCATAGCAAGTGAGATAAGCACGGTAGATGGGGGCATCTGCTGAGTTCCCATCGCTTGGCGTAAAAATGAAAATACGATAATAAGACGCAAAAAGCTTGTCATCATAAAGACAAGCGAAGGCGCAAGGGTTAGTATCGTTAAGACGATTAATACGTTTAGCGAGGTTACAAGTTGTTGTGGCGTATCGGGTGCCGTTAGGGTTAAATTTACGGTTGGGATAGTTAAGTTGTCATCCGCAAAAACAGCTAAAGCAAAAAATAGCAAAAATAGAACTTTTTTCACTTACACTTCCTACTTGCCCTGCATATCAAGTATGCTTTGTTGCGTTTTTGCCCTGTCTCCTTTATCTTGCGAGATGAAGTGAATTTCTACGCGACGATTTTTCTCCCTGCCCTGCTCGGTGGAATTTGAAGCAAAGGGCTCAAATTCGGCCTTTGCTGAAGCCATAAGCTTTTTAGGGCTTACGCCGTCTTTGATAAGCTCATCTACGACGCTTATAGCACGGGCTGAAGAGAGCTCCCAGTTGTTTTTGTATATGCTATCGCTATTTGGAAGCTCGTTATCCGTGTGTCCTACTACGTTTGCTACGATATCGCCCGGAAGCTTATCTATAACCATAGCGATGCGCTTTAAAAACAAAATAGCATGGTCATTGCTCAAAACCGCACTTCCCTTACTAAAGAGCAAGCTTGCAGGAAGTCTTATGATAAAGCCGCTTTCGCTCTCATCAAGCGTAACTTCAGGCGATCCGCTGGCGTGTAAGAGCTCATTTATGGATTTTACGGTCTGGTCGAAATTTAGCTGAACGTCGGTTCGTTCTTTATTTCTTGTGGCGTGAGAGTCTTGATTTTGTTCAGGGCTTACATCAGGCTTAGCACCTCCTTCAAGCACGCTTAAAGCTCCTGCAAGCGATCCTACCGCCGCTTCAAGCTTTTTAGCGTCCATCGTACTCATTGATAGCAAAAGCACGAAAAAACAGAGCAAAAGAGACATCAAATCCCCAAAAGCCGCAAGCCAACTTGGCAGACATTTAGGACAATCGGCGGGATCGATTAATTTCTTAGCCATTTTTAGCCTTAGTTAAACTGACTTACTCGCTCTTTAGGCGGCAAGAAAGAAAGAAGCTTCATCTCAAGCGTACGAGGATTATCGCCCGCTTGGATAGCCATAATACCTTCAATTATAATCGTTTTTGCAAGACTTTCGTCTTTATCTCGGATACCTAAGATATTTGCAACGGGCGCTCCAAGGATATTTCCTATCATCGCTCCGTAAAGTGTGGTGATGAGGGCTACCGCCATAGAAGGACCGATAGCGGAAGGATCGGACATATTTAAAAGCATGGCGACAAGTCCGATGAGAGTTCCTATCATACCCATCGAGCCTGCAAAACCTGCTATCTGATCAAAAATTTTGATATTATCGGTGTGTCTTGAGCTGGTTTGCTCCATATCTATTTCAAGCAAAGCTCTTATATCGTCAGGCTCATTGCCGTCAACCGCCATAGATAGGCCCTTTTTAAGAAATTCGTCAGTTTCGTTATTTGCGTCCGTTTCAAGGGCTAAAATTCCATCCCTACGAGCTTTTGTGGAGTATTCAACCATCTTTTTAACTATCTCTTGAAGATTGAATGTCTTAGGCTTTACTGCGATTCCATAAAAAGTAAAGAGCTTTTTCATCTGCTCCATCTTAAAGCCGACCATCAAGCATCCGATAGTTCCGCCAAAAACGATCATCACGGAAGGAATGTCGATATAAGGTCCGATACCAACGCCAATAGCCATCGCACCAAACAGCAAAACCATAATCAAAATCCAACCGACAACGGTTCCTAAATCCATCTCAGACTCTCTTTAAAGCTTAAATTTTAAAATTTTCTTATTATTGTAGTTATTTTTACTTGAAAAGCAGTTAAATTTTGATTAACATTATGAGAATTTATAAATTTTTCCTGCGCTTAAAAGCTCTTTTAAATGTCATATAAAATCCGCTCAATACAAAAATAACGACTGAAAAAGAGGCTACGCACCAGATAAATTTGCCTATCTCTCCAAAATAATACCCCGTATGAAGCTCATACATGCTTAGTCTTACTTTTGAAGTAGGATCGGGTGCGTCTATTGCATTGTCAAATATAACTTTTTCGTCGTGTACATTTATCTGTATCGTCTTAGCTCTGTCGTTTTTAAAATCTTTCATCCAATAAAAAATATTATAAGTCGAGTTATTTTCACCGATCATTAAAGTGACTCTATCGTACTCCTTACCCTTATTTTCTTTAAAAATTTCATAAGCCTTATCCACTCCTTCATAGCTTTTTACGGCATTTAATCTTCCTTTTTGCATTTTGCTTTCTGTTTTTGAAGCAAAAAGAGCATTTATACTCTTAGCGTACCAGCCGTAAGACCAGTAAAGTCCAGTTAAACAAATCAGGGTGAGCAGTGCAAACAGCCAAACTCCGATCACGCTATGCAAATTATAAAAAAACGCATATCCTTTTAGCCTAAAATTTAACTTTGAGGCCTTTATGAAATTTCTTTTAAGCAACGGCAAATAAAGCCAGATTCCAGATATGCAAAGCAAAATTAAGACTATAGTACAAATCGCTACTATATGTTTTCCCGCAAGCCTTACTCGCCTATCGTCGCTTTCAAAGAGAGCAAAGCCTAAATTTCGGTGCAAAACAAGCACGGTTCGCATAAATTCAGATGACTCGTCTTTTGCGATAATTTTGCCGTCATAAGGATTTACAAAATAAACTTCGGCTTTTGTTTTATAAACTTTTGCCGATCTGTTTGGATCATTTGAAATTTGAAGTCTTACGGGACTTGAGTTTATCTGCTCTTTAAATTTATTTAAAATTTCGCTTGGTTTTAAGTGAGATTGAGAGGTCTTTTCTACATGTAAATTTTTAGAATTTATAAAATCTGAAATTTCGCTCTCATAAGAGATGATAGAGCCTGAAATAGCGATAATTAAAAGCGGTAATGTAAAAATTATAGATAGTAAAAGATGTATATTGAACATAAATTTTTTACGCTTTAAAAGCTTGCTCATCAAAATTCCTATTTGCAAAATTAAAAGCGAGATTATAGCATATTAAAATCGATAATGATTACCGAGTTTTAGTTAAATTCTATGCTTTAATACAAGTTAATCAACTATTTAGCAAGCGTAAGATAAAATTTAGCAAATTTTAATTCAAGGAAAAAATATGAGCGACATCGGCGTAGTAATACTTGCCGCAGGACTTGGCACGAGAATGAAATCAACAAAACCAAAGGTGATTTTTGAGCTTTGCGGCGAACCGATGATAATACATATTTTAAGAAAAGCTTACGAGATAAGCGATGATGTTAGCGTTGTTTTAAGCTATCAAAAAGAGCTGGTTGAAGCTAAAATCAAAGAAATTTTCCCTCAAACCAAAATTTACGAGCAGGATTTAAAACTTTCCCCAGGTACTGCAGGCGCACTTAAAAACGTAAATTTAAATAGCGAAAAAACAATAATCCTATGTGGAGATATGCCGCTAATTAAAACAAATGATATCATTAGACTAAACGCGGCTAGTGCCGATATAGCAGTAAGCGTGTTTGAAGCCAAAGATCCGCACGGATATGGTCGCGTCATCGTAAATAACTGCATGGTTGAAGCGATAGTAGAGCAAAAAGACGCAAGCGAAACGCAAAGGATGATAAAAAGCGTAAATGCGGGATGCTATGCCTTTAAAACCGAAGTTTTAAAGCAAATTTTACCGCTTATAAAAAATCAAAACGCACAAAACGAATACTACTTAACCGATGCCGTTAAAATAGCAAACGAACTAAATTTCAAATGCTCGGCAGTAACGGTAGATGAGCAAAATTTCATGGGAATAAACGACAAATTTCAGCTAAGCGTAGCCGAAAGAATAATGCAAGAGGAAATCAAACAAAACTGGATGCGACAGGGCGTATTGATGCGTCTGGCAGACTCTATTTATATAGATAGTAGAGCGAAATTTGAAGGAGAATGCGAACTACAAGAAAACGTAAGCATAATTGGCGCATGCGAGATAAAAGACTCGGTCATCAAAAGCTCAAGCGTAGTAGAAGATAGCATAATAGAAAACTCAAGCGTAGGACCTCTTGGAAGAATTCGCCCAAAAAGCGTTATCAAAAACTCTCACATAGGAAATTTCGTAGAAGTAAAAGCCTCAAATCTAAACAGCGTAAAAGCGGGTCACCTAAGCTATCTTGGCGATGCGCAGATAGATGAAGGCACAAACGTAGGATGTGGAACTATCACTTGCAACTACGACGGAAAATCAAAACACAAAACAATAATCGGCAAAAAGGTATTTATAGGCTCAGACACTCAACTCATAGCTCCGGTAACGATAGGAGATGACGTACTGATAGCCGCAGGAAGCACCGTCACCTCAGACGTACCAAGCGGCTCGCTTGCGATAAGCAGGAGCAAACAAGTAAATAAAAGCGGATTTTTCTATAAATTTTTCGGTGAAAAAGATGCTCAAAAATAAAAAAATTCTACTTGCGGTCTGCGGAAGTATCGCATTTTATAAGGCTTATGAAATTTTATCTATACTTAAAAAAGAAGGTGCTGATGTATATGTTATGCTTAGCGATGGAGCTTTGAAATTTTGCTCCGCACTCGGATTTGAAGCGCTTAGCGAACATCAAATTTTAACAAGTGCGAGCGAAAATTGGCAAGCGGGGCTTAACCATATAGCTTATGCTAAAATGGATCTCATCTTAATAGCTCCTGCCTCTGTAAATACGATAAATAAGCTTGCAAACGGGATTTGCGATAATGTATTTATGCAAACTCTCATCGCATCTACCGCACCCATCTTAATAGCTCCTGCGGCAAACGATAAGATGATTAATCATTTTTCAACTCAAAAAAGCTTTGAGTTTTTAAGACAAAGCGGCGTTAAATTTATAGATCCTGTCTATAAAATGCTGGCTTGCAAAGATATGGGAAAAGGCGCTTTAGCCGATAATCAAACTATAATTTACGAAGTTAAAAAGGCTATTAGCGAGGCTAAATTTAGCGGTCAAAAAGTCGTTATATCAGGCGGAGCCACAACCGAAAATATAGATGAAGTAAGAACCATAACAAACCTATCAAGTGGAAAGATGGCAAGAGCTTTGGCTGATGCGTTTTACTATGCAGGTGCCGATGTAACGCTGATTGCCAGCTTTGAATGCGAAAATACGCCTTATAAAACGCTTAAATTTAAAAGCTCAAACGAGCTAAAAAATACCCTTAAAGATGAGCTAAAGGATGCAAATTTGCTTGTTATGGCGGCAGCAGTGAGTGATTACATACCCCAAATATCTGCAAAGGGAAAGCTTAAAAAAGAGGATTTAGGTGAAATTTGGCAGCTAAATTTAAAACAAAATATCGATATATTAGCCTCTTTGAACAAATTTAAAAATGTAAAAAAAATAGGCTTCAAAATGGAAACGGAGGCAAAAACCGCTAAAAGCAAAGCAAAACAGATGCTTTTAGATAAAAAGCTTGATGCGGTTTGCTTAAATCTGCTTGATCAAAACGTAAAATTCGGCTCAGATGTTAGCGAAGTAACTTTTATAACTAAAAAAAGCGAGCGAATAATACCTCTTGACAGCAAACAAAATATAGCTCTTAGTATCGTAAATTTGGCAAGCGAGCTATGATACAAACCATTTCTAAAATACAAAAAATAGCTAGCGGAAATCAAAGTGGAGTAGTTTTAAACGCATCTTTGCCTATAAGCATAAAAGTGCTTGAAAAAACAGGCTACAACCGTTATAACTTAAAATTTAAAAATAAAACACTCAGCACAAAAAGCATGAAACAGCTTAAAATAGGCAAGGAATACTGGGGCGAGATAGGCGCAGGAAGTGAAAATATCATAATACAAAATTTATACGAAAAACCAAATTTCAGCCCTTTGCACACTCTTGAAAACGGACTTGAGCTATTGGAAAAAATAATAAATGAGTCTAATTTAAAATGGTTTTATGATTATATTTTTTTAAAACTAGCGGAAGAAAGCAGTAAAGAAAAATTTGAAATTTATACGGATATGCTTTTTGCTCTTCAAAAAGATATCATTCATATTCCTTTTGCTTACGGAGAAAATTTAGGGATTTTTCAAATGAAAAAAGAGCTAAAAGCAAGTAGTATTTATCTTGTTTTTGGAAATTTCGCTCCGCTAATTTTTGAATTTAAAAATTCTCAAATTTCATCAATAACCACGCCTTTTAATAAAGTCGCAAAACTTCTTAATGAAAAATTTGAGTGCAAGATACAGCTGGGTAGCGTAAGTGAAATTTATACGCCAAACGGCAAAATAATTGATTTTAAGGGATAATTTGAACAAACTAAAGCATCTGGCGATCATAATGGACGGAAACGGAAGATGGGCGAAAAAACAAGGCTTCATAAGAACCAAAGGGCACGAAAGCGGTGCAAAGGTAGTTGAAGATGTCTGCGGGTTTTGCATTGAAAAAGAAATTAAAATTTTAAGCCTTTATGCCTTTAGCACAGAAAACTGGAAGCGACCTGAGAACGAAGTTAAATTTCTAATGGATCTGCTTTTAAAATTTCTTATTTCAAAGCGAGAAATTTTTATCAAACACGATATCAAATTTAAAGCTATAGGCGACATAAACGCTTTTAATGAAAGATTAAAAGAAGAGATAACAAACCTTGAAAACCTCACGCAAGAAAATAAAAAGCTAAAGCTAAATTTAGCCATAAACTACGGCGCAAAAGATGAAATTTTAAGAGCTTTCAAGAGGCTAAACGAGCAGAATTTGGAGTTAAACGAAGCGAATTTAAATGCTTGTCTTGATGAAAGCGAAGCGATCGATCTGCTTGTACGAACGGGAGGAGAGCAAAGACTTTCAAATTTCATGCTTTGGCAGGCAAGTTACGCAGAGCTTGCTTATACAGATACTTTCTGGCCTGATTTTACGAGTAGAGAGCTAGGTGATATAGTTGATAAATTTAAAAATACAAAAAGAAGGTTTGGCGGATTATGATAGCGATATTTTATTTTATTTTAGGTGCGGCAATAGGCTCTTTTGGAAATGTTTTGATATACAGAATGCCGCTTGGACGGAGCATAAATTTCCCTGCATCGCACTGTCAAAGCTGCAAAACGCCACTTAAATTTTATCATAATGTGCCAATTTTATCATGGCTCTTTTTGGGCGGCAAATGTGCATTTTGTAAAGAAAAAATCAGCTTTCAGTACCCTTTGGTGGAAATTTTAAGCGGAGTTCTTATGACGCTTGCATTTTTTAATGAAACATCACATGCTCAAATTTCAGATATTGATTATATGCAGCTTCTAAAAGCCATTATTATCGGGGTTTGTTTTATAATTTTACTTTGTCTTAGCGCCATTGATTTTAGATACAAAGCGGTTCCCGATCCGCTTCTTTTTACAAGTGTGGCTTTTGCGATTATTTATTCGCTAGTGCCTACTTTAGGGTCATACAAAGGCTTTGAGTTTAACTTTGACGGAGTTATAAGTGCTGCTATTTTTATGTTTGCCTTTTGGCTGTTAAGATTTGTCGTAAGCCTTGCTATGAAACGCGAAGCTATGGGAAGTGCCGATATATTTATAGCCGGAGTTATGGGTGCTATTTTAGGTATCAAGCTTGGTTTAATGGCGATATATGTAGCGGCCATTTTAACCCTGCCTGCTTATATGGCGGTTAGAAAAAGAGGATATGAGCTGCCTTTTGTACCTTTTTTAAGCCTTGGGCTGCTTACGGTTTATGTTTTTAAAGCCAATTTTTTAGAGTTTTTAGAGTATTTGTATGGGTAGAGTAAGTAGGTATCTTTTTACGAATTTCATAAGCACTTTCGCTTCGCTCTTTTCGACTCTATTTCTGATTATGTCGATTGTATTTTTTATACAGATTGCGCGCATAACCTCATATATAGAGATAACATTTTTTGAGCTATTTAAGCTGTATTTGTTTATGTTGCCGCGCGTGCTTTTATTTACTATTCCCATAGCGTTTTTCGTATCTTTAGCAATGACGCTTTTTAGACTATCGAAAGAAAACGAAAGTATTGTTATATTTACCCTGGGACACTCGCCAAATTTTATAGCTAGGTTTTTTATAATTTTAAGCGGTCTTGTTTCGGCGTTTTTACTTATAGTTGCGATAGTTTTGATACCTACCGCCGTTGAGCTAAACGAAAATTTTATAGAATACAAAAAAACCGTCGCCAAGCTTAATCTAAAAACAACTCAATTCGGACAAAGATTTTCAAACTGGATGGTCTATATACAAAGTGAAAAAAGCGATGATAACGGTACGACATACGAGGGGGTTACTCTTTATTCTCCTCAAGCGGGAGCTCAAAGAGTGATCATAGCGGATAACGCAAAGATCATAAACAACGCTTCGAATTTAGAACTTCAGCTAAATAGCGGCAAAATTTACGATATCAAAGACGACGTATGGCATCAAGCGGACTTTAAATACATGAGGCTTCATACGTTTTCAAACGACAACATATCAAAAACACTCTCGTTTGTAGAGTATTGGAAAGATATCAAAACCAACAAAAAAAGAGCCAAAGACTTTGCAACTTTTACTTTGATCGCCCTGTTTCCGCTTGCAACCACTTTATTTGCCATAAACTTTGGAGTGGTTACATACAGATATGAAAAAGGCTTTATATATTTTGGAATTTTTGGCGTACTGTTTGTTTATTTTGCGCTTATCATGCTGCTCTCATCAAAAGCGATGATAGCGATACCTTCGGTATTTTTGCTATTTTTAATAAGCTCTATTATATTTTATAAAAAGAAAATCGTTAAGAGATATTAGCTTGAAAATAAAACTAATATTTAGTTACGACGGGTCTAAATTTCAAGGTTCTCAAACACAACCGCACGAAAACGGCGTAGAAGACATCTTAAGCTCGGCTTTGGCACATGTAGGAATTTTTAGCAAAATCATCTCAAGCTCAAGAACCGATAAAGATGTACATGCAAACAATCAAGTCGCTTGTGTAGAGTGTGGCGAGCACTTTAAAGACTTTAAAAGGCTTGCAAATTTAATCAACCGTCATGCTCATCCGCATATTCACATAAAACAAATTTCAAAAGTAGATAAAAGCTTTCATCCGCGTTATGACGCTAAATTTAGGCAGTATCGATACATCATCAATCATGGCGAATTTAGTCCTTTTTTAAGTCAATATCATACATTTTTACCAAAATTTGATCTAAAAAAAGCCAATGAGCTTCTTGAGCTATTTATCGGCGAGCATGACTTTAGAGCATTTATGAAGCTTGGAAGCGAAGTAAAAAGTCCGGTGCGCAAAATAACAAAAGCGTTTTGCTACTCTCTTGGCGAAAAAACTATTATAGTTTTTAAGGCAAACGGGTTTTTAAGAGCTCAAATTCGACTTATGATAGCTAGCGTTTTCAAGGCTTTAGAGCTTGCTCAAATCGGCAAATTAAATGAACTTCGGACTAAAAACGAAAGTCAATTTACTAGATATAGTGAAAATTTGGGTGTTAGTGCAAATTTAAGCGATACTACAGATATAAATTCTATCCAAGATAAAAATTTCAAAAAAGCAAAAGAGCTTTTATGCAAGGCGATTTACGACCAAAAAGCTATTACTCGAATGCCCGCACCGCCAAACGGGCTTTATTTAAATCGAGTTTTTTACTAACTGCTCAAACTAAAAAGCCAAATTTACAAAATTTCCCTTTGCCCTTTGGCATTAACAGGACTTAGCACTCCCATTTGCTCCATCTGCTCGATTATCGTTGCAGCTCTATTGTATCCTATCTTAAGGCGCCTTTGAAGGTAGCTGATGGAAGTTTTTTGCTCACTCAGGACGATCTCTTTAGCCTCTTCGTAAAGCTCGTCAAGCTCGCCGGCAAGAGCCTCGCCGGAACCTTCGCCGCCGGAGCCTGAAGTTGCGCCGTCTTCTTTTAAGAATTTCTCGTCATAAACAACCTCTTGCTGCTCTTTTAAGAAATTCACTATCGTTTCTATCTCTTTTTCGCTGGCAAAAGGCGCATGAAGCCTGATGACACCAGGACTTCCGGGAGGCGTAAATAGCATATCGCCCCGCCCCAAGAGGCTTTCAGCGCCCATTTGATCAAGGATTACCTTACTGTCGATCCTTTGCCCTACTCTATAACTGATACGACTTGGCAAATTTGCCTTTATAAGACCCGTTACCACATCCACGCTTGGTCGCTGAGTAGCTACGATTAGGTGAATTCCGCTTGCCCTAGCCATCTGTGCAAGTCGTCCTATATACAGCTCTACATCCTTGCCGCTTGTCATCATAAGATCTGCCAATTCGTCAATAATAACCACTATATAAGGAAACTGTTCGCCGCCTTCGGCTTTCATTTTTTCATTATAACTCTCGATATTTTTCGTGCGAGTATGACTCATAATCTTATATCTGCTCTCCATCTCGGCAACCATATTTGCAAGCGCGGTGATAGCCTGTTTGGCTTGAGTGATAACAGGAGTTAAGAGGTGCGGGATATCGTTATAAATGCTAAATTCAAGCATCTTAGGATCTATCATCATAAGGCGCAGAGTCTGAGGGCTATTTCTATAAAGCAAGCTTAAAAGCATGGCGTTTATGCCCACGCTCTTACCGCTTCCGGTAGTTCCCGCTATAAGAAGATGCGGAAGCTTTTTAAGATCGGTGATAAAAGGCGCCCCTACTATATCTTTACCAAGAGCTATAGTAAGAGGGCTTGAGGCTTTTTTATAAATTTCGCTATCTAAAATTTCTTTTAGATAAATCGTCTCTATATTTTGGTTTGGCACTTCTATACCCACTACGTCTTTGCCGGGGATTGGAGCTTGGATACGGATAGTCTGAGCGCGCAAAGCCATAGCAATATCATCTTGCAAGGTCAAAATTTTACTCACCTTTATATGCGGAGCTAAACGAAACTCAAATGTGGTAACGATAGGCCCCGTATAAGTGCGAACGACATCGCCGTCTATCTTAAATTTACGCAATTTATCAAGCAGATCGGATATCTTTTGATCGATCTCAACTTCATTGAAATTATGAGAGCGCTTTGGAGGATCGTTTAGAAATTTAAGTGGCGGAAGCGCGAAATCCTTCGGTTTTTCAATCTTGCCTTTTTCTATCTCGTCAAGAAGTTTTTTGTTTTCTGCTACTTCATTTAAAATTTCAACGCCGTTCATGGTGGATATATTTTTACTGCCGACATCTTCGGCCTCTACATCGATAAAATCTGCTAAATTTTCACTATCGCTATCTTCATTATCAGTGATATCTTTATCTTTTATCTCTCTTTTTTTAGCTCTTTGTGTGGATTTTTTCTGAGCTATCTGTCTTGGCTGCTCAAATTTATGATCGGCATAAGTATCTCTTGCGGTAGGTTCTACAAAAGCTTTTTTTAACACTACCGCTATATTTTCTTGAGCTATCAATCCAAAAGCAAGCACAAAAAGCATCACTATAAAAACCCACGAGCCTATCACTCCCACTACATCTTTAAGTGCGTTTATACAAAAACTGCCTATGATACCGGCTTGAGTGGAACTTGAAATAGCTTGAAACATCAAAAATGCAAAAAATAAAATAACAAGCCCAAGCACAAGCTGAGCAAAGTCAAGATTAAATTTATTAAAAAATTTATATACGTAGTAGGCAAAAAATATCAAAGCAAACGGATAAATATAAGCTATAAAGCCAAATAGTTCGTAATTTACTTCACCTAAAATTTTACCAAAGCTTCCTACGAAATTTGCATCAGGAGCTATCGTGGCAGCTCCAAAAAACATCAAAAAAAACACAACTATAACTAAAATCGACTCTCGTAAAATCTTAAATCCTTTATTTAAAAGTCTGATTATAGCGTAATTTTACATATAGTTTAAGAGACTTAGTTGATTTACCTTTGCAACCGACTGAAGCATGGCTTGATAACTCATTACCTTTTGCATCAAATTCATATAGGTTTTTCCGTAGTCGGCATCTATGACTTCCGACTTAACCGTCTGGACGTTTACGGAGAGGATTCCTGCTCTTAAATTCGTATCTTTTAGCGAACTGGAAAGTGCTCCTACTTTCGTATGAAGCTTATTTACATGATCAAAGATGTGATCTACTCTTTCGATAGCCCCTTGGATTCCCGAGTTTCTAGGATCAGGACCGTTTGCGTCAGCTCTATACTGCCCAAGCCTAACAGCCTCTATCATCTTATCAAGATCGGCAAATATATCAACACTTGGCTCATCTAAAGTAACGCCGTTATTTGCAGAAAAAGTAAATACCGAGCCCACGCCTTGAGACGTAGCAGGAGTATTTCCTGTGCTATCTCCTGCGAATTTATCCGAATTTCTATTATCAAAAATTCCAACCTCTATAAAAGTATTTCCATTTTGCATATCGGTAACTTTTATCCTGCCTCTATGATCCATATTTACTTCAACGCTTCCTTGCGCCGCTTTTATGCCTTTTTGATACTCTTCATAGTCGGTATCTACGGTAGGAACGTTATCGCTAGCAACCATAGCTATGATATCATTTATCTGCCTAAAAGTAACGTCTTTAGCAGGCGTTCTAACACCTTCTGTTTGATTTGTAACAGGGTTATATCTACTATCCCATATAGGAGCTTGATAATCAACAACCGTTCCGTCGGGTCTTGTGTGAGATATGGCTACATTGGCATTGGCTCCCACTAGCCTTATATTTACCGAATACTCCACTCCGGTCTTTGATTTGATCTTCATCTGTATATTTTGACCGTCGATATTGTATTTGCCTTTTTCGCCGTCATACAAATTTTTAGTTCCCGCGACTTCGCTTAAAGTTGTCTTGTCCGTAGCATAATTACCCGTCGCTCTTGAAATCTGCGAAACGGTTCCTATTACATGCTTTCCTTCGTTTTTAAAATTTACTTTATCGTAATCAAAAGCATTAGACTTGCTACCGTCTAAATTTGTGTAATTACTCTTTACAAATTCGGTTATCACAAAATCATTAGGATTGGCGTCTTTAAGAGCTTTCAGGTCTTTCATGCTATTAATGGCGTTAAATGCATTAGAAGCGTTGTTTATATTTGCATTAGTTAAAGAATTTACGTCCGCAATCTTTGCCGTAGCGCCTATCATATGAAAATCAATAACCTGATTTCCTTTGGTTAGATCTTTTATGTTAATTTGTCCTTGGTTGTTTATCGTAACTTCTACGGCTTTGCTGTTTGGTGTGTTGCCGTATTCGGTGCCTATTTTTTCCAGCAGATCTTTTATGGAAGCATCAGAAGTCATTTGAAATTTGCTCGTAAATGAAGTCCCGTCAGGCTTTTTACCTTGAAGGAAAAAAGTTGTATTTTGAAATTTCTTAGCATTTGGTCCGACGAAGTCAAGATCCGAAAGCCCTGTTTCATCTTTTAGATAGTTAAAGCCTATCATATTTTGAAGCTTACTCTCTTCATTTAGGTATCTTACATTATCTTGTCTGTTAAGTATGCTCTGATCGGTTAGTGAAACATTAGCGCTTAATCGCTTGTTATAATCCATATCCCTGCCCAAAAACAGCTCGCTTCCGGTTAGATTATAAGGCAAATTTACCTTCGAGCCTCCAACTACGTTCATAAGCTGAGAATTTCCAAAATACTCATTTGTAGTTCCATTGATAGGCTTGGTGTTTATGGCGCTTCCCGAAAACAAAAATTGTCCGTTGATTGATGTATTTGCGATATTTACAAGATGATTTTTTATGCCTTGCAGATCATTTGCAAGAGCCTCTCTGGAGGTCTTTGAGTGATGTTGATTACCTGCTTGAACGAGCTTTGACTTAAATAGCTCAAGCTTTTCTTTAAAATCCTTTAAAGATTTATCGGTATTTAAAGAAAAGCTGCTTGCTTTAGATGTAGCGTCCTTTATCTGCTCAAGAGTTGCAACTTCATAATCAAGCCTCATTCCATCATTATAAATACTGCTGTCTTCAAAGGAATTTTGTATCTTAAGTCCGCTTGAAATTTGAGTATTTAGCCTATGAAGCTCTCTCATGTTTGTTTGATAGTTGTAGTTATCGTTAAATTTCATCATCTGGTTTGTAATTCGCATCGCCAATTCCTAATTAAATTTTAATTAAACTTTAAAAGCAAATAAAGTTCCAACGTGCAAAATATCGTCAAAATCTAAAATTTATTTAGTTTAGAGTATGATCTGTTTTTAAATTTTAATTTCAAACCATAAGGCATCATGATGAAAATTTTATTTTCCCCAAGCGAAGCCAAAACCGCCATAAAATCTATGAAATTTATGAACAAAGATAGCTTTATATTTCCAAATTTATATGAAAAAAGAATGGAAATTTTAAACGCTTATAATGAATTTTTAAAATCCGCTTCAGAAGATCAAATTTTAAAGCTATTTGGATATAAAAAGAGCGATGAATGCGATGATCTAAGAGAATATATTTTTAAAAGAAGCGTTATAAAAGCGGTTTTAAGATATGACGGAGTTGCGTATAAACATTTAGATTATAGGAATTTAGATAAAGACGCTCAAAATTTCATAGATAAAAACGTGCTCATATTTTCAAATTTATATGGCGGCATACTGGCAGGCGATGAAATAGCAGAATACAAACTAAAACAGGGCGAAAAAATAAACGGACTAAATATAGAGAAATTTTACAAAGATAACTTCTCAAAGGAGATTGATGCATGGATAGGCGATCAAGCGGTTTTAGATCTTCGCGCGGGATTTTATGAAAAATTTTATGACATTAAAGTTCCTTTCGCGACTTTTAAATTTATAAAAGACGGTAAAGTCGTTAGTCATTACGCTAAAGCATACCGAGGAATAGTGCTAAAAGAAGTTGCCAAGAAAAATATAAAAACGATTGAAGAACTTGGAAGAATAACGATAAACAACTTAATGCTAATTGATATCAAAAAAAGCGGTCTTAAAAACGAATTTTCGGTGGAAATTTTATAAAAATCGTAAATTTGCGCCTTTTTTATTAAAAAAAACTTATTTTTGTTCAAATTTAGCTTAAAAAACTATTGTGTTTTTTTAAAAAACGTTGTAAAATGCGATTATATCACTTCTTAAAAGGATGGTTCTATGAAAAAAGCTGAATTTATTCAAGCTGTTGCCGACAAGGCTGGTCTTTCTAAAAAAGATTCTCTAAAAGTTGTTGACGCTGCTTTAGAGACAATCAAAGAGGCGCTTACTGCTGGCGGTAGCGTTAGCTTTATAGGTTTTGGAACTTTCAGCACAGCTGATAGAGCTGCTAGAAAAGCAAGAGTTCCTGGAACAAAAAAAGTAATTGATGTTCCTGCTAGCAAAGCTGTCAAATTTAAAGTTGGCAAAAAACTTAAAGAAGCTGTTGTAGCCGGTGCCGGCAAAAAAGGCAAAAAGAAATAATTTCTTTTCATAGAAGCTCCTTGTGGAGCTTCTTATTTATTCAAAAATTTTAAATATTCTTTCAAAATTTAATATATCTTTTATCTCTTTTAGGTAAAATACAATTCTTTTTTGGCCCGAGTGGTGAAACTGGTAGACGCGCCAGACTCAAAATCTGGTAAGGGCAACCTTGTGTCGGTTCGAGTCCGACCTCGGGCACCATTTATGCTTTTCAAAAATATTTCATTTCTTCACTTTTTATCAATAGACACCATAAAACACGATATTTTACTAAAAATATTTTTTCATTAATTATTTTATTTCATATCTTACTAGATTTTTTATAAAAATCTGCAAAGAGAATAACAATACATAAAGTAAATGTTCTTCCAAAAGATAAACAAATATAAATAAAACAGCATAAATCGGACACTAAAATTTATATATATTTTTAAGCCCAATTAGGCGTAGATATTTTACTTTGCTTAAATATTCCAAGAAAGTGTTTCAATATTTATTACCGGTACAATTAAGAAATTTTGCTTAAAATACAGAAAAATAGCAACTGTTTTGTATAAAATTTAAAAACCTAAACTACAATTAAACTCTTTTAGCTATCAAATTTCAAAACAAGCCAAAAGAGTTTAATAAATTTAGGCCACGCTTTTTCTTTCATAATAAGCAATTATTTTATTGTGAACCAAAAGTGAGATATATATGACCGCTCCGCCAATAATAAGACGAACAAGGTCTGCGTCTTTATGCCAAAATACTAAATTTACAATGATCGCAGCAGGTATAAGCGCGTTATTCATGATTGCCAAAGTACCGCTATCAACCTCGCACGCACCTTTGTTCCACATAAAGTATCCAAGCCCGCTAGCTCCGATTCCAAGCCATAGAAGCACTAAAGACTGAGTCATATCAAGTGAAATTTTCTCAAAATTTCCAAACATGCCAAACGCAAATCCCGTTACCAAGCAAGCTCCTACAAAAAACCAGCCAAAAAGACCCTTTTGTTCCTTAAATCCTTTATCTTCAAGTAAAAATTTATACGCACTCTGTCCAACTCCAAAGCATAAATTCGCACCCTGAACCATTAAAAATCCAAGCCAAAAGTTGCTATTTACACCGCCGTATTTGATGATAAAAGCTCCCAAAACCGCAACCGCAACGCTAAGCAGATAAAGAGGTCGCAAGCGCTTAGCTAAAAGATCATAAACCACGCTCACATAAAAAGGTGTAAATATCGTAAAAAGCGCTACTTCAGGCACACTTAGATACAAAAATGAGTTATAGTAAAAGATATACATAGCTCCTATTTGAATAGCTCCGATAAGTGTGATTTTAGCGTATATAGCGGCATTTTTTGCCTCAAATTTCATAAAAGGCAAAAAGACAAGAAGTGCCAAAACAACACGCGAAAATGCCGCAAAATAGCTATCTACTCTACCTGCTAAAAACTCCCCTATCAAACTAAAGCTAAAAGCCCAAAGCAATGTCACAAAAACAAGTTTATTCACCGATTATCCTTAATAAAAATTTTAAAATGATAATAAATTAGCCTTAAATCTAGCTTCCCGCCGTCTGTTGGCCAAATTTCAAAAACCCCCTCATCATACAAGCTCCACTAGCTCCAACATCCTTGATAAGGCTTAAATTTTTGAAATTTATCCCGCCGATAGCGTATGTTTTGATGTTTAAATTTGCACAAATTTCTTTTAAAAATTCTAGCCCTCTAGGTGGTGCACCCTCATGACTCTTAGTTTTAAAGATATGCCCTGCTATGACATAACTTGCACCTAAATTTTGTGCTAGAATGGCTTCGTCGAGAGAATGAACCGAAACTCCGATAGTTAAATTTTCATTTTTAACCAAGTCTCGTTTCGTTTTTGTCTCGTTAAATTTCAAAAACTCTCCAAAAGAAAGGTGTAAATTTTTAATTCCAAGACTTAAAGCAACATCCAAATCAGTATGCAAAATAAGCCTAGTGCTTGAATTTTTAGTGATTTTTAGCACCTCTAAGACCAAATGTTCATACTCGCACTCATCCAAGTCCTTTTCTCTTAAGATGACAGCATTTGGCTTTTTTTCGCTAACTATATGCGATAAATCTCCTAAAAAATCGCTACTTAAGTGCCTATTTGTAACACAAATGAGCTCAAACATAGATATGATTACTCATCACAGGTTGCAGATTAAGCGCTAAGATATCTTTATAAATTTCATCCACGCCACGAGTATCGTCTATCTCAAACTGCTCATCGCCTCTTTTGACTCCATCCAAGTGAGTGCCGACCCCCACGCTAACTCCTGCTGAAATTTTGCTCGCGGCTACTTTTATAATACCGTTTCTAAATTTGGCATTCTCGCGCGTTGAGATCGTGATATTAGCAAAAGGAAGAAAAATTCTATAAGCGCAAATTACCTGAAAAAGGCTTTTTTCATCAACTTCGCCCGCATTTATTTCACTTTTATTTTTAGCAGGTCTAAGCCTAGGACAGGATATAGCGATTTCTGCATGCGGATATTTTTGCTGAATGAAATTTGCATGAATCGCCGTCGCAAAGGCATCTTTTCTAAAGTCATCCAGCCCAAGCAAGGCGGCAAATCCGACGCTTCTCATACCACCCATAAGAGCTCTTTCTTGGGCATTGAAGCGGTAAGCAAAGCTCATCTTTTGTCCGCCGATATGAACCTTGGCATATTTTTCGGGACTATAAGTCTCTTGAAACACTATCACATAATTCACGCCACACTCATGCAAGTATGCGTATTCATCGGAATTTAACGGATAAATCTCAACTCCGACGTTGCTAAATATCTTTGAAGCCTCCTTGCAAGCTTCGCCGATATAGTTTAAATCGCGCTTCTTAGCACTCTCACCCGTAAGTATTAGCACGTCCTTAAGTCCGCTTTTTGCGATACTTTCAAGCTCTGTTTTTATCTCGTCTACCTTTAGCCTTAGGCGCGAAATTTTATTATGCGAGCTAAATCCGCAATACACGCAGTTACTATCGCAAAAATTTGAGATATAAAGCGGGGTGAAAAGCTCAATGCTGTTTCCAAAATGCCTTCTCATCTCACTTTGAGCGCGCGCCGCCATCTCTTCTAAAAACTCGCCAGCCGCAGGACTTAAAAGCGCACGAAGCCCTTCTATATCGACACGACTCATACCAAGAGCTCTTTTTACATCAGACTTTGTATAGCTCTCATAGTTGTAGTTTTCACGCAAATTTAAGACACGATTCATCAAGCTTTCATCTATGCGCTGCATGCCGTCCATATAGCTCATCACGTCAAAATTTTTCACGCCCTACTCCAAAAAACCGCTTAGCGGGCTAGACGCTCTTGCCGCTTCGCTAATCTCGCCAAGCCCTGCCAGATAAGCAAGCCTGCCAGCCTCAATAGAGAGCGCAAAAGCTTTTGCCATCGCTCGCACATCTCCTGAAGTTGCTATAGCGGTATTTGCCATTACCGCAGCGCAACCCATCTGCATAGCCTCGCAAGCCTGAGCAGGGTTTCCGATACCCGCATCAACTATCACGGGCAGTTCTATCTCATCTATTAAAATTTTGATAAATTCACGAGTGGCGAGTCCTTTATTTGTGCCGATAGGCGCTCCAAGAGGCATCACGCAAGCGGCACCCGCATTTACAAGATCGCGAGCCACGTTTAGATCGGGATACATATAAGGCATTACGACAAAGCCCAAATTTGCAAGTTTTTCCGTCGCTTTTATCGTCTCGTAGTTATCAGGCAGCAGATATCTGCTGTCTTTTATACACTCGACTTTAACGAAGTCGCCACATCCAAGTTCGCGCGCAAGCTTTGCGATACGCACGGCCTCTTCTGCATTTCTGGCCCCTGAAGTGTTTGGCAGGATGGTGATATCTTTTGGGATAAAGTCAAGTATATTTTCACTTCCGCCTTCATTTACTCTGCGAAGCGCGAGCGTAACGATCTGAGCTTTTGCGTCTTTTATCGCAGCCTCAAGTAAAGATAGAGAAAATTTGCCCGAACCCAAGATGAAGCGAGAACTAAATTTATGCCCGCCAAGCTCTAAAAAATCATCTTTCACGCACGCTCCTTTTTTGCTCTTTGTAAAGCCAAGTTTAGCACCAAATTCGCCATCATGCCCGCACATATACTTACTCTTGGGCTCATTACACCATCTTTCATATCACTTGTTTCATCACCGCAAACATAAAATTTTTCATTTACTTTTCGCACTTTCATCTCTCCGCTAATTCCCGACATTCCGCTACTTGCTATAAACACGCTATCTAAATTTGCAAGCACGAAATTTGCAAGCATAGCCTTTTGTTCGGCGTTATCAAACGCTTCGCAAATCACGTCAAAGTTTTTTAAGATTTCTTTTGCGTTTTGACCGGTTATCTTAGCCTCTATCGCCTCGATTTGCACTTGCGAAATACTTTCCAAAACTTCTTTAAGTACCACTACTTTTGGCTTGCCAATATCTTTTATAAAGTAGTGCTGGCGGTTTAGATTGCTTAATTCAACCGTATCAAAATCAATTATCGTGAGCTTTTTAACGCCCGAACGCACAAGCATAACGGCTAAATTCGAGCCTATCCCGCCCGCTCCGCAAATAGCGATATTAAGCTTATTAAGAGCGTCTGTAGCGCCCGCCACATTTCGGCTAAACATTTTACTCATCATCCGCCACCCACGAAGCAGACTATCTCTACCCTGTCGCCGTCGTTTAAAATAGTATCAAATTTATCTTTTGGCAAAATTTCACCGTTTAATTCGGCTACAACTTGCTCTATTTTAAAATTTTTACTTGAGAGAAAATCTTGCAAATTTCGCCCTATAAATTCGCTCTCATCTTTGCCATTTATAATTAGCATATTTTGTCTTTGGATTAAATTTGCATCAGAAGTAGCGCATCTTCCTACGTCGGCATTATCCGCTTCAGGTTTAAGGGTCTAAGGCTTGCACCTAATCTCAGCTAACGCTCCCCTGACACATGCGTGATTATAACTTAATTTTTTAAATTTGCCGCTTGGCTACAAGGTATTAAAACAATGTAAACTTTATATTGATTTATTATTTAATAAGTTATATAATCACTTATTATCACAAATTTATAGGAGGTTAAGATGAAAAACGGTCTGTTTTATATAGTTTTAAGCTCATGTCTGATTTTATTTGCAGGGTGTGCCGGAGGAAATTCTCCTGAAACAAGCGTGAAAATGATGCAAAATATCATCCTGCCTCCTGTTGATAGCCAAAACAAGACAATATATATAAATTCCAAAAACATAAGCGGTGAAGAGATAGATTTACAAGAGTATCTCACCGAAGGACTTAAATCAAAAGGATACAAGATAGCAAATACCGCAGAAGATGCAATGTTTGTCCTTACAGCAAGTGTAGTTTCGTTTGAAAAAAAGAGAGATGCAAAAAACAAAAAAGAGGATTACGGTATAGGCAAAGCGGTTAAAACCGAAACAAATTCAGCCGTAAAGCAAACAAACAAATCAGCCGCCGATGTCGTTTCAAATATCAGTTCGTCGTTCGTAGACAGTATAATGGATAATTTTTCAAGCGGCATGGTCTATGAGATGAAAGTTGATATACTGGTAAGTCAAAATAGCAAAAACAAACAAATAGACAAGAAAACTTACACCACAGGCACGGCAAACGGGAGCATGAAGCCTCAAGATGCTATAAAAGCACTTGAAAGCAAAATAGCAAAACAGATAGTAGGTATATTCTGATATTTATAAATTTCTTGCGCTCAAAACGCTAGCGGCAAGTGCATAAAAAGCCACGCAAAGACTAACGCTAAGCCCAAATAGGCTGATCGCGCCTGTGGTGCTAAAAGTAAGCATAAAAAACGATATGAAGCTGGTAACCGCCGCCATCATAATGCCAAAGATACGCTCATTTACACTCAAATTTTTATTTAGAGCAAATATCATATAATCAATTCCGACCGCACTTGCCAAGATAAGTCCAAACACTACAAAGATATTAATATGCATATCAAAAAAGACAAAAAAGCAAAGCGTGCTCATCACTCCAAGCGTGATTAAGCTCATAACCAAAGAGGCTTTAAGAGCGCCAAAAAACACCCACAAAAGCACAAACGCAAGACAAAAGGCTATAAGTTTAAGCATAGCCGCAGATGCTTTAGCTTCAGTGAAATTTTGATTAAGCGCACTTAGAAAATCGACTACAAAAGCGTCGTTTAAAGCTAAAATTTCATCGCTTTTATCGTTATTTGTAAAATTTTTTGCATAAATTACGCTTGAATTTTCATCAAGTAAGAAGCGCTTAAAATCTTTTGCAATATCAAATTTTAAAATTTCATCCAAGCTAAGCGTTTTAACTTGAGATACTTTGTCAAACTCTTTGTTTATCATATCTTCATCAAAGCCGAAATTTGTATAAATTTCTATCATTTTAGGATCGTTTTTAGCTTTTTTAAAAGCGTCTTTTATACTCTCTTGCTCGCTTTGGGTTAGAAAAATTTTAGATATGGATTCGTAGTTTTCAACTAAATTTTCAGCCTTAAGCTCGCTTAAAAGTTTATTTTCAGCCTGCAAGACATCATTGCCGTTTTTAACCACAATCATCAAACCAGATCCTGCAAGTCCGCTAAGCTCTGATATCTTTTTTGACTGCAAAAGCAGCTCATCAGGAGAGCTTGAATACTCTTTTATATTATCGGTAGCAATTAAATTTGATAAATTTAGTAGCAAAACAGAAGCAAGAAAAATCGCAAGCAAAGATACAAATTTGATTCCGATTTTGCCTGCAAACACAAGGCAAAATTCTTCAAATTTATTTAAAATTTCAGTAAAAATTTTGCTTTGAGTGAAAATTTTGCCCTCAAGAATGAGCGGCAAACAAAAATATGTAAACAAAAACGCACCAAAAAGCGTAAAAAAAGAAAAGACCGCAATCTGCTTTAAAATTTCAAGCTTTGCAAACACAAACACCCCATATCCGCTCATCGTGATAACAAGTCCCAGCAAAAATATGCCAAGCATAGGGCGCATACCGTATCTGCTTATTTTTATATTTTGACTTTTGCCCAGCCAATGAAGAGCAAAATCAAACATCAGTCCCACAAGACTGGTGCCTATAACCACAACCATAATATGCACGCTTGCAAATACCGCAAGCGAGGCTGCAAAGCCGCAAGCAAATCCGAAAATCGCAACAAAAATAATAAAAAATATATTGAAATTTCTAAAAGCAAGTAAGAACAAAGCAGAGCTTAGAAAGAGCGAAACAAGGCTCATATAAAGACTCTCTTTATCTCCCCTGTCCTTTGCAAAAGCCGAATAAAGCGCACCCGAACTTATAAACGCCTCTGCATTTTCTTTGTCCGCCCAAGCTTTTATCTCTTCATAAAATTTAATGAGCTTTTTATCATCATAGCCATTTTTAAGCCTTGCTTTTATGAGATAAAAATCCTTATTTTCATCTTTAACCATAAGCATAAGGCTTGAAAGATCGAGGCTTATCTTTGAATCATCTACACTCAAATGACTTGAAAAACCGAAAAAATCATCGTTTGGGCTAAGCGGTTTAAAAGCAAATTGATTAAAAAAGCTTTCGGCATTTTTTTTAAAAAACTTGCCGCTACCCCCAACTATCTCTTGGTAAATTTCTTTACTGAGCATAGCCATCTTAAGCCGGTTTATCTCATCAAGATAGTTTGAAAGATTGATATTTGTCGTAGCGTTAAATTCATCAAAAATACCGAATTCAAAAGCGGTTTTTTCAGCTTTTAAAGCAAATTCTTTCGAGTCGCTCATAAATAAAAATTCATTTGAAAAATCTTTTTGCATGGATTTTAAAAGCTGAAATTCACGCTCGTTTTCTTTAAAATTTACAAGAGCGAATATATCGGTTTCAACTCTTTTTATCTCGCTTACGATATAAAAAACAGACACAAAAAAGACAAGAAGAAACAGACAAAAAGTAGAGATTTTTTTCATTTTATATCATAAAATTCGTTTATCGTTTTATCTCCGCTTACCTCATCAAGTTCAAGTCGTTTTAAAAACTCATCTCCGCTTAATGAAATTTGAGTAAAAATTTGCTTTAAAAGTAAATTTTTAGGCGTTAGCACGATATCCCAGCCTTTACTTGAAGATGAAATTTTATATTCAAACTCTTTTTTCAGCTCGCTTTCATCAAGTCTAACGAGAGCCAAAAATAGCTTCTCATCGAAATTTTGACCGGTTTTTATAAGATCATCGCCGTTTTTTTGAAAAACCCCGTCCTTGTTTATGATGAGAGTTGAAGAAATCGGCTTGCTGTTTTGCCAAAGCAGCTCATTTTCGTTTAAAGAAAACGAGCCATAGCTCTTAAAAGCGTTATTAAAACCTTTTAAAATTTTAGTCTGAGTAAAATTTCCGCTTATGTTTTGAGTTTTTATGTTTGATTTTATCTCTTCAAAGCCGGTCGCAAACAAGCTTAGGCTAAGACTAAATATTACTATTAAGTTTTTCATTTTGATACCTTTTTATCGCTTTTTTAATGGGTTCGGGCAACAAAAGACAAGTTTGCATGTCCTTCATATCAACCGCTACTTGCGAGCTGTTTGCCACACTTAGCTTCTCTTTTGTTTTGACGTTTCTTATGATGTATCTAAATTTTAAAAAGCTCTCAAATTCAACCAAAATAGCCTCAACCTCGATCTCATCGCCAAAAAACACAGGCTTTGCATACTTGATGTCAAGCTTAACGACAGGAAAAGCAAAGCCGTCGTTTTTCATCGCTTCGTAGTTATATCCTATCTCATCAAGCAGTTCGCAACGCGCTGTTTCAAGGTATTTGATATAGTTGCCGTGCCAAACCACGTTCATAGAATCCACATCGAAAAACTGAGCTTTTAAGATAACTTTCTTTGAAATTTCACTCATCATTGACCCCAAAAATCAAAAAAATTAAACCACTGAGAAGGTGTTTGAACGCATCTTCTTTCAAGTTCTTTTACGTAAGCTTCAAGATATGGCTTAACGCTTGCTTGCTTATCTCGAAAAAGCTTTATCTGATCAGCGATTTTAATTAGCTCTATATCAAATTTATCTCCCATCTTTTGACACCAAAGAGAGCTTACGCCAACGCCTAAAATTCCGGCTATCAGATACGGTCCGTAGTTAAATTTAGCGCTTTGTCCAAGGAAGCTAACCTCGCTAAATTTATCCCCGCTTATAGGCACTCTATCGCCCATTATGCCTATATGAATACCGCTATCTACTATGTTTTTAAGCTCCAGCATAGCCTCTACGTCAAGCTCGTTAACAAGTATCACGCGCACGCTTTTACCGCTTATCTTGGCTATGGCCCCTGCAAATTCCCGTGTATTTTTATCATAGGCTAAAATGACCATATCAAGTCCGCCGACTTTTGTTGAAAGCGCTTTGCAAATTTCAATATTTCCAAGATGAGCGGTCAGTATAACCTGCCCTCTTTTAGCATTTATGAGCTCATTTTGAATGGTTTGTAAATTTACGGCTCTAATCTCATCTAGCGTTATCTCGCCTCGCCACACTCTAAATTTATCGCAAATCGCAACACCGAATTCATAAAAATTACTAAATACGCTACTATCTTTAATGCACTCTTTGCCCGCAAATTTGGCTAAATTTTCTCTAAATTTCTTAATATTTTCACGCTCCTTTTTTGAGGTGACGTAGTAAAAAAACACTACGATTTTTATCAGAAAATTCAAAAGAAATTTTGGCGTGTATTTTGTTAAAAATAGTGTCAAATTTAATAAATTTTTACCGCCTCGCTCATGCTTTTGCCACCACATTTTATCGCTTTTAGAGCCTATTAATCTATCAAAAGCAAATTTTGGCATAGTTAAAAAATACTTAGCGTGCATAAGCGATATAAGCGCGTTGTCTCTTAGCATTTTAAAGTGCGACACGCCGCCTTTTTCGTAAAACACCCTTATATCTATCCATTCCATATTAACACCGCTTCTATGGGCGTTTACAAGGATTTCGGTGTCAAATTCCATCCTATCGGTATTGCTTTTGGAAATTGCCGTTTCAAGCTCTTTTAAGGGATAAATTCTAAATCCGCACATCCCGTCTTTGATATCTGCGCCAAGAGTGTTGATATATATCCAAAAATTTGTTATTTTTCTACCGTGAACCCTGGCTTTTGGCGCGCTTTCATCATAAACGGGAGCTGCGCATATGAGTTTTTTAGGCTCTTTTTTGCTGCAAGCTAAAAACTCGCTTATTACGCTAAGATCGTGCTGAGAGTCCGCATCTATCTGAAAAAGATGGCTAAAGCCGTTTTCAAGCCCGAATTTAAACCCGTCCTTCATCGCAGCTCCCTTGCCGCCGTTTTGCTCTCTAGTTAAGATAATAACGCCTTCAAGGCTATTTAGCACGGCTTTACTGGCACTATCTGAGCCGTCATCTACGATTATGATAGGCAAATCGTGCTTTTTAAGCTTAGCTACAAGCTGCTTTATGCGAGCCGGATGGTTGTAAAATGGGATTAAAAAGCCGTATTTATATATCAAATTTTATCCTGCCGCTTGAGCACTTTTCGCCGTTGCAAAATAGCTCGAAGTTGATCTTCTCATCGCTCACGTCAAAACAGACATCAAGAGTATCGTTTGGGCGGACAAATTTAGTAAATTTTAGATTTTCTACGCTAGTTTTATCACTAAATTTTACCCCCACACTCCTAGCTAGGGCAAATACAAAATCAAGCTGAAAAAATCCCGGCACCAAAGGAAGCCTCGCAAAATGATGAGTAAATATATCAAGTTCAACGCTCATAACGCAGCTAAATTTATGCTCCCAAACATCACTTTTGCACCTAGTCCACTTTGGCCAAATTTGCCTAAACAAAACCTCTTCAAATTTATCCTTTGAAAATTTTCCTTGAGGATTTCTAGGTAAGCTTTCGACTATCTTAAAGCGCCTAACGCTATTTTTGTATTCTATCTTCAATATCTCTTTAAGCTGCTCTACTATGCCCGCTTTGCCAAATTTTCTAAATTTATCAAGCCCGCTTTTATTTAATTCCAAAAGCGCAACCGCACGCTTAAATTTTGGATGAACCGCGCAATAACAATCGCTTAAATTTCCGCTTTCAAATAGCTTTTTTTCGATACTTTCTAGGCTTATTCGCTTGTCGTTTAGTTTGATTATCCTATCGATCCTGCCACGCAAGATGAGGCGCGAACCTTCTATGCCGGCACAATCGTTACTTTGAAAAAACTCGCACCAAGGAGAGCTTACGTTTAACGCTTCTCTTTCATCAAGTCCGCCCTTAACAGGCTCAAGAAGCATAAGCCCGTCGCCTAAATTTTGCGCTATCGTACCGGTTTCGGTACTGCCGTATATGTCAATTATCTTTGCATTGCAAAGCTTATTAAGCTCTTCTCTAAGCTCACTTTTTAGCTCGCTTCCTGCCGAAACTATACCGCAAATAGGCTTTATCTCGTCCGCTCTTGGGCTTTGAACCAAGGCTTTAAGCAACACGGGAGAGGTTATTAAAACATGATTGTTAAGATCAAGCTCTAGGATTGCTTCAGGGTAGTTAAGCTCGCGCGCGATAGCCTTTGAGCCAATCATCATAGGAAGAAATATCCTATAAGCAAGCCCGAACATATGCTGGTGCGAAACGCTTGCAAATATTATATTTTCAGGACTAAAGCCAAAAATTTTAGCCAAATATTCGCCCTCTACAATCATGCTTTTAAGAGATTTTTTTATATTTTTACTCTTACCTGTTGAGCCTGAAGTCTGAAGATAAAATTTGCTATCCTCGTTTAAATTTAGCTCGCAAATATCATTTACATCTAAAAATTCGGCAAAATTTTCATCTCTTACACTAAGCATTTCGCCGCTAAAAATCGGCTTTGGCAAAATATAAGCAACCGCTCCTGCTGTCATCGCGCCAAAAAATGCTATGCAAAAATCACAAGCCGAACTTAGATAAATTTCAACTTCTTTTATATCGTTTTGTTTTAAATAGCTTGCAAATTTTTTAGATTGGACAAATATATCCCTATCATCATCTATAAATCTAAAATTCTTAAATTTATCAATAAAACTCATCTGCCATCTCTTAAAATAAAAATCTTTCTATACAAAATCTCACCGCCAAAAAGAGCGCCCATAAGCAGATATGAAATCACTCCCGTATAAACGCTCCAGTAAATCTTATCATCAAGAATAGATAAAAAAAGCGCCAAAGCGGCGTTAAAAATAAAAAAACCACACCAAATTTTAGTCAAATTTCTAGTATAGGCTATAACTTTTTCATTCAAATTTGCCTCTTTCAGTCTGGCAAATTTCGTTATGATTGCCTCATTTTTTAAGCTATATGCAAAAACAGCCAAAAATCCAAGACTTACCAAGACGGGATATAAAAAGGCTAAAGCCGATCCTTTAAAGATAAGGCAAAGCCCAAAAAATACCGCTGCCAAGAAAGAAACAAGCCTTAAATTTCCGCTTTCTAAAATTCCTCTTAACGTCCATAAAATTCCAAGTGCGGCAATAACGATTAGACTAAATCGGTTTGCAAAAAATAGTGCAAAAGGATAAGCTATGCTTGCTATAAATATTCCCGCCCTTATAGCCGTTTTAAGCTTCAAATTTCTTTGCAACCGCTTTAACGATATCTTCAAGCGTCTTTACGCTCTTAAAATCCTCGGGCATAAGTCTATGTCCCGTTTTTCGCTTGATGTGATCGATTAGATCTATCGCATCTATACTATCTATCTCAAGCTCTTCATAAATAAGCGTTTCTGGCTTTATCCTGCTTTCTTCTATCTCAAAAAGCTCTATCAAAGAGGATTTTAAAATTTCAAATATCTCTTCTTGCTTCATTGCTCGCTCCTCTTTTCAAAAATGTATTTTGCAAGCGAATTTACGCTATAAAATATCTCTTTTAAATTCGCCGTCTTTGAATCAAGCACAAGGCCGTATCGCTTCTGCACGGCAAGTCCAAGCTCAAGCGCATCTACGCTATCAAGCCCCAAGCCTTCATTAAAAAGAGGTGCGTTTTCATCGATATCGCTTGGCTTCATATCCTCCAAATTCAGGCTGTTTATGATAAGCTCTTTTATCTCATTAACTAACTCTTGCATTCAAACTCCTTCCTGTAAATTTCATTCATATACCTATGTAGCTCTTTGGCTCTTATAGGATTTGGCTTATGAGTAAAAAATCCTTTCATATCAAGGCAAAAAAGCTCATAAAAGTCATATTTTATCATAACATCGGGCGTGCTATACCAAGGCTCGCCCTTTCTTAGGCTTCTTGGCTGCATATTAATAGCAATGCCTATGATTTCGCTTGCCGCTTTTGTCGCGATATGAGATGCGGCTTTGTGGAAATTTATCTCATCTTTAGTTCTCGTTCCTTCGGGAAAGACGATCAAATTTTCTCCGTTTTCAAGAGCGCAAACGCTTCTTGCAAGCAACTCTTCGTTAGCCGTATTTGGTATATATCCACACGCTTTAATAGCAAATGATAAAAATACGTTTTTAGTAAGATCGCCCTTTACTATGCAGTTTGCACGCCGAATTTTAGATATCAAAAAGACCACGTCTATAAGAGACGGGTGATTTGCCACTATCATTTGGGAATTTTTGCACAGATCGGTTTTGATATCAAATTTATAGTCTAAATAGCCAAAAATTTTACTCACCGCTATGAAAAATTTCCAAGACAACCAAACGCTATCACGGGATAAATTTTGAACTGTTTTAAATTTATGAAGACCAAGTATCACGATAGGTAAAAATATTAGATTTCCTACCATGCAAATAATTCCAAAAATAATAAAAAGCACAGCCGCCAAAGCTTGACGCAAAAGCTTTTTAAGGCTCATAGTCCCACTGCCAAGTGCAGTTTTTATCACTGCTAGTCCACGATGATTTTTTACATATATCAAAATTTAGTAAAAATTTAAGCAGTAAATTTTCATCGATATCTTTTTGCTTTTCGCCTTGAATTAGCTTTAAATTCTGTCCTTTAGAAACTACCATGGCAACCATAAAAGAGGCTTCGTCTTGTTTAAAATACTCCTGATTTACAGCTTCATAATAAGCAAGCAAAAGCACTCTATTATGACCGTTTTCAAGATGAAGTTTGGCTTGCACAAGAGCGTATTCAAGAGTAGCATACGCACACACAGCGGAAATTTCATGACGATTTTGCATACTAATACTAAGAAGCGAAGATATGGCGTTATGAACCGAAAGCGAAAATGAAGTCGGCGAGATAAGCTCGCCTCTTGCAAGCGTGCTTTGCAGATCAAAACATCTATTTATCTCCCCGCTATATGAGCTAAAAACCACAGGCATATCGATATTGCCAAGCCTTTTTGTAAGATGAAAGGCGCACTTTGCAGCCTTGCTTAGCCTGCGTCTTTCAAGCGGCGGGATATGCGAGATATCAAATTCTTTTGTATATTTTAAAAGCTCGCTTTTGCCGGCATTATCAAAAACAATAGCGTCAAAAAATTCAACCTTAAAGCTTAAATTCATTATTTTGCTATATCGCCTTTTAGCGTTACACCGGCCATAAGCGCTCCGGCTCCGCACTGAAACTTGGTTTTAGAGTCAAAAGGCTGCTTTTTGTAATAACCGGTAAGATTTATAACTCTGGTGCCACCCTCTTTAACGGCTCGCTCTTGAAATGTCTTGATGGCTGATAAAAATGCCCATTCGCAAGCCTCTTTATCGCTTTTATTAAACGCATTTGTCTTTTTGTTTGAGGTGAGGCCCTTTTGTAAAATTTTACCTTTTGTGCCCGAGCCAAAGCTTAGCTTGATGTCTTTATTAAGAACTTCGGCAGCCTTTGGCGACTTTAAAACCTCGTCAATCGAAAAGTAAAGCACGTCATCGCGCGCACTTAAATTTAAACCCAAAACCAAAACCGCTATACCGGCAAAAATTTTCTTCATCATTTCTCCTTTATTTGGCTATATCGCCTCTTAGTCTAACCGTAAATTTGTTAGTATAGAGGCATTGAAATTCCGTTTTAGAACTAAATACATTGCCGTATAAAAAGCTTACTATATTTACGGCTTTTGATCCATTTTCTTTTTTAACTCGTCTTTGAAAAGCATTTACCGCATCCAAAAAAGCTATTTCACACTTATCTTTTTTATCTGATATTTCGCCTCTTTGCTTTCTGCTTGCAGTGGCTGCCACTACAACTCTATCGGCTGTGTATGTATCTGCAAATTCCACTTTTACATCGGGTAATATATATTTTTTAGCTAAAGGATTTTTAAACGCCTCTTCAATGCTTAGATTAAATATCTCATCGGCATTTAAGCTAAAAATAAAAACCGCCAAAAACAATATCTTTTTCACTACTGCTCCTTATTAAATTTTCTTAAATATAAGCGATGTATTTACTCCGCCAAATGCAAAGTTGTTGCTCATAACAAAGTCGGTATTTATGGCCGTTTCTTCTCTTAAATATCTTAGCGGAGCGCAGCTTTCATCAATATGATTTAAATTTATCGTAGGGAAAAATAGCCCCTCTCTCATCATCATAACGCTAAATATCGCCTCAAGACCACCACAGGCTCCAAGAGTGTGTCCAAGATAGCTTTTAAGCGAGCTGATAGCTATATTTTCGCCAAAAAGCTCATTTGTAGCTATACTTTCTGCGATATCTCCTTGCTTGGTAGCGGTTGCGTGAGCGTTGATATAGCCTATCATATCGGGAGTTAAATTTGCTTCTTTTAGCGCTAATTGCATCGCGCCTTTCATAGTAGCGCTTTGCGGTCTTGTTACGTGCGTTCCGTCACAGTTTGAGCCAAACCCGGCAACTTCAGCGTAAATTTTAGCTCCCCTTTTCATAGCGCTCTCTTCGCTCTCAAGCAGCATTATACCGGCTCCTTCTCCAAGAACCAAACCATCTCGGCCTGAGTCAAATGGTGCAGGAGAGAGCTTTGGAATTGAATTCTTAACACTGGTTGCATAAAGCATATCAAAGACATAAGCTTCACTTGGACAGAGCTCTTCTGCGCCTCCTGCAAGCATCATGTCTATCCTGCCGCTTTTTATGCTCTCATAAGCATATCCGATAGCATGAGATCCACTGGTACAGGCTGATGAAGTAGGTATTATGCGTCCTGTTAGTTTATAAAAAAGAGCTATATTAGCAGCCGTCGTGTGAGGCATCATCTTTATATATGTATTGGCGTTACAGCTATTTTCGCCTGTACTTAAAAGATTGGCCATAGATAAAATCGACTCTGTACTGCCGGTAGATGAACCGCATGCCACGCCCATCCTACCGTCTGTAATCCTCTCATCATTCAAAAGTCCTGCGTCACTTAGAGCAAGCCCTGCAGCTTCAACGCTATATCTTGATACGATACCAAGGCTTCTAAGTTGCTTTCTATCCCACTCCTTTGGGCACTCGTAATTTAAAATGGGCGCGGCAAGGCGAGTATTTAGATCATTATACCTATCCCACTCCTTCATATAAACAACAGCATTTTCACCCTGCTTAAATTTTTCTCTTACTTCACTCCAGCTCTTACCAAAAGCGCTTACTATGCCCATTCCCGTTACAAATACACGCATCAGCAAAGACCTCCATTTACGCCGATAACTTGTCTTGTTATATATGAGGCATCTTCGCTTAGTAAAAACTCAACCAATGGCGCTACTTCTTCTGTTTTGCCCGCTCTTTTTGCAGGAATTGCTTTTAAAATTTCATCCATCGGCAAATTTTCATCTATCATATCTGTTTCAATAAGTCCCGGAGCTACGCAATTAACGGTTATATTTCTTGAAGCAAGCTCTACGGCAAGAGCTTTTGTGGCTCCTATAAGCCCTGCTTTGCTCGCAGAATAATTAACCTGTCCTCTATTGCCGATAATGCCTGAAACCGAGCTTATCACAACTATCCTAGCAGGCTTTCTCGTGCGTATCATAGGCATGAGTGCAGGCTTTAAGACATTATAAAAGCTATTTAAATTTACATCTATAACATCAAACCAATCCTCTTTTTCAATCGCTACAAAGGTGTTATCGCGAGTTATCCCTGCATTTAAGACTACGGCGTAGTAAGCGCCGTTTTTAGCCATATCCTCTTCAATGGCAAAATTTGCAGCCTGCGTATCGCTCACATCAAAAACAAGGCTTTTAAAACCAAGTTCGTTTTCAAGGTTAGTTAGCGCATCGCTTTTCTTCTTTCCGTGCAAAACTACTTCATAGCCGCTACTTGTAAGACGCCTTGCTATAGCCTCGCCTATGCCTCTGCTTGAGCCCGTTATCAAAACTCTTTTTTTACTCATTTACAATCCTTTGTACAAACTCATCATTAGGACTTATTACGTTTAAACGGGCTTTGGCTGCTATTTTGCCATCCGTATAAAGCTCGCAATCATAAATTCCAAACCCCTCCTCATCCTGCAAAGAACATCTTGCCTCTATCACAACTTCGTCCCCTACACTTAAAAACGGCTGAAACATCTCAAACTTTCTGCTTCCAAGCAAGAATCCAAGTCCTGATTTTAACCCTTTTAACTCGCGCATCTTAGAGTCATATATCCCAAGCGCTTGCGCCATCATCTCTATACTTTTATACATCTCAAATTTGCCGTCTTGCAAAAATTTATTATCGCTTTTTATGATACTTTTAGTCTTGATATAATCTTGCTTAAATTCTAAAATTTCATCTATAAGAACGATAGAAGTGCCGTGAGGCAAATAATCAGCCAAACTCATCTAACCCTTTCAAAAATAATCGCCGCATTATCTCCGCCAAAAGCAAAAGATAACGACATGGCAGAATTTACAACGGCTTTTTCATTGATTTTAACCAAATTTACTCTCTTTATCTCTTCGTCATAAATTCCATCATATATATGAGGTGGTAAAACAACTTCTTTTTGCATGCAAAGCATCACACAAATAGAGCTTTCAATCGCTCCTGCGGCACCCAATGTATGTCCTATCGCAGGTTTTATAGAACTTGCCGGTGTATTTGGCAAATTTGCATTTATTACGGCAGCTTCAGCCTGATCGTTTGCCACTGTTCCTGTGCCATGCAAATTTATATAATCAACCTCGCTTAAATTTGCTTTTTTAAGCGCTTCTTGGATGCAAATTCCTTGCATTTTGCCGCTTGTTTCAGGCTGAGTCATATGAAACGCATCGCAATTTGAATGTTCACCCGCTATAACAATATCAGAGATCTCATCCTTATTTAGCACAAAAAGCCCAGCACCTTCGCCTATATTTATACCGTCGCGATTTTTTGAAAAGGGATTAGTTTCGCCCTCACTTAGTATCCCAAGAGAATGAAACCCGTTTATAGTAAGAGTATTTAGACTATCAACTCCACCGCAAATAACCGCATCGCAAATTCCCGCTTTAATAAGCCTTTTGGCTTCAATTATCGCCTTAACGCCCGAAGTGCAAGCCGTAGAAACGGCAAAGCAAACTCCATTTAATCCGTAAAAATCAGCGATAAACTCGGCGGGATTTGCCAGAGCATTTTGGCTGACATTGTATCCAAATATATCAAAAAAGCCTGTCTTAGTATGCTCTTTAAATATCTTGTAGTTTTCTTCAACTCCGCTTGTTGTAGTTCCTATAACGACACCTACGCGATTTTTGCCACGCTTCTTTATGGCGTCTTTTATTGTATTATCAATTTGCATCATAGCGTTTAAGACAAGTGCATTTGTGCGGGTTTTAAAGTATTTAGGCGTTTTGGGGCTAAATTTTTCAAAACTAATATCTATCTTACCCAGCATTAATGATTTGCCCTCTATAAAACTATCGCAAAGAGTTAAAAATCTCTTACCTGTTTGTAAATTTAAAATATTTTCATCCGCACTTATGCCGGCTACGCTCACTATGGACGGCTTACTAACGTATATCAATGCTTTTTACCTTAAATTTTTCTTCATCTATTAAAATTTCATTTTCATGCTCTTTATTTTTTATCATATCAAGAACAGCCACAAAAAGATCGTTATATCTTGAATTTGGCGGTAAAAATCCAATATTTTCAAATTTGCCGTCTTTTGTTAAAACTCGCCTAGCCAAAGGAGCTCCAAGCGCACTAATTAAAGTAAAATTATATCCCTTGTCGGTACTGGCTACATAAAGAATGCCTGATCCTTCCTGAAAAATAACTTCAAAATTTTTTTCACCGAATTTAGGCAAAATGGGCGGTTGAAATTTGGCACTACAGGCAGATAGTAATGTTGCTAAAATAATTAATTTTAGAAATTTAACCACACTCAATCAAAACTCTCGTCTTTATAAAATTTAATCATTATATCTTTTTTACCTTTAAAAACTACAGAAACTATAAACAAATCATTAACAATAAAGCTTTTTTTAAAATACCCTTTTGAGTTTATAGCATCTACTAGTTTAAGTTCACTAAAGCCTAAATTCTGAGCTTTTATCAAAGCTTCTTTGGTAGTATAAATTTGATAAAATTTTTCTTTGCTTTTTAGCGACTTGGACCACTCTTGCTGTTCAAATTCCGTAAAACAAAATTCGCTTATGTGATCAAAATTTCTATCTTTTAACTCTTCGATATCTATGCCAAATCCACCCTTTCCAAAGAGCACCGCCACACATCCATCTTTATGAGATATACAAAATTTAGAGCGCTTTTTAAATGTAAATTTTAAGGCACGAGAATTTATGAAAGATTTTGATTGCAATAAATACGGATATCTTTTAACTCTTCTTTTGTCTGCCTTGCTAAGCATTTTTTTATTAAATTTAAGCTCTTTTTTTAAGCATACAACGAGCTCTAATGAATCTTTCAAAAACTCTCCAATGTTATAAATTTTCTATATGTTAATTTATAAGTAGTCTATCTTAATTCTATGATAGCAATATAAGTTTATATTTCACTCTTTTTCTATCTTCTTCTTATCCTCTCTTTAC
>NZ_LIWQ01000005.1:0-142941 GCF_012978795.1 Campylobacter sp. RM16188 | reverse complement strand
TTTAGATATCGCAAAAACCAAAATTCCTACAATCACTGTGATAAATAGCACAGAAAGAATTGTTTGATTTTTTAAAACCGCATTTAAAGTCTCATCATAATCGCTAAATTCGTTTGAAGAACACACAAGCCAATTTGCAAGATCGTATCTTTTGCAAGCGCCTACCTTTCTTACTCCTTCGTATTCAAATTCAAACGCCTTTTCTCCGTATTTTTTAAACTCATTTTGCAAAAGACCAACCGCTCTTTTTGCAGGTTCGGAATCAGACATTATCAAATTTTTATTTGTGTGATATACCAGCTTTGAACTATCCAGATCAACCAGGCTTAAAACACCCGTATTGCTGTCTTTCATTTTCACCAAGGTATCTCCAAGTATAGAAAGATCCACATCGGCTCCAACTACGCCCATAACCTTACCGTTTATAAGAATTTGCTTTACAAAGCTAGATACTATTTTATTGCTTCCCGGATCCAAATAAGGCTCCGTTGCAAATATCTTATCAGCCTTAGCAACCTTATACCAATCACGACTTCTTGAGTCATATCCGTCTTTTTCAAAGCTTAAAATTTCATATTTTGGCTCCCTTGATCCCTTTTCAAAGAAGGCATTTATAAGCGAACCGTCATCCTCAAACCCTATAAAAAGAGCATCAAGCTTTGCAACGGCTATAAGATCTCCAAAATTTGCCTTCAAAGACTCTTTGTCCGAGAAAAATTCGGGATTTTTTTGCAAGTAATAGATAAAATTCTCTACCGCCTCCACTCTTGAGCTTACATACTCCTCTATAAAAAGTCCTCCAGAAAGAGTAATCGCCTCTTTTGACTTCTCAGATAGTCCTATCATAGCCAGCGTAGTTTGCCTATAACTCAAAAATGCAAACGTAAGAAAAGATGCAGTAAGCAAAACAAATATAATTGCCGCGATTTTATTTGAAACTCTACTAAACATAAAACAAACTCCCTCTCTTTTTGTGATTAGCTTTATTTAAACTTAAAATATAGAATTCTTAAGATTATACTATAGAGGTTGTAAAAATTTATTAAAAATAAATTTTTAATTGTTTATCTATTATTTTATTTTAATTTATAATATCCATTTTTGAAAAGCGTTTTTTAAAATTTAGTTTTTATATACAATACTTTATACTTACATTATAAGTTGATTCAAATTGAAAGATAAAATAGATTTTTTTGATTTAAAAATATAGGAGTTTGGTTGCAGAAGAGGGATTTGAACCCCCGACCTTCGGGTTATGAGCCCGACGAGCTACCACTGCTCTATTCTGCGTCAATATAAGGTTGAATTTTGGATGGGGTAAGAGGATTCGAACCTCTGAATGTCAGGACCAAAACCTGATGCCTTACCGCTTGGCGATACCCCAATACCAAATAAGAAAACGTGATTATATTCATTTTTTCGTCTTTTGTCAAGATATAAACCTCTAAAATAGCTAAAGTTAAGATAATTTTCTCCGCTTTAAAGTAGCACGCACAGAGATAATCTTCTAAATTTCAATCTCAACAGCACCCCAAAAATCAAATAGATCAAACTTAAACCACTAAATTTTATCCATATAAGATGTATTGTAAACGCCTTTGATACGTCTTTTTATATCATCTTGCCAACCTGCGCTTAAAGCCTTTAAATTCATAAATTTATCGATCAAACGAGCATTTTCTTTTGGAGCATAAAAGACACGATTTAAATCAGCCACACTCATAGAGTTATCGTTCCTAGACACTATCTCAACACTATCGCCCGCCTTACAATAACCGGCTTCAAGCACTCTATAATACCAGCCGCTAAGCCCGCTTCTAAAAATTTCTTTTGCTACGCCTGCATTCATCCAGCGTTTTGATAGCTTAAAGCAAGGCTTTCTAGGCTGGCTTACTTCAAGCACAAGCGAGCCTATTTTATGCACATCACCGATAAAAACGTCATTTTCATGCATTCCTGATATGGTTAAATTTTCTCCCATTGCACCAAATGGCAAATTTGCAAAACCTAAAAACTCACTCCACACAGGATAATTCTCGTAAGAATTTGCAAATATAGCCTTTTGCTCTCCTCCGTGATGCACCTTATCGGCCACATCATCACCTTTAAAGCCAAATTTATCTGCATAAATTTCATCATTTGTCGCCGTTTTAAATATCGCGCTTTGCCAAATTTTATTAAGCGGATCATTTGAGTTTACATCTCCGTAAGTTTTAACTTCGCCTATCAGCAAGGCTTTTACAATTGCCATTTTATACCTTTTATAAAATTTCTTTTGACACCAAATAATCAAAAATAAGCTATGGATAATAACATCTAAAAAGACACTGTTATCCGTCCAGACATTGCTTGCAAACGTTTTGATCGAAATTTGAGCCATTGTTTATTCTCAAAATCACTGGGCGTTGATACGTATCAACACTTAAATTTTGATAATTCAATACAATTTTAGCAAATTTCAACAAAGAAAGGATACAAGATGAGTTCGATAGATCAAAAGATGTTTTGTTACCAGTGTGAGATGAGCGCTCCAAACGGATGCGGCTCAAAAGGGCAAGATAAAGGAACCTGCGGCAAGGATAGCACGAAGGCTAGACTTCAAGATATGATGATATTTGGGCTTAAAGGCATGAGCGCATATCGTCACCATGCAAACGAGCTTGGCGCAAACACAAAAAACGTAGATGATGTGATCGCACAAACACTTTATTTCACGCTTACAAATATGAATTTTAATTTTGAGGAGCATATCGAGCAAATTTTAAAAGTCGGCAAAGCAGGAGTTGAGGTAATGGATCTGCTTTCAGATGCGCACACTAGCACTTACGGCGTTCCAAGTCCCGTTAAAGTCACACAAAATAGAGCCGAAGGCAAGGCGATCTTAGTTAGCGGACACAACCTTCATATGCTCAAAGAGCTACTTGAGCAGACCAAAGACAAAGGCGTAAATATCTACACTCACTCAGAGATGCTTCCTGCACACGGATATCCCGAGCTACGCAAATATCCACACCTTAAAGGCAATATCGGCAAGGCTTGGTTTGATCAGACTAAGTTATTTAACGCTTGGCAAGGCGCTATCATAATGAGTACCAACTGCATAGTTCCGCTTCGCTCATCCTGCACATACGCAGATAGGCTCTTTGGATATGATATCGCGGGCACTGAGGGTGTGACGCATATTAACGGCGATGATTTTACTCCTGTAATCGAAAAAGCGCTAAGCCTTCCTGATATAAGCGGATTTGATAGCGATGAGGTTATAAACACGGGTCATCATTACAAGGCGATTTTACCTATGGCGGGTGAAATTTTAAAGGCAGTAACAGAAGGCAAAATTCGCCGTTTTTTCGTTATAGCAGGCTGTGACGCACCGGGAAAAGACCGCGAATACTACCGAGAACTTGCCTTAAGCTTGCCAAAAGACTGCGTGATACTTACTTCAAGCTGCGGCAAATTTAGATTTAACGACATTGATTTTGGCTTCATCGAAGGCACGCAAATTCCTCGCTATCTTGATCTTGGACAGTGCAACGACAGCAACGGCGCCGTTAAAATCGCTCTAGCTCTTAGCGAGGCTACGGGCATAGCGGTAAACGACCTGCCTGTTTCTATCGTGCTTATGTGGATGGAGCAAAAAGCTATCATCATACTCTTTGCGCTTTTATATCTCGGAGTTAAAAATATCCACGTGGGACCAAGTCTGCCTGAGTTTATGAACGAGGAAATTCTAAATTTCTTAGTGCAAAATTACAATCTTGGATTAATAAGCGGCGACGCCAAAGCCGATCTTAAAAAATATTTGGGAGAGTAAAATAAAAAAGGAGAGTTAAAACTCTCCTTAAATTTTTAAATTTTAGCCCGCTTCACTAAACCAACGGGCTAAATTCAGGCTACGTTTTGTAGATTTAATCGTCTGTCAAGCGGCTCGTCATTATCATGGAATTCAAACCTAACCGACCTTGCGCCAAAGCTTTTTGCAATCGCCTCAAGAGTATCGCGAGCCGATTTGTGAATTTTGTTTTGAAGCTCCGAAATTAGCTTAACCGACATCTTCTCAACCTCGTTTCTAGCCTCTGTTATGAGCTTGTTTTTATCCTCTTCGGTAAATGTGCTGCCAAAAAAGCCGTTTAGCGAATCAGGCAACAAAAACGGTATAAATTTGCCGTTTTTCTCATCATAAAATTTCATATTCGCAATCGAAAATTTATACTTACAAGGCGGCATTACGATAAGATATTCGCCGTTTGCCGTATTTACGATATCCATCTTAGGACTTGTTAGATCGTATATGAAATTTATCTCAAATTCAAATATCATAGAAAGCTTTTTTTCGCTAACCAGCCAGCGCAGATACTCCTTGCCAAAGCTTCCAAACGCGTGATCGGTCTTTGTCACGATCTCTTTGCTATAAACTTGAAATACCGAAAGCTCGCCGATTGATTTTATCTGCGAAATTTCGCTCGTTATATCGCTTTTTATCTCTTTTGACGCTTTTGAAGCCTGCTTATTTATCTTGTATATCACGCCAAATACGATCAAAACCAAAACTAGAAGCGCAACTATTACATAATCAACCATATCTTTCTCCTTTTAGCGCGATTTTATCAAAATTTGGTAAAGGGATTATTAAATTTACCGCCTCATACTTTGCATTTAGATAAAAGCTTGCTTAAATTTGACCGCTTTAAAATCCGTGCGGGTACAATAAACCAAATTTATCTAAAACAACTGAGTAAATTCAAACCCATGCTCATTTAGAGTGTTTCGCACCATCTCTTGATGCTCTTTGCCCTTAGTTTCAAGCGTGATTGTGATACTTGCATCGCCATAATCAAGACTGGTAGAAAATCTATCGTAATCAATCTTGACGATATTTGCATTTGCAGTTTTTAAGCAGTCGGTTAGACTCATAAGCGCACCCGGCTTATCAACCAAAGTAACCTTTATCGTCATCTTTCTGGCCGATTTTATAAGACCCTTTTCGATGATGATATTTAACATCTGCACATCGATATTTCCGCCACTTAAGACTATACCGATCTTTGCGTCTTTTTCAAATTTCACTTTTGAGTGAAGCACGCTTGCAACTCCGACCGCCCCTGCGCCTTCAACGATGATCTTTTGATTTTCAAGCAGGAACAAAATCGCGTTTGCTATCTCTTCGTCATCAACCTGAACTATATCATCAACGCACTCTAATATATGCGCAAGAGTAACCTCACTAGCGTCTCTTACGGCAATACCGTCCGCGATCGTTCGAACGGTTTTTGAATTTTTACTCTTTTTAGCCCTAAAGCTCTCATACATCGCAGGAGCGCCCTTGGCACTTACTCCGATTACTTTGATGTTTGGATTTACCTGCTTAACGCAGCTTGCTATACCGCTTATAAGCCCTCCTCCGCCGACAGGCACTATGATCATATCAAGATCGGCGACTTCATCAAGCATCTCAAGCCCTACCGTGCCCTGCCCAGCCATTACGAATTCGTCGCTAAAAGGGTGTATGAAGCTCATTCCTCGCTCTCTTGCGTATTCGTTTGCGTATTCGTAAGCTTCATCGAAGTTATCGCCCTTTAAAATCACTTGCGCACCAAGAGCCTTTGTGCCTGAAACCTTTAAAAGAGGTGTTGATTCGGGCATTACTATGATGGCTGGCGCACCAAACTCCCTAGCGCATATAGCTACGCCTTGAGCGTGATTGCCCGCACTTGCCGCAACTACGCCCTTTGCGCGCTCTTCATCGCTTAAATTTGCTATTTTATTGTATGCGCCTCTTATCTTGTAAGCTCCCGTGCGTTGCAAATTCTCTTTTTTAAGATAAATTTGCGCTCCGCTTAGCAAGCTAAGCTTAGGACTAAACGCAAACGGCGTCTTATAAACAAAGCCGCTTATGGCGCGTTTTGCTTGGATTATTTTATTTAACGATATCATTTTCTAGCCTTTGTAATTCGATTTTTATACACCTGTCTTCTACGAAATTTACACCCGCTTCCTTTGCGCGCTCTTTGGCCGCTTCGTTTGTTATACCAAGCTGAAGCCAAAGCGTTTTAGCACCTACTTTTATCACATCTTCAACAAGAGCGGTTGCAAATTCGCCCTTTCTAAACATCACTACGATGTCGATATCTTCATCTATCTCGCTTAAATTTCTATATACTTTAAAGCCTAAAATTTCATCCTCTTTCGGATAAATAGGGAAAATCCTAAACCCCTCTTTTATCAAAAATTTAGCCACCGCATTGCTAGCCTTACTCTCATCGGGACTTAAGCCTACAATGGCTATGTTTTTAGCTGTTTTTAAAATTTCATAAATTTGCACTTCTTCTCCTTAAAAGCACCCCGCACTCTATGTGAGTCGTATTTGCGAACTGGTCAAATATCGCAAATTTAACCGCCTCGTGGCTTTTATCAAGCTCTTTTAAATTATCTTTTAAAGTTTCGGGATTACAGGATATGTAGATGATATTTTCGTAGTTTTTGATGAAATTTATCACACTCATATCAAGTCCCGCGCGAGGCGGATCGACAAGGATGTGAGAGAAATTAAAGGCTTTTAAATTTACGCCTTCTAATCTGCGAAATTCTCGCACGCCGCTAAAAGCCTGCATAAGCTCTTCGCTGCTAACTCTTATAAATTTGATATTTTTAACTTCGTTTAGCTCGCAGTTTTTAAGAGCATTTGCAATCGATTTTTTAGAAATTTCAGTTGCCAAAACTTGATTAAATTCGCTTGCAAGGGGGATAGTGAAATTCCCGTGACCACAATACATCTCAAGCATATCGTTTGCTCCATGAACGCAGCCTTTGACCCAAGATATCATCTTTTCGTTTACGGCTCTGTTTGGCTGTATGAAAGCTCCTTCGCTAAAGCTAAATTTATACTCCTTGCCCTCTATATAGAGTCTTTCGCTTAAATTTTCATCTTCGCTAACTAGCTTTTGCCCTCTGCTTCTTGCGATTACGGATATGTCAAATTTGCTTGCAAGCTCATCAAATTCGCTCTTTAGCCCATCAAGCTTCTTGTGATACAAAAGCATAGCAAGCAGGCTATCTTTAGTCGAGATAAACTCTATACCAAATAGTTTATGCTTTAAATTTTCGTTTTTTTCGATGAAATTTAAAAGAGGCTGCATCAAATTTGCGATTTTAGCTTCAACCTTCAAACACTCGTCAATTAGCACAAATTTGCGCTTATCACCACGCATATAGTAGCTTAGTTTATCTTTGTCGTGATAGATACCAAATTCTGCCCTACTTCGGTAATAAGTCGGCACGGAGGCGAAAAACTCAAATTCGCCTCCGTAAAACTCGCTAAATTTTTCTTTTATAAATTTCTTTTTAAACTCAACCTGCTCGTCATAGCTTAAATTTAGAGTGCAACTTCCGCACTCTCCTACAAATTTGCACTCGCTTGCAGTCAAATCAAACCTTTTGCCCTATAAATCTTACCGTTAAAAATACCGCTAAAAACCCAAGCGGAAGCACTATCCACACGCTAAGCCCCAAAGACGCAGGTATATAGCCTACAAGTATGCTTATGGCGCTTACGCTAAGCGCATAGGTCATCTGCGTGCGGACGTGGTCTATGTGGTTACACCCCGCGCCCATTGAGGAAAGGATGGTGGTGTCTGATATCGGAGAGCAGTGATCGCCAAATATCGCCCCCGTAAGAACGGCTGAAATATTTATGATCATATACGCATGAAGTGCTTCACCCTCAAGCCCGCTGCTTATACCCACGGCATTTGCAAGAGGTATGGCAAGAGGCATCAAAATTCCCATCGTTCCGTAGCTGGTTCCCGTTGAAAACGAGATAAAAGAGCCAAGTATAAATATAGTCGCAGGCAGGATAAATTTAGGCGTGGCGTCTGAAAGCATATCGACAAGATACCTTGATGTGCCAAGCTCTTTGATAACAGAACTCAAAGACCACGCAAGAAGCAAGATAACAATCGTAACTATCATCGTTTTCCAACCTTTAACCCAAGTCTCAATAGCCTCTTTTACGCCGAAAATTTTTCTATAAACGCCAATTAGTATTGCCACTATAGTAGCTAAAAGAGCCGATTGAAAAAGCGCTACTGAAGCATCGGCCGCACCGTAAGTCTCTCTAAGCGTTTCAAAAGTAAGCGGATTTGCAAGAGCCTTTTCAAGAGTTTCGCCCTCAAGCGCACTAAGCCCGCTAAAATAAAAACTAACAAAAGCGCCTATTATAAGAACCAATATAGGTATAACGGCGTTTGATGTCTGAAGCTTGATGCCTTCTTTTGGCTCAAGAGTCTTATCCTCGATATCAACCATTCTTGATTTGCTTGAATGAAGCTCTCCCGTGCGAGCTCTACGCTCTGCTGCAAGCATGCTTCCGTATTCGCGCCCCATCATTGCCGTACAGACTACAAACAAAAGCATAAAGAGGTTATAAAAGCGATAAGGAATTGTCTCTACAAATATCCCAAACGCGTTTATATCGGTTATTCCGATTAGCTCGTAGCCGTTTTTAATGAGTGAAATTTCAAGTCCGACCCATGTTGATATGATGGCGATACCTGCTATCGGTGCAGCCGTTGCGTCAATGATAAAAGCAAGCTTTTCTCTTGAGACTTTAAATTTATCGGTTATCGGACGCATTATAGGTCCCACGATAAGAGCGTTTGCATAATCGTCAAAAAAGACAAAAAGTCCCATCACCCAAGTTGAAATTTGAGCCGAAATTCCGGTTTTTGCTTTTTTGCTAAGCCATAAAGCAACAGCTTTGGTGCCTCCCATTTTAGTTACAAGAGCTACTACACCGCCTATACAAAGCACCTGAAGGATAATACCTGCGTTCCAGCTATCGGCCATTGAGCCTACTATGCGCTTAACGATATCGACAAAGCCCTTCACAAAAGACATAATAACGCCGTTATTCATAACACTTAGCAGATAAGTTCCGCTAAATACACCTATAAAAAGCGACAAGATAACATCCTTGGTGATAAATGCAAGCACTATCGCCACAACAGGCGGGATAAGTGTAAATACACCGAATAATTCGGCATTTTTTGCAGGATCTGCAAACATCAATATAGGTAAAAATAAAGCTAAGTATCTCATCTACTCCCTTTCAAAAGCAAATCCAGCCCAAGTCTGCGTCGTCGCCATAACTTCAAGCGAATTTATATTTACGTGTTTTGGTAAATTTATACAATCAACTATAATACGCGCGATATCTTCGGATGTGATAAACTGAGTCTTGTCATATACCGCATCGGCTTTTGCACTATCTCCTTTAAATCGCACAAGGCTAAATTCGGTCTTTGCGATACCGGGCGCGATTTGAGTGACGCGAATTCCCGTACCTTGCAGATCGTTTCTAAGGTTAAAGCTAAACTGCTTCACAAACGCCTTTGTGCCACCATAGACATTTCCGCCAGGATATGGCCACTCACCGGCAACCGAGCCTAAGTTTATGATATAGCCGCTTTTGCGAGCCGTCATTATCGGTAAAACAGCCTTGGTTACATATAAAAGCCCTTTGATATTCGTATCTATCATCGTTTCAAAGTCTTCGATACTCGCGTCATTTGTCTTTTCTTGTCCGAGCGCAAGCCCTGCGTTATTTACGAGAATTTCTATGTCTTTGAAATTCTCCGGCAAATTTGCAACTTCGCTAAAAATTTTCTCTTTATCTCTTATGTCGGCTGCTATGATATGAGTATTGCCAAGCTCGGCAGCAAGTCGTTTTAGCCTATCTTCACGGCGTCCTAAAAGTATGAGCTTATAGCCCTCTTTAGCAAGCGCTCTTGCCGTAGCTTCACCAAAGCCCGATGTTGCTCCCGTGATAAAAGCGGTTTGTTTCACTCTCTCCTCCTTATCTGTTTTTTAAATTTGAACTTAAGCCAATTGTTGTAAGATACTGTAAATTTATATCTTTTTTTCCCATTCTGGCATAATCAAATGCGTTAAATCCAGCATCGTCAATCGCGTCCGTATCTACGCCATTTTCAACCAAAAACTCCAAAATTTCAACATCACTATTGGCAGCAGCTTCCATAAAGATAGTCCTTGAAGTATGCTCAAAATCACAAAGCTTTATGTAGCTCGGCACCGCTTCGCCCAAATTTGATATATAGGCGAGTTTAGTGTTTAAATCAATAGTTTTAGTGTTGATATCGGCTCTATTTTCAACAAGAAATTTAACCGCTTCAAAATCATTTAGCCTAACAGCCATAAAAAGCGGAGTTTGTCCGAGTAAATTTTTATAATTAACGTCCGCGCCGTTTTTGAGTAAAAATTTAGCGTTACTTAAATTATTAAGAGAAAAAAACAATGAATTCTCATATCCCAAATTAAGCTCGGCTCCAATTTTTATAAATTCGCTTAAAATTTCCTCGTTTTTTTCGTAAAGAAGCGCCGTATAAAAAGCGCTTTGAAGCAGCTCTTTAGAAATTTTGCCCGAATATATCAACTCATTTATCTCGTATTTTGAAAACTTAGGATCTATAACTCGCTTATCTATCTCGCTTATATCAAGTCTTGTCGCATCATTTTGTCGCTCTTTTGAATTAACGGCAAATTTTAAAAACTCGTTTGCAACCTTTGTCGCATAGTAAATCGCACTTCCTTCATCCATAGTAAAGTTATTCGTGTAGTGTTTTACAAGCGGATCAAGAGCTAGGTTGTAGGTTTTATTAAACTCTTTAAATAGCAAAAAATTTGATATGCCTTGATGACCCCAGTAGCGCAAATACGCCCTATCTCGCTCTTGGATAGCTTCATAAATCAAAGGCTCATCAAGACTTTTTGCATACATTTCAGGAGAAATTCCCGCTTTAAGCAAGGTAAATTTAAACTTATTTAAGTTTTTCTCAGCGATAATCCCCACGCAAAGGCGGCTCTCCGAGCGAATTTTAACCGCCAAATCCATAAGCTCGTTTACAGAAGGAATATTTAAAAGAGAATTTGCACACCCGTAATCAATATTGTTTAAGTCAGGGCTGTTTGGATTAAAATTCGGGCTAAAAATTTGAGTTTTATTAGCTAAAATTTCATCACAATCAAGTTTTGAGTCGTCATAAATTCCGGCAAATCCAATACAAGCAAACAAAAATAGTAGCCAAAGAATTTTCATTGCAAACCTTATATTTCAAATTCATTTATTTTACTCAAAAAAATATTTATTAAATATGAAATATGGCTATTTTAATGAAAATTCTCTCAAAATTTTAAAATTTGGAACACAAAAAAGTAAAAATTTGGCTAACGCAAACTTAAAATTTCGTCAAAAGCCTTTTTTAGCTTTTCAAAAAGCGGATGAAAAGGAACTCCATTTACTCTTAAATCGGCAATCGTCGTGATAAAATTCGTATCCCTCTCCCAGCGAGGCACCAAATGATAGTGCACGTGCTCGGCAATTCCCGCACCTGCGGCTTTACCCAAATTCATACCGATATTTACGCCAGTTGCTCTTAACTCACGCTTTAAAATCACAACGCCCTCTCTTACAAAAAGACTCATCTCAAGCCAAGTCTTTTCGTCCAAGTCCTCGATCTTATCGACATGAGCGTAAGGTATGACCATAAAATGACCAGGGCTATAAGGGTATAAATTCATAATACCAAAGCAGTGCTTGGAGCGAAACAAAACACCTGTCTTATCATCGTTTTCAGGATGATTGATAACCTCACAAAATACGCATTCAGCGCTTTTTGTATTAAAATACTCGCTTCTCCAAGGCGCACAAAGATGCTCCATCATCCCTCCTTTATATCTTTTACGGCTTTTGCAAGATCGCTCTTGCGCATAAAATGCTCGCCTATCAAAAAGGCATCAACACCGATTTTATTTAAATTCTCAAGCTGGCTATGCTCATAAAGTCCGCTTTCGGCTACTATTATTTTTGACTTAGGTATAAGCGGCACAAGGCTTTCGCACAAACTCATATCCATCTCAAAACTTTGCAAATTTCTATGATTTATACCTATGATATTAGCTCCTGCAAGTATAGACTTCGTGATATCTTCCTTATCGTGAGCCTCGACAAGCACTTCAAGCCCTAAATGATGAGCGTATTCAAGAAGTTCTTTTAGCTCTTTTAAACTCAATGCCTTTGCTATAAGCAGAATAAAATCGGCTCCATAAACAAGAGTTTCTAAAATTTGGTATTTATCGATTATAAAATCTTTTCTAAGCAACGGCACGCTTACGTATCTGCGAATTTGAGTGATAAATTCCAAATTTCCTCTGAAATAATGAGGCTCGGTTAAAACCGATATCGCGTTTGCTCCGCCGCTTTCATAATCCTTAGCTATAAAAATAGGCTCAAATTCATCTCTTATAATGCCTTTGCTAGGGCTTGCTTTTTTCACTTCGGCTATTATTTTAAAAGGATCTTTCTCGTCTGATTTAAGAGCGGGCAGGACATCTCTGGGCACATAAGGATTGTAAGCAAGGCTTCTTCCAAGCCACTCCTCAGGATACTTCGCCTTTTTCTCCTTTAAATCCTCTTTGGTGCGTCTTATGATCTCATCAAGTATCACTTCACGTCCTTTTGCGCTTGGTTTTTACTTAAGCACTCCTTGATAAGTCTTATATGCTCTTTTGCTTCGGTTGAATTTACGAATTCATCATCGTGCAGTGTTTTACTCATAACCTCATCGGCTCTTTTGCACTCTCCTAACTTATAAAGCCCCCACGCAAGAGAGTCAAGATAATATACCGAATTTGGCTCTTTAATCAAAGCTCTTTCAACCAGCTCTACACCTTTTTTAACATCCACATCGTGATCTATAAGCAAGTATCCGTAGTAGTTTAAATATATCGGATCATCAAGCTTAATGGCTGATTTTTCAAAGTTATGAATAATCTCCTTTAAACTCTCTTTGCTTAAATTTTTAGCATCTCTTTCATACTGATATACAGCCATTTTGGCTTGATAGTCAAGGTTAAAGCTTTTATCAAAAAGCTCTTTAGCCTTATTATAAGCCTTGTCATACTCACCCATTATAGCCCACATTTCCATTAGCAAATTATCATTATGGTTGTATTTTTGCAAAAATTTAGCCGCACCCTCATAGTTTTTTTGATAAGCAAACACGCCTACGGCTTTGTTAAGATACTCTTTTTCCTTAGTAGTCTTATAAAGATCCTCGTAAATTTCTACGGTATCGTTTATCTTGCCCGTTTGCATATATAGATCAATAAGCGTTAGGCATACATGTACGCTACAGCCGTTAATGCGCCTTGATGTTTCAAGATAGCTTAGCGCCTCTTCTTTTTTGCCCATTTTGTTGTAAAGAAATTCTACCATTCTAAGCAAATTTTCATCGCTTTTGTCTTTTTCATATACGATTTTAAACTGCTCTAGCGCCTCTTCGTTGTTATTTTGCATTGACAAGATAGTACCTAGCATTATGTGGTTGCGAGGTTTACTCTCCTTTTTTACAAGGCTTTCCATAACCTTTCTAGCCTCATCAAGCCTATTTGTATTCATAAGGCTTGCGCCTTTAATACGAAGAAAGTCGGTGTCATCTTTTAAATTTTTCTCTGCAAGCTGCATAATACTATCAAATTCCGCACTATTAGTAAAAAATGCAAATTTAAGCGCCTCTTTTAGATAAGCTGGCTTTTTAGTCTCCTCATAAAGCTTCTTATAAATAGCCATCGCCTCGTCATGTTTAGCGTTATCGACAGCCATTAAAGCCTCTAATATATAAAGATTTTCATCTATCTTTATCTTCTCATTTGCAAAGCAAAAGCAAGAGATAAATAGCGCAAGCACAACTCTTACAAACGCCTTATTCCTATACATTCTCCCTCCAATTCCTCAAAATGAGTCTTAAAATAATCCCAAAACGGAAAACTTACGCACTGTTTTGGGCGAAATTCATAAACAGAACAGTTTTGCTTAACCTCATCAAAAAAGACGCAGGCAAAGCCATCTTTATAAATTTTTTCTTTGATACTAAATTTATATCCGTGTTTTTCTAAAAATTTATCCTTAAATTCCTCTACACTTAAATCCAAAAATCCTGCCAGAGCTTCTATCTCGGCGCTATTTATCCATATATAGCCGCTTTCTCCTGTGCAGCATTTACCTCCGCATTCATCGCACTTTGTAAAGTCGAATTCATACTCAAAGCCGCTTTGGCGAATCATATCTCGCAACTTTGACTAAAAGTGCCTGCGCGAGTAAAAATTTCACTTGCTTCTTTTGTATATCTTTCACCTTCAAGAATAAATATCGGCGGTAAAATTTTAACTAAAGCTTTTGAATTTTTTTTAGCTTCTATGATAACCAAACTTGCCTCTTTGTTTGCTTTTGGATAGACAAATTTTATGCGGGTCGGGTTAAATTTATACATTTTTAAAAGAGTTAAAATTTCACTAAGCCGCTTAGCGTCATAACAAAACACAAAAACTCCGCTTGGCTTCATAATCGAATTTACCGATTTTATAAGCTTTTCAAGAGGCAAAAATTCACTATATCTACTTATTTTGATATGCTCGTTTTCACTCTTCTTAGCTCCGTCGTGATAGTAAGGCGGGTTTGAGATAACAAAATCATATCTCTTCTGGCACTCAAAATTAGCAAAATCAGCCGTTATGAAGCTAGCTTTTAAGCCGTTTTCATCGGCGTTTTGTTTGGCAATTTTTATATTTACCTCTTGCATATCAAGCATATCAAGATCAATAGCTTCAAAATCGCGCTTAAGAAGCAGTCCAAGCACTCCACATCCGCATCCGACCTCAAGCACGCTACCTTTTAAGCCTTCCTCGCAGATAAAGCCGTAAAGCATCATCGTATCACTGTTGTATCTGTAGCCTACTCTTGGTTGGATGATTTTCATCTATAAACCTTGATGACAAAGCCTTGTTTTGTGGAAGAAGTGATGATTTCGCTACTATAAGATATGCGAGAAAAATCTCCAAATTCATCTCGTATGAGGTTGCCTGCGGTTTTTGCACGCTCTCTTCCTATACCGAAATTTGCGTAGGTATTTATGCGCTCAAGCTCATTTTTAGGCACGAGCTTGGCAATCTTGGAGGTTGCGATAAAATTTCCCTGACTTACTATAGGAGTTATCTCAAAATAATAATTTGAATTATATTTTTGCAAAAACTCGGTAACTTTATTTATGCAAGTTATGGTAGGCTTATCCGATCCAACGCCCATATCATCGCACTCCACCGAAGCTATAAATACGACTTTTTTAGGCACTTCGCTCTTAAAATTCAGCTGTATTATCTTTCGTAAATTTTCATTTTCATTACTTAGATACTCGCTATCTTCAAGAACCTGCGCGATCTGTTTTTTTGTCTGTTCAAGCTCGTTTTTTATAGCTACGTGATTTTTACCTATTGCGGCTAAATTTTTTAGCTCTTTAGCCTCTTTGATAAGCCTTGAGTTTTCTTCATTTTTAGCCTCTATTTGAGATTTAAAATTTTGCTTAAACTCTTCAAATTTATCGCTTAACTCTTTTATCTGAGAATCTTTTTTAGCTATCTTTTCGTCAAATTCATCAGATATTTTTTTATACTCTTGCATAGCTTTTTGTGCGTTTGCTACCTGCTCTTTGGCATCTTTATCGATTTGGATATTGCTTTGGATCAGTAAAGTTATCTTATCGTTTAAGATTTTATAGTTTTTAATGTCTTTTTTATTGTTTAAAATTTCCTCTTCAAGCCGTTCGCTAGTTTCTCTAAGCTGCTCTTTAAGATAAGTTATATTTGATTCATCGGCTTCAAGCTGCTCGGATTTTTTTATATTCTGCTCGCTTAAGTCTTTTACGGTAGCTTCAAGTTCGTTTTTTAAGGCAGAGCTTTCACTGACGCTTCTTTCAAGCTCCATCTTTAGCCTCTCAACTTCGTTTTTATAAAGAGAAGACATGCTTAAAATATCTTTTTCAAGATTTGATTTTTCTTTTTCAAATTTTGCTTTTACATTCTCCATTTGAGAATTTAACTCATCGTTTTGAGCTTTAAATTTAGCATTTTCTTCGCTTATTTTTCTTAGCCTATCTTTTGTATCGTTGGTTTTTTCTTGATAATCGTCCGAGAGCTTTTTTAGCTTCTCATTAGCTAAGTCGGCATCTTTTTTGATAGCTAAAATTTCATCGTCTTTTTGCTTTATGATCTTTTCAAAATCCTCTTTTTTGGCTTCCAAGTCCGATTTAAGCTTGTTAAGTTCGTCTTGGTTTAAATTCTTAGCTTTTAAAACAGCCGCTTCTTGCTCGCTAACAACTCTTTTAAGCTCGGACTCTTTAAGATTAATAGTATCTTTTAGCTTGCCGTTTTCATCTTTCAGTTTTGAAATTTCAGCCTTTGCGCCTTTTATCTCGGCTTGTAAATTTGCTCTTATACGCTCAAATTCACTCTTTGAGGCAATAGGCTTATCGCTAACTGCCGTAGCGTCAGTATCAGCTCTGCCAAGCTGTTCTTTTAGGCTATCGACTTCATTTTGAAGTTCGGTTATGCGAGTTGCGGCTATTCTTGAATTTTGCATACTTTGCATCTGAGCATCTCTTAGCTCTTTTTCAAGATCATCAATCTCTTGGGCGTATTGATCTATAAGTCTTCTGCTATCTTTTGAATTCGCAAGTTCGTCTTTTCTTACATATTTAGCCTGCTCATCCTTTGGAAGCTCCTCAAAACTATGAACCTTTATCACCACCTCTTTTTGTTCGCTAATTTTAGAAGCGGAATTTTTTTGCAAATTTAGATACAAAAAATATCCGCTTGTAGTAACAAGCGCACCGAGTATAAAAAAAGATAGCGAATTTAAAAAAGACTGTTTCAACTCTACCTACTGTTTTTAATGCTTTGTATAACTTTATGCGCATGATTTAGCGCTAAAACAATCGAGCCGCCGTTTTTAAGCACGATATCTCCGCCTATATAAAGCCCTTTTATGGTGCTTTGATAGTTCTCATCTACAATAGGATCTTTATCCTCATCAAGCTCTACGCCGCACTTTTGCAAGAAATCAACAGGAGTCGAGCCGCCTATAGCGTAAATGATTCGGTCATAAATTTCGCTAGTATCATCCGTGAAATTTACCTTTATCTTGCCTGATTCGTTTTCAAGCTCTTTTATATCTACGCCAAGTTTTAATTTTAGCTTTTTAGCGTTTGCTAGCTCCATAACCGCGCTTTCATTTATATCATTTAGTCTTGTAAATTTATCCTTGCGGTAATTAAGCGTCACGTCGTTTGCTTCGCTAAGCTCTACGGCGTATTCGGCAGCCGAATTTCCACCGCCTACGACGATTATCTTTTCACCGCTTGAACATGAATTTAGATTAAAATTTACAACCGAATTTAGCGAAGGGGGAATTTTATAATCAGGCTTATTCGGACGCCCCATTTTACCTATAGATATCATCACATTTTTAGCGCCGTATCCCACCGAAGCGGTCGTGATATGAAACACTCCGTCTTCTTTTTTCACGCTTTCAACCTCGGAGTTAAATGCGGTATCTATCTCGTCGTTATCCAAAAGCTTATCAAAATAATCAAGCGTGCTCTCTTTTGTTCCGTCATCAAAAGCCACAATTCCGTGAATCGTGCTATCTTGCCCCTTATAACTCTTATCAACGCGCTTGTTGTCTTTGTAAAATTTACGAATGGTTTGGCTATGGTTATCGCCTTTTTCTAATAATAAAACATTTCTAAAACCGTTAGCTTTAGCCTCTACAACCGCAGCAATACCGCAAGGACCGCCGCCTATCACCACAAGATCGTAAACACATCTCATACTTTTCTCCGTTATCTAATAATTTTTATTGATAATTTAGCAAAATTTGTATTAAAAATGAAGAAATTTGCCTATATTTTACGAGAGTTTTTATTAGAATTTAAATTTAAAGAGTTAAAACAGCTTTTTAATACTATTTTAACTCTTGATTTTTAGTTTTTCTTTACAAAATCAGCTATCAAAAAGGCAAGCTCAAGCGCCTGATCTGCGTTTAAGCGCGGATCACACTGCGTTTCGTAGCGATTTTCAAGGCTCTTTTCGGTTATATTAAACGCACCGCCGACACACTCGGTTACATCTTGTCCCGTCATCTCCAAATGCACGCCTCCGGCGTAAGTTCCTTCAGCTTTGTGAATTTCAAAAAAGCTCTTAACCTCGGATAAAATTTTATGAAATTCGCGAGTTTTATAGTTGTTTGAGGATTTTACTGTGTTTCCGTGCATAGGATCGATACTATAAAGGATATTAAGCCCTTCTTTTTTTACTCCGCGTAAAATTTCAGGAAGTTTGTCTCCTATCTTTTCAGCTCCCATTCTGACGATGATATTTAGCCTGCCCGCTTCGTTATTCGGATTTAGTTTGCCAGCGAGTTTTATCACATCTTCGCTAGTTACGCTAGGTCCTATCTTAACTCCGATCGGGTTATGAACTCCGCTTAAAAAATGCACGTGCGCATCATCAATTCCGCGCGTTCTCTCGCCTATCCAAAGCATGTGAGCCGAGCAGTCATACCAATCTCCCGTAAGACTATCTTCGCGAGTTAAAGCCTCTTCGTAAGGAAGCAACAAAGCCTCGTGAGAGGTATAAACTACGGTTTGATTTATGGTCGGAGTATTTTGAGAAGTTATACCGCAAGCTTCCATAAACGCAAGTGTTTGGCTTAGTTTTTCAACCAATTCATCGTATTTTTTGCCAAGCTCAGGCTTTTTGATAAAGCCCAAATTCCATCTATGCACCTCATGCAAATCAGCCAAACCGCCTCTTGAAAACGCACGAAGAAGGTTCATTGTCGAGGCTGATTGATAATAAGCCTCTATCATTCTTTTTGGATCAGGCACACGCGCAGCTTCGTTAAACTCAAAGCCGTTTATGATATCGCCCCTGTAACTAGGCAGTTTTGCACCTCCGACCTCTTCATAGTCGCTACTTCTAGGCTTTGCAAACTGCCCTGCCACGCGACCGACCTTAACTACGGGACAACGCCCGGCAAAGGTAAGAACTATCGCCATTTGAAGCATGACTTTAAACATATCTCTTATATTGTTCGCGTTAAAATTTAAAAAGCTCTCCGCGCAATCTCCGCCCTGAAGCAAAAACGACTTGCCTTCGGTAACATCCTTAAGCGCCTTTTTAAGATTTCTCACCTCACCCGCAAAGACAAGCGGAGGAAGCGAAGCAAGCTTGTTTTCCACTCTTTTTAACTCATCTAAATTTGGATAAACGGGTTGCTGCAAGATGTTTAAATTTCTCCACGAGCTTTTAGTCCAATTCATCTCATACCTTTTTAAAAAATAACTCAGATTTTAACCAAAAAGAACTTTTAATACACATAAAATTAAACTCAAAGAGTAAATTTGTGAATTTAAGTAACAAATTTTTATAAGTGTTTCAAAATTTAACTAAGCTGTGATTAAAAATTTATTAAATAAAATAGCTTCAAAAAAAGAATTCCGATGAAAAACTACGAAAACGAAACAAAAGCGGGCATGATATACGGTCTTAGCGCCTTTATACTTTGGGGACTTTTTCCGATATATTTCAAACAGCTTTATGAGTTGGGATTTGCCGAGATAGTCGCTCACCGTATCATCTGGTCGGTACTGTTTTTATATATCCTGCTTAAATTTAGCAAAAAGTTATCAGAGGCAAAGAAATTTTTTACAAACAAAAAAACCGCGTTTTTACTCTTTACCAGTGGAGTTTTGATAGCTCTTAACTGGTCGATTTATATCTATGCGGTTAGCATAGATAAGATTGTGGATGCAAGCTTAGGATACTTCATAAACCCTCTCATAACCATGCTTCTTGGTGTGATAGTTTTAAAAGAGAAAATTTCAAACACTGGCAAATTTGCGATATTTATCGTATTTATCGCTATATCAATCCAAATTTACGATGTGGGCGGACTGCCTTTTATCTCGGTTATCCTGCCTCTTTCGTTTGCTATCTATTCGCTTGTTAGAAAGCGTATCAAAATTCCATCTTTAGAAGGACTTTTCGTAGAGACTACGATGGTTATGCCTATTGCTATTGCGGCGCTGTTTTTCATAGCAAAGAGCGGGCAAAATCACTTTGATTTTTCGTGGTTTGGGCTTTTTATCACGCTTTGCGGACCGCTTACGGTTATACCGCTTTTACTCTTTAATTCGGCTGCTTTAAGAATAAATTTAAGCACCATCGGCTATATGCAGTATATCTCGCCCTCACTTCAACTTCTAATCGCGGTCTTTGTCTATAACGAACCGATAAACACGGCTAAAATAAGCTCGTTTGTGCTTATTTGGATAGCTCTTGGAGTAGTTAGCATAGATGGAATTTACAAAAAGAAAAAGCAAATTTGAGTATAATCGCCTTTGAAATTTAAGTAAAAAGGAAATTTATGGATATTTTTACTATGACGATAGTAGTTTCGCTTGCGGTTGCGGCAATAATCTATATGCAAATTCAAAAAATAACTAAAAATATCGATCAAAACGGCACGCTTGCAAACAACTCTCCTGAAAATTTAAGGCAAATTTCAGTGCAAAAATACAAAGACTTCTGTGAACTCATAAACAGCGAACTAAGAGAGCTTAAAAATATGGCGCTTTACGACGATATGCTAAAAGACGTCGAGCTAAAAGATAGCTTTTTAGAGAGTCTTAGCGAGATGAGCAAGAAACTAACCTTCATAGAAACTATGAATACCGCACGAAATCCAGACAAATGGGAGAGCGAGCTGTTTGAAGTGCTAAACAGACTTGACGAGCTCGTTGAAGCAAATTTCAAAGACGGCGAACGCGTGAGCGATGAGATAAGAGATAGACTAAGTGCGGAGTTTGCAAAGCTTCAAAATTAACTACTTCAAAAATTAAATAATTTTCAAAATACTGAAAGCTCTACTTTAATATCTTTAAGATGATATCCGCTTTCATCTTAAAGATATTTTTTGATAATGTATATTAAAATATCGTATTAAAATATAAATTTACCAAAAAAGGATTATTTTGATTAGATGTCCTTGCTGCGGATATTTAACTATGAAATATATAAATGCGAATGACGGCTTTTGTGTTGATATATGTCCTGTTTGCCATTGGCAATTTGACAAAGCTTCAAGCAAGCTAGGCTCTATAAATGCAAGAGAGCCTATGGATGATGAGATAAATTAAAAGAATATCATGAACGCCAAACTCTTTGACGGAAAGATAAATTTAACTTCTAAAATGTACACCAAAGATCAGATGGGCTTGATATATCAAGGGACTTATGGTTGCTCTATAACCATGATAGATAGTCTCGCTACATTTCAAATTTTTTATAATCTTTTGGGGCATAAAAATTTAACAGATGAAGAACGCGTAGAGATATTTCTTACCGCTCTCCAAAGAATTCTCGAAGATGGAAAAGCCATATTAAAGCCTCCTTCTTATCTATGGGACAATAAAAAGAAAAGACACAATACTCCAACAAGAGTAGTAAAGATGAAATTCGGAGATGAAATAGCATGGGACATTCCTATAGAGGATATGATAGATTATCTTAGGCAAAAGATGATGGAAGAAGACTTTGATAAGGATAATTTATTCTGGTATGATAAATACGCTCCTAGTTTAATCTGGGATCCCGAATACGATGAAGAGTATGCGAAATACGATGAATCAAAGATTTTTGTTGTAGAAGGACAGGGATTTAAGCAAGCAAGCGCAAGCTAGAATTTTAAAGCGGTAAAATTTCAGTCGCTTAAAATCGTTATTTGAAAATATATAGAATGTTAAGTAAAAAAATAATAATATAGCGTTTTTGGATTAACTCCTATCCTAATAACTTCAAGGAAATTTGATGAGCTACACCAAAAAAGACCTCGTAACAACTTCAAATTTAAGCAAAGATGAGATTTACCACTTCTTAAATTTAGCCAAAGAATTTAAAGAACTAAACAACTCCGAAATCAAAAAAGCAAAATCCCTCTACGGAAAAACAACAGTAAATGCGTTTTTTGAAAACTCCACGCGCACAAGAACCAGCTTTGAAATAGCGGCAAAGCGCCTTGGAGCAGACGCCATAAACTTTAGCGCCTCTCAAAGCAGCACCAAAAAAGGCGAAACGCTGATTGACACCATAAACAACATAGTCGCGATGAAAACCGATATCGTAGTAGTTAGACACTATAGCTCAGGTGCTGCGAAATTTGTAGCGGCAAACACCGACGCTCACGTAGTAAATGCCGGCGACGGGCTAAACGAGCACCCAAGCCAAGCCCTGCTTGATCTATTTACTATCCTTGAGCACAGAGGAAATTTAGAAAATTTAACCGTAGCTATAATCGGCGATATATTTCATAGCCGCGTGGCTCGCTCAAACATCTACGCAATGCAAACTCTCGGTATCAAAGTTAAGCTGTTTGGTCCGCCTATGATGCTAACGGGAATGGAGGCTTTTGGCTGTCAAATTTGCAAAAGCATGCAAGAAGCGCTTGAAGATACCGATGTAATCATCATGCTTAGGATCCAGCTTGAACGCCAAGATGATGAAGTGGCGTTTCCGTCGGTAAGAGAGTATTCTAAATTTTTCGGGCTCACCGCTTCAAAGATGAAATTTGCCAAAGATGGGGTCATGATACTTCACCCCGGACCGATAAATAGAGGTGTAGAGATAAATTCAGACGTTGCGGATGATCCTAGATACTCTCACGTATTAAATCAGGTCGAAAACGGAGTTGCCGTAAGAATGGCGATACTTCATACTTTAATCTCAAACAAATAAGGCAAGATATGACTACTTTAATAAAAAACGCAACCATAGTAAATTCCGATGAAATTTTTAAGGCAAATATCCTGATAGACGGCGAAATCATAGCTGATATAACGACAGACGAACCAAAGGCTGATAGCGTCATAGATACCACAGGAAAGCTTGTGATACCGGGGCTTATCGATATGCACGTACATTTTAGAGATCCGGGGCTTGAATACAAAGACGACATAAACTCAGGTAGCGAAACGGCAGTTGCAGGAGGCGTAACAACCTGCTTGCCGATGGCAAATACAAATCCCGTAAACGACAATGCCGTAATAACTCGCGATATGATCGCTAAAGCAAAAGCAAGAGGACTGATCGACCTGCTTCCGATAGGTGCTATCACAAAGAGTATGGGCGGAAACAAAGTCGTAGAGATGGGCGATATGGTAGAAGCCGGGGCAGTTGCATTTAGCGATGACGGCTTGCCCGTAGCAAGCAGCGACGTGATGAGATACGCACTTGAATACTCAAAGCATTTTGGCTCATTTGTGATAAACCACTCGCAAGACTGCTCTTTGTGTCGCGGCGGACATATGAACGAAGGGCGAGTTTCGGCGATTTTAGGCATCAAAGGCATGCCAAGAGAGCAAGAGGAGATCATGGTGTCTCGCGACTTGCTTCTTGCAAAGCTAACGGGCGGACACATCCACATAGCTCACGTTAGCTCGGAGTGGTCGCTAAAGCTCATCAAGCAAGCCAGAGATGAGGGTATAAATGTAACTTGCGAGGTTACGCCGCATCACTTTACATATACCGAAGACGAGCTGATGAATTATGATACAAATTTTAAGATGTCGCCGCCTTTGCGCACATCAAGCGACGTAAAAGCCGTAAGAGAGGCTATCGCAAACGGGCTAGTGGATGTCATAGTAACCGACCACGCCCCGCACCATACGGATGAAAAATTTTTAGAATTTGATAAAGCTCCGTTTGGAATTTTGGGACTTCAGACGCTGATTCCAATGACTTTAGATCTTGTTAGAGAGGGGCTTATCGACTATAAAAAAATGGTTGAGCTGACATCTTTTAACCCGGCAAAGCTTCTTAAACTAAACAACAAAGGCAAGATAGCAAAAGGAATGATGGCGGACATCGTTATCGTAGATCCTGACCTTGAATACGTCTATGATAAAAATTTAAACAAATCCAAATCCCAAAACTCTCCGTTGATTGATAAGAAATTAAAAGGCGCGGCTATCAAAACGATAAAAAGCGGCAAATTGGTATTTGACTTTCCTAATGTAGTAGCGTGAATTTCATTTCACGCTATCTACAAATCAATCAAATTTAACGCTTAAGCTTGTAAATTTTACTCATTAAGCAAATTTTGTGTAAATTTATCCAAATATTAGATAATAAGAGATATTTGAAATTTTATAGTAGTAAATTTATTTTATTAAATTTGCAAATTTAAACTTCATAAAATTTGCAAGCCCAAAATTATCAGGCTTGCAAATATATTTTACTTGCCGTTAAGCATATAAGTTGAGCGTAAAAACACATCAACTCCAGCGAGTAAGGCGTTTTCGTCAAAGTCAAAACAGCTGTTGTGATGTCCCGCGGCAAGCTTTGTGCCTATCATCAGATATCCGCTCTTGCCGCCGTTTTTTTGCACTTTTTGCATAAAATGCGCAAAATCCTCGCATGCGCTAAAAGTAAATTCTTTCACTATCAGGTCGTTATTTATATAAGGCGACTGAATTGCTGCTTTTTCATAAAGCTCGGTTATCTCAGGGCTACTATCTCCGCCGCTGGTACCGCCCGTAAGCTTTACCTCGTAATCCACGCCGTGAATCATGCTTACACCCTTAATAATATCCATACATTTGTTAAACATAAATTCATTAAGCTCTGTAGTCTCTCCGCGAGTTTCGCAGGCGATAAATCCGTTTGGCGCAATGACGTTTCTACCCTCTCCCGCCTTTAAAACACCTACATTTATACGAGTTACTCCATCGGCATGACGCGTGATAGCATGCATATTTATAGCAGCCTCGGCAGCTGCAAGTAGTGCATTGGCTCCTTCTTGCGGAGCTCCTGCGGCGTGGGCTGAGCGACCTGTGAAGATAACGTCAAACTTAGATGTCGCCAAAAGTTTGTTGGTGCCGCAAATTATGCCTGCATTTACTTTAGCTTGAAACCCGATATGTCCGCCAAGCAGATAATCCACATCATCAACCACACCCATAGGCTCCATGCCTACCGCACCGCGCGTGCCCTCTTCTGCGGTTTGAAATATAAATCTGAATTTGCCGTTAAAATCATCTAAATTTTCAGCTATTATCTTTGCAAGTGCAAGTCCTATCGTGATATGTCCGTCATGTCCGCAGGAGTGCGTAATACCGTCTATATCGGCTCTAAAGCCCTCTTTTACAGGTCTATGGCTCTCATCTTTGCTCTCGGTAACATCCACGCCGTCGATATCAAATCTAAACGCCGTCATCTTGCCTGCCCTACCCGTATCGATATCCGCAACTACGCCTGTAAGCCCATCCTCCATAAGAGGCAAGAATTCCTGCTCCTCTTTGCTTAGCAAGCTTTTGGCTCTTTCTATAGCCCTTTGCGCAGCCTCAGGAGTGCCAAGCCCTTGTCTGGCATCTGGCTTTACTATCTCGCGCCCCATTTTTAGACCATATCCATAGTCTTTTAGCTTCTTAGCTATGCTGGCAGTAGTAAAAAATGTAAACCAACCCGTCTCAGGATGTGAGTGATAAAAGCGTCTGTGCGCTATCATTTCATCTTTTAAATTTTCGACCTTAGCTTGAATTTTATCCATATTTAACTCCTTAAATTTCAGATTTTAAATATTAATTTTAGATTATAACTCAAATTTAATTTTAAAAGTCTAAAAATATTGTTAAATTAGGTGGATGACAAGGAATAAAATTTATTGAAGCTCGCTCTTAAGCTTCATGATTCGCTCGTAAGATAGCTCTATACGCTCTTTTGGAATTTTCTTTTGATTTACTGCATCAACTATTATTTGCGTTACGTATTCGGCGGTTTTTCGCTCCCCTATCATAAAGTCGCTAAAGAGCAAGATATCTCCGCCCGCATTTATGAAATTTACAACCTTTTGAGTAAGACTAAAGCCCTTTAAGCCTCCCATGAGCATATCATCGCTTATGACAACACCATTAAATTTCAGCTTTTCCCTTAGCAAATTTTGGATAATTTTTTCAGAAAGAGATGAGGGATTTTGATTATCCTCTTGATTTAAATAGACATGAGAGACCATTATAAGCCTTGCCTGATTCTTTTTGATCGCATCATAATAAGGCTTAAGTTCGTTATAGTTAAAATTTTCTATCACAGTTTTTGCATTATGTGAGTCCGTTTGTGCAGAACCGTGTCCCGGAAAATGCTTAAGCGTAGTTAGCACCCCAACTTCGCTAAAAGCATCTAAAAATTCACTCGCATATAAAGAAACTTCATCTATATCCCTACTAAAAGCTCTGTCCTTGGAAGCTATGATAGGAGATACCGTGTCTAACACATCGACAACGGGGGCGAAATTTAAATTTACGCCGACCTCTTTTAGCTGAGTAGCCATACGACCGTAAAGCTCTTTTGCGCTTTTTAGATCAAGCCTTCTAGCCACTTCGCTTGCCGAGATAAAGGTTTCAAATCCAGCCTTATCCTTAAATCTGGTTACAATTCCGCCCTCTTCGTCTATGGCTATAAATATATTTTTTTGAGCATTCTTAAAGGCTGCGGTTAAAGCCTTTAGACTCTCTTTATCTTTGACATTTTTGCCAAGCAGCATAACTCCGCCAAATCTTTGATACTTGGCATCAGATATTGCGGTTTTAGCTTCGTTTTGATTTGCGCCGTTAAAGCCCACCATTATCATCTGGGCTATCATTTTGCGAAGCGGCGGTTTTTCATTTGCAAAAAGCAAACTGCAGGTGATGATAGCAATGCAAAAAAACAGCCTCGATAAAATTCTCAAATTTTCTTCCTGCTAAGAAGATCAATAAGGCTCTTTTGAACCTCTTTGCCGCCAAGCATGGCGACTACTTCATTTACTATAGGAGTATAAATTCCCTCTTTTTTAGCAATCTTTTCTATGGCATAAGAGGTATCTATGCCCTCGGCAACTTCGCCTAGATCGTTTAAAATTTTATTCAAGCTTTCGTTTTTAGCAAGTCCAAGTCCTACTCGGTAATTACGCGACAAGACGCTTGAAGCTGTAAGAAAAAGATCGCCCGCCCCGCTTAAACCTAAAAAAGTCTCGTCTCTTGCGCCAAAATACTTGCCAAACCTCGCCATCTCGACAAGCCCTCTTGAGATAAGACTTGCTCTAGCGTTATTTCCCAGTCCAAGACCATCGCAAATTCCACCGGCTATGGCAATCACGTTTTTATACGCTCCACAAATTTCAGCCCCTATAACATCGTCTGATGTATATGCCTTGATATAACTTGGAAAAAGATTTGAAATTTCTTGAGCTAGCGACAAATTTATAGAATTTACGACAAGGGCGCAAGGAAGTTTCTTTTCTACCTCTTTTGAAAAGGTGGGTCCGGACAAGAAAGCCAAATTTGCACTATCGACGTACTGCTCGTAAATTTCGTTTAAAAATTTTAAACTGCTTGTTTCGATTCCTTTTGAGGCTACTAAAATTTTTTGATTGTAATTTTTAAAATTTTTCTTAAGCCACTCGCCCGTAACCTGAGAAGGAATAGTCATAACTAAAATTTCAGCCTCTAAAGCCTCATCAGTAGATACGAAATTTGGAATTTGACGAGGTGTTTTAGAGCTTATTACGCATTCGTTTTTCTGAGAAAGCGCATGAAAAAGAGCGCTTCCCCATTTGCCAGCTCCAAAAACAGCTATTTTCATATCAAAGCTTTGTTTTTAGTAGTTCATTGACTTTAGACGGATTAAAAGCACCCTTGCCTTCCTTCATAACCTGACCGACAAAAAATCCAAATAGCTTGTCTTTGCCGCTTTTATACTCGGCAACCTTATCTGCGTTTGCATTTAAAATTTCATCTATAATCGCAAGTATAGCTCCATCATCACTAACTTGCTTAAGCCCCAATTTCTCTATCGCATCATCTACGCTTATATCGTTTTCCATAAGAAAATCAAGAATCTCCTTAGCAGCCTTTCCGCTTATAGTGCCGTCCTCTATCCTAGCTAAAAGAGTTGCCATTTTAGCGCTATTTACAGGGGAGTTCTCTATAGTAACGCCGTTTTTGAGCCTTCCTAAAAGCTCCACAAGTAGCCATGTCGAGCAGAGTTTTGGAGATATGTTAGCGCCCACCAAGTCCTCAAAATACTTTGCCATCTCGGCAGAACTTACTAAATTTTTAGCATCGTCTTCTTTGATATCGTAATCTTTTATATATCTAGTCACTTTTTGCTCTGCAAGCTCAGGGATTTTGATCGCCTCATTATACATATCTTCAGGAATTTCTACGGGCAATAAATCAGGATCGGGGAAGTATCTATACTCGGCACTATCTTCTTTGCCGCGCATTGACTTTGTAACCAAATTTACCGTATCAAAAAGTCTTGTTTCTTGATAAACTTCCTCATCGTATTTGCCATCTTCCCACGCTATGCTTTGGCGCTGCACTTCGTAATCAATAGCTTTTTGAATAAATTTAAAGGAATTTAAGTTTTTAATCTCAACTCTTGTGTAAAGTTTCGTATCGCCCTTTGGTCTAATACTTACGTTTGCGTCGCAACGAAAGCTTCCTTCTTGCATATTAGCATCGCTTATGTTTAAAAATCTCAAAATAGAATGAAGCTTTTTAAGGTAAGCTACCGCCTCATCGCTACTTCTTAAATCAGGTTCGCTAACTATCTCAAGCAAAGGAGTTCCCGCTCTATTAAGATCAACAAAGCTAACGCTTCCTTCGTGGATGTTTTTACCGGCATCCTCTTCAAGATGGGCTCTGGTGATACCTATGCGCTTTTTCTCGCCGTTTACATCGATAAAAAGCTCGCCATTTTCTACTATAGGCACTTCAAACTGAGAAATTTGATAAGCCTTTGGAAGATCCGGATAAAAGTAATTTTTTCTATTAAAAACCGATTTTTTATTTATAGTTGCATTTACCGCAGTGCCAAAGCTTATAGCCTTTCTAACGGCTTCTTTATTTAGCACAGGCAAGGCTCCGGGAAGTGCTAGACAAACAGGACATACATGAGTATTTGCTTCATCGCCAAAACTCGTCGAGCAGGAGCAGAAAATTTTCGTTTTTGTATTAAGCTGGGTGTGAACCTCAAGACCGATTACGACTTCAAACATAATTAACCTTTTTGTTAAGAATACGCCGTGAATTTATAGCGCAAATTTTAAGCGTTATTTTAGCAATTATTTCTTTTAACTTATCTAAAAACAGCGATTTTATTTGAAATTTGAGGATAAAAATAGTGAGAAATTTTAAATTTTACCGACCGTAGTTTCAGTCGGTAAAATTAAATTTTAATGTTCGTCGCTTATTAAAATAGCGCCCGCAAGATATACATAAGTAAGCATCATAAAGATAAATGTCTGAAGGACGGCCATAAGCGTTAGTAGAGCATACGCAGGAAATGGCGCGATGACAGGTGCAAGCGCAAGCATAACCATAAGAAATAGATCATCACCCTTGATATTTCCAAAAAGACGGAAAGATAAAGAAACTATACGTGAAAGGTGTGAAACAACTTCAACTAAAAACATAAGTGGCGCTAAAACCTTGCTAGGTCCCATAAAATGCGCAAAATACTTAACAACTCCGTTTTTTCTAATGCCTTCAAAGTTATAATAAACAAACACGACAAGAGCAAGTGTCAGTGTCAAATTTAGGCTTGAAGTAGGCGACTCAAAGCCGGGAATAATACCGATAGCGTTTGAGAAAAATACTACAAAACCTATAGTTGCAACAAGCGGAAGGTATTTTCTGGCTAGCTGCTCGCTTCCTAGCACGTCTTTACCCATAGCTGTAACGCCTTCCAAATATGCCTCAACGACATTCTGAGTGCCTCTTGGAACAAGCTGCATATTTTTAGTGGCAAGCTTGGCGACAACTAAAATAATAAGCGTAACAAGCAAGAAATGCGCCGCATAAGTAAAAGAGTGTGAATGTGAAATAAGACCTGAAAAGAGAAACAAATCTTTCATGCATTAACCTTAAATTTATAAATTTTGGTGAGATTTTAGCAAATTTATTGTTAAAAGTTTTTTAACTTTGCCCTATTTTGGCACTTATTTTGATTTTTGAACTTAAGAAGCGAAATAGTCATAAAGAAGTTTTAAGATAGTAGCTCCAACCACAAATAAAAACATCGTTCTTATAAATTTAACCTCTTTTTTAATGACTAAATTTGAGCCTATGAAAGAGCCTAAAATTTGCCCTACCCCCATTAATATTCCAACCTTCCAAAGAACTTGTCCGCCGATGATAAAAACACCTAGAGATACGATATTGCTAACGAAATTTAAAAGCTTTGTGTGTGCAACAGCTTTTTTCATACTAAGTCCTATCAAAGCCACCATAGCGAAAGTCCAAAACGAACCGGCCCCTGGTCCGAAAAAACCGTCATAAAAACCAAGCAAAAGCCCAAAAGCTATGTAAAAAATTTTATAATTCATCCTTGCTTTTTTATCACTATCGCCAATCTTTGGAGTGATGAGAGTATATATAAAAATAGCGATCAGTAAAAATGGAATTACTATTTTTAAGAAATTTGGATTTAAAAACAGGATTAAAGTTGCGCCGAGACATGCGCCGATAAAAGTAAAAATAATGCCCAAAAACGCCTCTTTATAGTCAATCATGCCTTTGCGGGTAAAATTTAAAGTCGCCGTAAAGCTTCCAAAAGATCCTTGAAGCTTGTTCGTCCCAAGCGCAAGATGAGGTGGCACTCCCATAGCCATGATAGCCGGAAGAGTTATAAGTCCGCCTCCACCGGCAATAGAGTCGATAAATCCGCCTAAAAACGCAGCGCCAAAAAATATAAAATAAGCTAAGAGATCAAATTCCATAATTTTTCTTAAATTTGAATTTAAAATAGGCAAAAATAATACTAAAAAATTTATTAAATTTTAATGATATTTTGTGATTTAAAGAATTGAAAGAAAATTTAAAGAGAGCGGCTCCAAAAAAGGAGCCGAGAAAATTATTTTATAACGCCACAAACTAGTCTTGCACCGCCACCGCCAAGTGGTTTTGGATGATCGTGGTGATTATCTGCGCCAACGTGAACCATTAGTGAGTGTCCTTTTAGCTCGTCAAGCGATTTGATCTTTGGAGCTAGTACAGGATATACTGCGTTACCGTCTTTGTCAGCATAAAGGATAGGCAAGTCACCTTTGTGTCCCATATCATCCCAAGGGAATGAGTGTTTTTTAGTATCTGTCGGATCCCAGTGACCGCCGGCTTTCATACCTAGACCTTTTTCAGTAGCACCACAGTCCGCATTCATATGAACGTGAAATCCGTGAGCACCACTCTCGATTCCTTTTAGATTTGGGAAAAATGCTACGCCGTAGTTTGTCTCGATAGCTACAACTTCACCTACGTTTGTATTGCCTTTTTCACCAAGTTGTTCCATAGGGATAACGATATGTTTTTGAGCTTTAGGGTCAAAATGCATATGCTCGTGGGCAAATAGCATAGTGCCAAGCAACGCGCTAAGTAAAAGAGTTTTTTTCATGAAATTCCTTTAAAATAAAATTTATGCGTAACTATATCAAAACATTGTAAATAAAAATTAATAGTAAATATTAATTTTTCCTTTAACTTCGTTCAATAGCCGTTTTAAATGTGTTAAATTATTTTTCTGGATCTAAAATTTTATCAAGCTCTTTGCTCTGCCCTATCCTATAAAGTGCAAAATCATAGCGTATAGGATCAAGCGGATCAAATTCCTTTAGCCTATTTGTAAGCTCACAAACAGCTGTGAAATCATAGCTTTTGCGATTTATCAGCTTTAGTGCAAGCGAAACTCGGTGAGTATGCACATCAAGAGGGATTAAAAGCTCGCTTTTAGGCAAATTTTTAAAAAGCCCAAGGTCGATATCGCTATCTCTTACCATCCAACGAAGAAACATATTATAGCGTTTATATGGTGAATTTGGTTTGTTCTCAAAGCTCTTTCCAAAAAAGAATTCATATCCGTCGGATCTATACGAATTTAAAGAGTAAATAAATTTGATAAGCTCGTTTATGCCCTCAACCATAAGCCCGTTTTTATCAAAGCCGCTTTTGATAATCGCCTCAATATCTCCATCTTTTTTCAGCCTAGATAGAGTAATAAAAATTTGCCTCACGTCTTCAACGCTTTGAAATCGGTATTTGAAATTTTGCAAATTTGAAACGATCTTGCTTTCGCTCTCATCAAGCAAGCTAAAGTCAAGCGAATTTAGAAATTTGAGTATCAAATTTGCATTGCCGTAAGCAAACAAAGCGCATATTAAAGCTATGTTAGGCTCTTTAAATTTGCTTGCCGCTTGAAGCGGATCCGAGGCTGAATAAAGCCCCAGATCGGTATTTTTCTCAAGCGCATGAGCGTCAAGTAAAGATTTTAAATCCGTCATTGTTTAAGCGTTAGTAGAGTATCAAGCATCTTTTCAACAGTCGTTATTATCTTAGCTGCAGCACCGTAGCTTGACTGAAATCTTATAAGAGAGGTTAGCTCTTCGTTTAAATTTACGCCACTAACTGATTGATGCTCGCTCATGGCGGTTTTATTTATCGCTTGGTTTGTATCATGCAAGTAGTTGTTGCCCTGAGTCTGGCTTGCGATATCGGTTGTGATAAATCGATAAAAGCCCTCTATGGTCTCGATCTTATCCGCATGCTTGTTTGAATAAAAATATATCTTTTTATATTGAAGCTGGACCATATCGTTTGCTACGTCATTGTTGCCCGGAGTCGGATTTGAGTAGCCCTTAAGCTTATGCGGATTTTCAGCTAGCTCGGTTTTAACGCCGATATCTTTTGCACTATTTCCATTGAAAAATTTATTTGTGCCGATAATGCCCGGGAAATTTGTTCCTTTATCCACAAACGCTATACTGTATTCGCCCGAGTGTCTTAGAGCCGATACGCCAAACGTTCCCTTTTTGGTCGCTGGATCATACTGATAATAAGCCCTAAAATAATCATTTACGTCGTTGTGTATGTTATTGTCTTTATTATCATCCGTATCTGCGTTAAAGTCTTTGATGATAGAAGTGCCTCTAGTAGGATCATCCATCGTCGTAGTAGCGTCTATGGTTATGGTTTTTCTGGCTACTTCTTGACCTTGGTTGTTATAAACTATCACATCAAAGCTTCCATGCTTGATGTCATTGTTAAAATTCATAAGCGTTCTTGAAGGCTCAAGGAAGCTAAGCTCGTCTGTTGTTATATTTTCTACGGCTGATTTGGCGTAGATGTTATTAGTCTCGGTTATCAAGCCTTTGGCAAAAGTGTTTAGATTGTCTATATATTTTTGAATGATTCCGTCTTGAAATTCTCCGCCCTCGCCAAGATATCTTCCTCTTAGATCAAGCGCCGCTCCTAGTTTGCCACCTGTAAGCTTAGAGGACATATCCACGCGTTTGCCGTCTTCTCTTTCGTAGTAGATATTGTGAAAATCAAATTTATTGGTTGAATTATCAAGCGCAAGCGGATGGAAATTTACACCGTCCACTATAGAAAATCCCGAAATATTAAGATTGTATTTTGAACCTATATCAGTTACCGTAGGGTCTATATAAGCGCTTCCTTGAAGCTCGCCCTTAAAGGCGGTTGCATTAACGAGCTTTGATATCGCAAGCTCAAGCTCATCACGCTTATCGCGCAGGTCATTGGCTCTTGTAGTGCCTACTGACTCCACGCGCTGAATTTGCTTATTGATCTCGGCTATCTCTTTTGCGTATTTATTTATCTCATTTACCGTTACTTCTATCTGCGAATTTACATCTTGCTGAATTTTATGCAGCATATCAGATGTGCCTTTAATGCTCTTTGCTAAAGTCTCAGCCGCATTTAGCAAATTTATCTTTTGAGAACCTTCGGTAGGATTTGAAGCAAATTTATTCCATGCATCAAAGTAGTTTTGTATATCTCGCCCTATTCCTACACTTTTTAAATCAGGAAATCTCTGAGTAATCTCTTCTAAAATTCTCTTTTTATATGCTGAAAATTCAAGATTGCTAGAAGAACTTCTAAGACGGGAAAATACAAATTCGTCATGAATTCTTACTATAGTATCTACCTTGGTGCCTCGTCCGATATCGCCCGGCATCCCGTGCTCAGGCTCTCTTGCAGATTGGATTACGCGCTGTCTTGTATAGTGCTCGTTATCGGCGTTTGTGATATTGTGTCCGGTAGTTGAAATTTGCATCTGGGCAGCATCAAGCCCGCTTATACCGATTCCTAGCGAAGAAAATATATTAGCCATTTTAAACCCTTGTTTTTAGTAGCGTCTCAGGCGTAGGAGTAGCCTTTGCGTAGCCGCTATCGTCTTTTGCGTCTTTAAACATATCTTTAACCAAACTGTCAAAAAATTCTTTAACCGTTACCACGTATCTTGCATACTCTTTGTTTTTTAGATGAAGCTCTTCAAGCTTGCTTCTCATATTGACCAAATTTGCCTTTACTTCATCGTCAAGTATGCTTGCTAGATCAGAGCTGTTTTGCTCTTTTGAAATTCTTAAAAGCTCTTTGTCAAGTAGTGATTTTGTGTTTTCAAATTTTTTTATGAGGTCGTTTTTTAATTTCACACTCTCTTCAACGGCGGAGTGTTTTGCCTCTTTGATATTTTCAATATCAGAATTTGTAGTTTTAATAAGTTCATCAAGCACGCCAATCGCGTCATTTAAATAAGTTTTAAGCATATTTGTCCTTTCTGCAAATTCACACAAAGGACAAATTCATGCTACATAATCTCATCGGCAATTGCGCGAGCGGTTTTTGAAAGATCTATCTTGTAAGTTCCGTCGGCTATCGCTTGCGAAATTTTCGCTACCTTGCTTTCGCTTTTATCCTGTGTGTTTTTAATCTCTTCGCTAACTTCACTTTTTTTAACTTCATTTCGTGAAATTTGCTGAGGGCTAAGCCCAAATTTTGAACCGAGTGTCGATATCATTGTTATGCCTTTTTAAACATTTGATTACCAAATCGGCATAAATGAAATTTTCTTAAGCCCTTTCCTTTAAAAAATTATAAAGTAGCTCACTAAAGCCTAAATTTCCGCTCAAAGCCCTACTCATCGTGTCGTTATACATAGATGAGTAAATTTTATCTCCGGCGTCCTTTGGAAAGAGCGGATTTTCATCTTTAAGCGCAATATCAAGCACGCTTTTAACCAAAAACGCCTCAAAAGCATCTGTTTGCTCTCTTAAGAGCTTATCGTTTTCCTCTTCACTTCTGCCTGCTTTATTCGTGATAGAATTTGTCGCGATACTGTTATATGCGTTTATAGCTAAGTGATTGTCAACGTTCATTATATAATCTCCAAATCAACATGTATAGCACCTACTCGCTTTAAATTTTCAATTATCGCGATGATGTCGCTTGGGCTTGCTCCGAGTTTATTTAGAGCCCTTGCTACGCTTGCTACGGTGGTGCGCTCCCCGCTTACCTTTATCAAATTTGCCACCGGATCTATCGCCGTGTTGTCTTTGATATCTATAGCGCGCTCGCCGTCTTCATAAGAGTTTGGCTCGATCTTTATCGTGATATCTTTATGCGTGATTACGACGGGATCAACGGTGATATTTACGCCACTTACTATCGTGCCCGTGCGCTCGTCTATTATTATCTTATCAAGCGCTTTATAATCAACATCTATCTCTAAAATTCCGGCAAGAAACTCCACCATACTGGCATTTTCAGGCTTACTGACCCTAACTGTTCTTGGATCGATAGCCACGGCCACATTGCCTCCCACATGCAAATTTATAGCGTTTTGGATATTTGAAGCGATTCCAAAGTTTGACTCCTTAAGGCTTAAATTTATAGCCTCTTGATTGTAGATATCATACACTATCTCGCGCTCCACAAAAGCTCCGCCAAATACCGTTCCCGCGGTTGCGTGATTGCCGCTATTTCTGCTTGCACTTTTTCCGCCTATGGTAAGCGAGCCTTGAGCAAGCGCGTATATATCGCCGTCAACGCCCTTTAAAGGGGTCATAAGAAGCGTGCCGCCTTGTAGACTTTTGGCATCGCCGATTGAGGATATCACCACATCAAGCTTATCGCCCTGTCTTGCAAAAGCAGGAAGCTTAGCCGTAACCATAACGGCTGCGGTGTTTTTTGATTTTATATCGTTTGGATCGATTTTTACATTTACGCTTTGAAGCATGTTTGAAAGGGATTGGATGGTAAATTCAGAACTTGAGCCGTCGCCCGAGCCGTTAAGTCCCACTACAAGTCCGTATCCTATCAGTTGGTTTTCTCTAACTCCTACGACATTTGCGATATCTTTTATCTGAGCCGCATTTGCAAATACGCCAAGCATACACGCAGCAATCAGTGATGAAGCTAGCTTCATAGCCGTCCTTTTAGTTTATTTGCCTAAAATAAAGCAAGAAGCATTCCAAATTTACGAGTAGTAGCTTAAGGAGGTGTTTCCGAATTTTTTATTTTTTACAAGAGTAAATTTGCCGATATTTTCAGGCAGAGTGTAAGAGCTTGCATGCTCTATTGCGATTAAAAAAATTTGCTTTTCGTCTAAATTTGATATCAAATTTAAGCACTTTTCATAAATTTCTTTAAAGCCGTCTCTTATATCAAAAGGCGGATCAAGATATAAGATAACGCTTTTTTCGCCAAAATTTTCGCTTTTTAAAATTTCTGGCGTGAGCTTAAAGGTATCTCCGTTTAGCACGCGCAAATTTAGCTCATCGATACTTTTTGCATTTTCGCAAGCTATCTTAAAGGCTGCTTTATCAAGCTCTATAGCATAAGCTTTTTTAGCCTCGTTACTAAGCGCTTCGCACGCCATAAGCGCACTTCCGCAAAAAGCTTCGATGAAAATTTTACCGCGCAAATCATATCTGAAGCTGTCAAAAAAAGAGCCTTTTACTATATTTTTTGTGCTTCTTGTAGTGGCAAGAGAGGGCAAAGCTAGTTTTTTACCTTTAAATTTACCGCTTGAAATAGTTGTAAAAAGCCTTTTCATAGATAAGACTTTATAAGAGCTATGAGATCTTTTTTAAATTTTTCCACCAAATTTGAAATAGCCTCTTCAAGGGCTAAATTTTCATCTTTTTGCTCTATCTTAAAGCTTGCTTTTGGAATTTGGATAGCGGAATAAAACTCTTCAAGCGTATTTAAAAGAGTCTCTTTACTAAAAGGAATTTCAAGATGAGCGGAATTTGCAGCGATTATAAAAACAGGTTTTTTACTATCTATCTTTCTGTCAGAAATTATAAAATCGCAATCCTTTTTATGTGCAATGAAATCTTTTAAAAACAGTTCAAGAGAGTTTTGAAGCAATATACAATCGCAATCAAATGAGATTTTCATACCGAATTTCCTTTTAAAAAGTAAGAAATGTTAGCAAATTTAAGCGTAAATTTTAATTAATTCAAAGAGAGAATTTATAGTATAAAGAAATTTAAAATTATGACGATGTAGGGGAATAATATTGATTAAAACGGCAATCTTTAAAGGAGAAAAGATGGAAATTTTTAAAGTCGCTAGCCAGCAAATGAATACTGTAGCGCACCCTAGCAACGCTCAAGCGCATACTCAAACAAGGGAAGTTGAGCAAACGCACTTACAACAAAACAGCGCGCAAAATAATTTAAGCATAGACAACGAAGATTTAGCAAAAAGACTAAACGAAGCGACCGAAAAATTAAATAGACAGATGGAAGCCCTTGATACTAATGTTCGCTTTGCATATAACGATAAGATAAATTCGCTATATGTGAATGTAATGGAAGTAAAAACGGGCGAAGTTATAAGAAAAATCCCAAGCGAGCAAGTAATGAAACTAAGCGAATACTTCAGGGAGGCTGTCGGGGTATTATTCGACAAGGAGAGTTAAAAATGGCATTAGGTAAGATATCTTCACTAGGTCTTGGAAGTAGCGTTTTAACCCAAGAGGTTATAGATAAGCTAAAAGTCGCCGATCACAAGGGTTTAGTAGATCCGATTTCTAAAAATTTAGAGAAAAACCTAACTAAACAAAAAGATCTTTCGGCAATAAAAACCCTTGTAAGCTCTTTTAAGTCTTCCGTTGCGGCACTTGGCGATGAAACGATGTTTCTTAAAAGAAACGTTAGTACAAACGGAAAAAGTGCCGATTTGAAAGCAGATCCCGGCGTAGGTCTGCAAGATATCGAGATAGACGTAAAACAACTTGCACAAAAAGATATCTACCAAAGCAAGAAATTTACGGCTCCTGAGTCTTTTGTCGGCAAAGAGGGTTCGTTTGCTATCAAATTTGGCTCAAACACATACAAAATAGAGTTAAAACAATCAACTTCGTTTGAAGAGCTAGCCACAAAGATAAACGACGCCACAAACGGCGAAGTACAAGCTAGAGTGCTCAAAGTGGGCGGAGATAAGCCGTATCAGCTGATTTTACAATCCAAAAATACGGGTGCCGAAAACAAGATAGAATTTAGCACCGATGACGGCAGCGGTAATCCGCTAACAAATGCAAACGAAATTCTAACCGAACTTGGCTGGGATAGCGCAAACGTAGCAAATAATAAAATTTCAACCGCTCAGGATGCCGAATTTACATATAACGGCATAACCGTAAATAGATCTACAAACAATATAAAAGATCTTAATATAGGACTAAATTTAACTCTTAAAGAGACGGGTAAAACGACATTTAGTATAAAAGAAGACAATAAAGACATAAAAGCTGAGATAAACAACTTAGTAAAGACTTATAACTCACTTATGAACAATCTTGACGTAGCTACGGACTATAACAGCGATACGAAAAACGCGGGCACGTTTCAAGGTGTTAGCGAGATAACGAGTATCAAATCAACCATAAACAAAGCTCTTTTTGAAAATAAAGCCATAACAATTGACGGCAAAACAAAAAATCTAAATTTGACAGATTTTGGCTTTGAGCTTACTAAAGACGGATTGCTTAAAGTCGATCAGTCAAAACTAAGCGAAAAACTTGATAAGAATTTAGACGAAGCCAAGATGTTATTTACAGGCTCGACAAGCTACTCTCAAGTTATCACGGGAAGCTCTAAGGCTATAAATAGCGGAGCGCTTACGATAGCAAATGAGGAATTTACAATAAACGGCAAAAAGATAAATTTAACCACATCTGCGTCAAATTCGTCAAAAGAAAACGCAATCGCGCTTTTAAAAGCCATAAATGAAGCAGGCATTAACGGAGTACAGGCAAGCCTTAATCAAACCGAAGATAGAATCGTGCTAAAAAGCATAGACGGCACAAACATAGAGGTAAAAGGCGATCCTAATATCCTTGATAAACTAGGACTTGCAAATAGCAACATAGGCGCCAAAAAGACAACGACGGACGGGATTTTTACAAATTTAAACACAAAATTAAAAGACATAGTCGGCAAAGAGGGCTCATTAACGATTTTTGCTCAAAATTTAACTAGCGAAAAGGAAAAATTAGGCAAAGACAAAGAGCGTGCGGTAACCGATCTGAATACCAAATACGACATGATGGCGGAGAGATTTTTAGCTTATGATAAGATGATTAGCAACTTGCAAAATCAATTCTCGACGCTTAAATCAATGATCGATGCCGAACTAAACGCAAAGAGATAGGAAAAATATGATAAATAACACAGCTTACGCGGCATATTCTCAAAACGCTGTAGGAGGCATTGAGTCTCCTCAAAAGCTAATAGAGATGCTATATGAAGGAATTTTAAGATTTATCTTTAGAGCGAAAAAATCGATGCAAGAAAATAACATCGAAAAAAAGGTCTATTTCATCAACCGAGCAAACGCTATCTTTATCGAGCTTTTAAATTCGCTTGATTACGAGCAAGGAGATGTGGCGCACTATCTAAGCGGTCTTTATACGAGGCAAATTCAGCTTCTTTCACAAGCCAATATCTCAAACGATGAAAAGATTTTAGAAGAGGTTGTAAATGTTACCAAGCAACTTCTTGAAGCGTGGAAAGAGGCCACCAATTAGCTATGAAATGGCTGGAAGAATTTAAGATAGCCGTTAGTAACGGCGATGTCGCAAGTCTGGAAAAGCTGATAGAAAATTTTCCGCAGGAATTTGAAAATTTAGAACAGCTTAGCGAGGCTGCAACGCTAACCGAAGGCGCCATAGAGATCATTAAAAGCAAGGTCGATAAGCTAAGCGTGGAGATGAAAAAACTAAAAGACGCTAGAAATTACATGCAGTAAAAGGCTATTTGAGTAATTTTATAGCTATCTAGCCTTTACTCTTTTTGTCGATATTTTTTGAAATTTGCCTATCAAAAATAGCGCAAATTTCAAAATCACAAAGATTACAACAACCTCAAACCAGAAATTTATCTATCAGCTCTTACTGCAAACAATCTCTTCAAAATCACGAAACACAAAAATAATCCAAAACAGCTACGCTTTGTAAACACAAGATAGTTAAATTTGTAGGATTAAATGCATAAATAAAGGCACGGCGATAAGCCGAGTTCTGTCGTGAGTGATTATTTATCTAATCCAAATTTCGCAATTTGGCTCTAGCGAAGGGTTTAACATAAGACTAAAACCATCCCTTCTTGCTGCAAGTCGGGTTTATATAGCCGCCATGCTTTCGCGTGGCGCTGGTGGGCTCTTACCCCGCCGTTTCACCATCACCGCCGAAGCGGTAGTCTGCTTTCTGTTACACTATCCCTTAGGTTTCCCTAGCCATCCGTTAGATGGGACTTTGTCTTATAGCAGCTCGGACTTTCCTCTTTTAAACCGGAATTTAAAAGCAATCACTTGCCGTGCCGATGAGATTATAGCAACTTTGCGCTTAAAATAACCGCTTCTTCATCCCGAATTAAAATCGCTTCGGAGTTATTTATCGCTTTTAGATCTATTTTCTCGCCAAATTTTGCGATTATATTATTACATGCTTCTTCAAACGGAAATTCGCCCAAGTGAGGCAAAGTATAAAAACTCACCAAATTTAAGCCGCTAAGATCCTTTAGCTCCGCTAAATTTTCATCCATTAGCCCTATATACTCGATATCAGGCGATGTTATCACGGCACCTGCCGATTCGCCGATATAAATTTTGCCGCTATTTACAAGGCTCTTTAGCTCGCTTATAACTCCCGATTTTTTAAACTCACTTAAGAGATAAAATGTATTTCCGCCACATACGTAGATGAAGTCGTTTTGGCTAAATTTCTTCAAAATTTCTGCCTTGTCGCTTACCGAGATATCAAGCTCATCAATTCTCACGCCCGCATTTTTAAAGCACTCTTTTGCCTCATCTACGTAGAAATTCACCTCTTCAAATTTGCCAGCCGTTGATATGAAGCAAACACTCTTGCCTTCGCAGTCAAATTTATCCGCAAAGAGCTCAAAGACTCCTGCAAAATAAGAGCACAAAAAGATATTTTTCACGATTTTCCTTTTTGGTTGCTTTTTGATTTTTTAAAATTTTCTTGCTCCTCCTTGATCTCGCAAGGATCTTTTATGTATTCGATATTGCCCTCAAGCTCGCTTTCCCACTCAAGCTTACCGTCTTTGTTTTTATCAAATTTTTTAAACTCCGCTTCGCTAAAATCTCCAAATTTAACTCTAAAATTCTCCATACTCTTTACATTTTTCCACTCGTTCATATCAAGTACGCCGTCTAAATCCATATCATTTTCATAGACGAAAGCTTCCGCAGCAGGAGGAGACTCACAAGCCTTTGCAAATCCCAAAAAACAGGCTAAACACCCTAAAACAATCACAAAATATCGCATATTCTCTCCTTATTCGAAAATATCCTTATGCAAAATTTCTTCCAAAACCACAGTCGCATAAGAGCCCTTTTGCAAAGTAAAATTTATGCCAAAATGCGCTTTTTCAGGATTGTATTTATATTGGACATTTTCAAGATAGCTCCAAGCAAAACGCCTGCTTCCGCTCATTTTTGCTTCAAATTCACTTGCCTTGCTAAAGATCCCATCTTCTATCTTTTTAGCAAGCCCCTCGCTCTTATACGCCCTACTTCCTGCGATAAGCCCACAGCTGGTTCTATCTTTGAGATTAAATTTCTCAACCTCACTTTGCAAATCCTCACACAAAAAGTACTTGCCAAAAGGATAATGCCCCAAAACTTCGCCACGAATTAGCTTAAAAAACTGCTTTTGACTCTTTAACTCCCTTATCTCGTCCACACTCATAAATTTATAAATTTCAGCTAGCTCTTTTGCGCTAAATTCATCTGCAAATCGCGAAATTTCGATACGCTTACTAAGCCAGCGGTTAAAAAGATCGCTTTGATAAGCTGAGATTAAAAACTCGCTCATTTTTGGATTTTTAAGCTTTTTGCCATTTAGAGTTCCGTGCTTTAAAATTTCAAATCCACTAGCTGCATTATCGCCAAATTTGCCAAACCTCTGATAGCCAAAATAGTTCGGATATCCGATCTCATCTAGCTTCTTAATAGCCTGCTCAAGCTTAAGAGCATCGGTTGCAAGGACCTTTTTAAGACGGATAAAAAAACTATTGCCCTTTAAATGACCTATTCTTAGCTTATTGTTATGAGCGTTCATATTTAGAATTTTCATTTTATCGTGGCTAAAATTTGCCAAATTCGTCTCAAATTTACGCGGCATAGAGATAAATTGAGTAGTCATTCCCTGCTTATCCTTAAGCCCCGCATAGCCAAATTCTCTTATCTTAACGCCCGTAAAGTCGCTTAAAGCCTTTAGGGCTTCTTGTGTCGTCATATCTTTTTTGGAAATTTCAACGATAAGATGCTCACCGTCTCCGCTAAATTCGTAAAGCGGTATTTCACGCACCACAAAATCATCCGAATTCTTGCTGAAATAAGCATTTATAGGAGTGTGAGCGAGTGCGTATAAGGGCTTAAAAGTGGTGTTGTCTTGCATGGGTTTTATATCTTCCTTTTGTGATTTTTCCAAAAATATTTATTTTTATGCGAGCTTTTTTGGCTTCGTTTTTGATCCTGTGCAGATTTTTTTTGCTAAACGTAAAAAGCACCTCGTACTCTTCGCCGCTTAGCATTTGATTTTTAGGGATTTGCTTGATAAATTTTACCGCACAACCGCTTGACTTGCAAAGCTTAATCAAATCCGCACCAAGCCCGTCGCTAATATCCATGGCGGAATTTATAAACCTGCTAGCCGAATAAAAGAATTTATCCCTTAAAATCGGTCTTTTAAAGCGAGAATTTCTACTTACCGCTCCGCCGTTCATCAAGGCTTTTAATCCCTTTAAACTTCCCCCAAGCCTTCCGGTAAATGCTATAAAATCGCCTTTTTTAGCACCGCTCCTAAAGATAGGCTTATCGTAAATTTTTGAAACAACGGTTACGCTTATAAAGATTTTATCGCTACTTATCGTATCGCCGCCTATTATCGTTAATCCAAACTCATCGCACGCCTTTTGGATACCTGATTTAAATAAAGAAATTTCAGCGGGCTTTATCTCCTTAGGAAGTCCAAGCCCCAAAAGCGCGTATTTAGGAACCGTATTCATAACGATAGCGTCTGAGATATTTACGATCATCGCCTTATAAGAAACCTCATCAAGGCTAAGCCAAGATCTCTTAAAGTGCGTATTTTCGTAAAACAGATCCTTACTATAGACCCATTTTCCCGCAACTGCACCGTCATCGCCTATAAATGAGTTGCTAAATTTATCGATTATCAGCTGTTCTTTATCCATGCCACATTTTATAAAATTTGACGTTAAAAACTACTTCAAACATTAGTTAAGCTAAAATTTTATAAACTACCCTTAAAAGGACGGCAGATGCTTGAAGTGAGAATTTTTAGATTTAACGCCAAAAACGATGTGTTAAGATACTACAAACCATATTTTTTTGAAAACTACAACTTTAAAAACTTACAAGATTTACTAGACGATATTAAAAAAAACGATCCGTATTTTGATTTTGAAGGGGTTAAATTTGTAAAGATAAACGGCATGGTAGTTAGTCTAGATACTAGCTTTGATCTAATATTAAACCGTTTTAAGAGCACTCTTATCATAGAGCCTTTAAGTACAAAAAGAGCGGTAAAAGATCTCACCATAAACGACGATGACTTTATGGGGAAAATCAAGCTGTTTAGTAATTTTTATACAAAAGAGGATGCTAAATTTTACGAGAGCCTAAAGCCATATTTTTATGCAGGATTTATGAACGAATTTGAGCCAAATTTCATAGGCTCAAGCGCGATAATATTTGCTAAATTTCTATGCGAAAAATATCCTGATAAAAAAGATGAAATTTTAGCCGTCGTAAGCGATAGCAAATTTGGCGTATGGATAGCGGGAGATTTAAAAGAGTGGATATTTTGGAGTGATGAAATTTACAAAGGGGCTTTAGAATTCATAAAATCAAATTTAAAAGAGCCCGAAAGAAAACTGCCTGCTCTGAGTGCTGAAATGAAAATAGAAAAACTAAATTTAAAACATGATTTTAAGGATTTTACAATCGCAAGCTACGGTGAAATTTCGGACGATATAAGAAGTCTAAAGGCGAAATTCATCAGCACCGATAGCCAAAAATTGCCTTGTGGATTTGAGTTGATCGGACTAAATGACGAACTTGCTTTTAAACTTGCCGGCAAAATTTTATTTGACGCGTTTGATAGCGGGGCTGATTTTTTACTGGTTGATAACGAACAAGCCTTTTATATGTTTGATACGCTTTCAAACAAACTGCAAAAGTCAATCGGTAGAAGCTTAGAAAAATTTTATATCCTACGCACAGCCGAGCTTGTAAGCCTAGCAAACGGCGAAATTCCAACAAGTATAAAAAATCATAAGCTAAAAGTAAGATTGGTCTAAATTTAAAATTCTAATCTCTCAAACTTGCTCTTTATGATAATCTAATCTTAAATTTAGCAAATTCCTTTGCAAAAAATTGATTAAGATCCCTTAAACTATCGTCATTCATCTCGATTAGCTTAAGGCAGTTTTTCTTATAAATTTTAATCTTCTTTTTCTTGCGTTTAAGATAAGCGGGCGTTTCAAGCCCCCAAAATTCGATATAAACATCATAATCAACTAGATAAAAATCGCTAATTACTCGCTGATTTGCATTGGGCTTTTTCTCGTAGATAAATTTTACTCCGCGATAAAAGAGCCAGTTTGCTATTATAAGCTCCGCTCTACTCTTTACCATGTCGCCGATATCGCTTTTATAGCGAGTTTGTTTGATCTTTGTTTTTCGCGAAAGCCTTATTAAAAGAGCTATCAGGATCAAAACAAGTATTAAGATAACGAGAGTTTTTAAGTCTATTTGCAAAAGATCTCTTTAAATTTAAACACCGAATTTAAGCCCCAAGATATTTGCGCCTGATCTCGTCGTTGCCTATCATATCTTTTGCAACGCCTTGCATAGCGATTTTTCCGTTTTCAAGCACGTATGCATAGTCGCTTATCTTAAGTGCTGCAAAGGCGTTTTGCTCGACTAAAAGTATGGTTATACCCTCCTCTTTTAGCCTAACGATTGTATTAAATACCTCTCCTACTATCTTTGGAGCAAGCCCAAGGCTAGGCTCATCAAGCATAAGTAGCTTAGGCTCGCTCATTAGCGCACGTGAGATGGCTAACATCTGCGCCTCTCCGCCACTTAAAGTTCCTGCAAGTTGCTGCTTTTTATCGGCCAGACGAGGAAATAGTCTATACATTTGAGAGCGTAAGTGCTCGTAGTTTTCGTCATTATTAAAAGCGCCCATTCGCAAATTTTCATCAACCGTTAGGTTTATAAAGACTCTTCTTCCCTCAGGAACTAGCGCTATACCATGCCTAACTAGAGTGTGCGTCTTGTGCCTTCTTGTATCATAACCCAAGAAATTTATCTCGCCTGTCTTTTTTACGCTGTTTAAAAGTGCGTTTAAAGTGGAGGTTTTACCAGCACCGTTTGAGCCGATAAGAGAGACGATATCTCCTGTTTTAACCTCAAAATCTATCCCTTTAACAGCCTCTATAAGTCCGTAATAAACGTGCAAATCTTTAACGCTAATCATTGAATAAAATCTCCTAAATAAGCAGATACGACCTTTTCGTTACGCACAGCATCACTTGGCTTACCCTCAAAAATTACCTTACCGTAATCAAGCACTAAAACGCGCTCGCAAAGGCGGTTTACAAATTTCATATCATGCTCTATAAGCAAAATGCTAAGTTTGTATTTTTCCCTAAGTATAAAGATAAGCTCGGCAAGATCTTCGGTCTCTATAGGATTCATACCTGCCGCAGGCTCATCTAGCAGCAAGAGCTTTGGGTTTGTCGCCATAGCTCTTGCTATCTCGACCTTCCTTTGAACCCCGTAACTTAAACTTGTAGCAGGCTCATTCGCATAAACGCTTAAATTTAGCTCGTTAAGTATATCCATGGCTTTTTCGCGTGCGATTCGCTCCTCTTTATGAAAGCGTCCCATGTGCAAAAAGCTCTCGATAAAGCTATATTTGATATGTCCGTCAAGTCCGATTAAGACGTTTTCAAGCACGCTCATAGAGCTAAAAAGGCGGATATTTTGAAATGTCCTTGCTATGCCATGCCTAACGATAATGTTTGGCTTTTTGCCGTTTAGCGTAACGCCGTTAAATTTAACCTCCCCGCCGCTTGGTTCGTAATTTCCCGTTATGATATTAAAGATAGTCGTCTTACCCGCACCGTTTGGACCTATAAGACCAAAAATTTCACTTTCGTTTACATGAAAGCTTGTGTCGTTTATAGCGGTTACTCCGCCAAATTTCTTGCTGATATTTTTTAGCTCTAAAATCATCGCTTAAGCCTTTTGATAGCCGATCTAGCTACATCCGTTAGCTCTCTTTTGCCAAAAATTCCCTCTCTTGCAAACAGCATAACAAGTATAAGTATGACCGAAAACACAATCATTCTAAGCCCAGGCATCGCATCAAATGTATGCCCAAACAGACTTATCGGCTCATCTAAAAATCTAAGCCACTCTCCGCCTCCTATCACCAAGATAGTGCCTAAAATAGCTCCCGTCATAGAGCCAAGTCCGCCAAGAACGATGATAATAAGCAGCTGGAAAGTTAGATAAAAATCAAACTCATTCGGCACAATAGAAGCAAATGAGCACGCCCAAAGGCCTCCGCCGACACCTTCTAAAAACGCCGATGTGCTAAAAGCGGTAGTCTTAACGGCAAATGTATTTACACCCATAGCAAGTGCCGCATCCTCGTCATCTCTTACGGCTTTCATCGCGCGACCGAATTTTGAATAAACTATATTTAGCACCATAATAACGCTAATAATAGCAATCCCGCCCGTATAATAAAGCGTAGCGTGCTGAGGTATGGAGCTAAGTCCAAGCGATCCGTTTGTGATAGACGGATAGTTGATGGCTAAAATTTTAATAATAAAACCAAAGCCAAGCGTAACGATAGCTAGATAATCTCCTCTTACGCGAAACACAGGAAAAGAAAGCACCAAAGCTAAGATAGTAGCGCAAACTCCTGCGGCAAGCAATGCTAGCAAGAAATTTGAGGAGTGAAGCCAGAGTATAAAGGCTGATGGACTCTCAAGGTCAAACTGATAGTTTTTAGCATCCGCATCAAGTAAGATAAGAGCCGCCACGTAAGCGCCAACTGCGACAAAGCCGTTTGGCTCGAGCGAAAACTGCCCCGTAACGCCGTTTATGAGGTTGTAGCTAACGGCTAAAATGATAAAAATGGCGATATTGTTTAAAACTCTCAAGGAGTAATCATCAAAAATATAGTGAGAGGTAACCAAAAATCCTACAGCCAAAGCAAAAAATATGATATGCGTAATCTTTGGAACTCTCATCTAAAACCTACTTTTCTCAAAGTTATAGCCTAAAATTCCGGTAGGCTTAAATATAAGAATAAGAATTAAAAATATAAAGGCAAAAGCATCTTTAAAGCCTGAAAATTCAGGACTTAAAGATACTACAACAACTTCGGTAAATCCGATAATAAACCCGCCAAGCACGGCTCCGCCGACCGAACCTATACCGCCAAGAACGGCTGCGGCAAAGGCTTTAAGCCCTATCAAAACTCCCATCATAGGCTCGATAGAAGGATAGTTGAGCGACCAAAACACGCCGCCGATAGCTGCAAGCATGGATCCAAGCGCAAATACTATCGCGATGATCAAATTTGCGTCTATACCCATTAAATTTACGGTATGTATATCAAATGCAAGCGCTCTTATTGCCATGCCGTATTTCGTGCGGTAGAGTATAAAAAGCGTGATAGCAAGCAAAACAAGAGTGATGATAGGCACTAGCACCGCACTCATCGCAACCGTAACATCGCCAAAGGTTAAGACTGTTTGCAGATATTCAGGCACGATAAAGGCTTTAGGCTCGCTACCGAAAATCACGTTAAAGAGATTTTCAAGCAAAAAGCTAATGCCAATAGCGGTGATAAGTAGCGAAATTCTAGGCGCTTTACGAAGCGGCTTATAAGCGATGGTATCTGTAATGATACCAAGTGCCGCACATATCGTCACGGCAAATACAACCGCCGCTATAAATGGCAAATTTAGTGAAACCATGCCAAAAAAGCAGACATAAGCTCCAACCATCATGATATCGCCGTGAGCGAAATTTATAAGCCTCAAAACGCCGTAAACCATAGTGTAGCCTATGGCAATAAGCGCGTACATACTGCCAAGGCTAAACCCGTTCACCATATTTTGTAAAAATAGTGAAAATTCCATCATCACTCCGAGTTTAAAGTATTTAAATTTTAAGGATTAACGTTTGCTTTAAACGTCGGTTTGCCGCCAACTATCTCTTTCATAACGACAGAGCGGATAGCATTACCCTTCTCGTCTATACTGATAACTCCTGAAACGCCTGAAAACTCTTTTGTCTTGTGAATTTGATCGTTTATGCAAACGCTGTCACTTGGATCTGCACACTTGTCCATAGCCTCAACCATTACAAAATACGCATCCGCTCCAAGAGCCGTAAAGCCCGCTATATCCCTTGTGCCCTTTTCCTTCTCGTACTCATCTAAAAATTTCTTAGAAAGCTCGGTAGGAGGATTTGAAGCGTCAAACGAATCGCTAAAGATAAATCCATTTACAGCGTCTCCGCCAAGTTCGATAAACGTAGGATTTGCCACGCCGTCAGATCCGACCATAGGTTTGTTTAAATTTATCTGCTTAGCTTGGCGAGCTAAAAGCGACGCTTCAGGATGATACGTAGGCACATATACAAAGTCTGGATTTTTGCTCTTTATCTGCGATACTATGGCTTTGAAATCCTTATCGCCTGAGCTTATTTTAAGCTTTGATAGAACCTTGCCGCCGTTTTTTACAAATTCACTTTCAAAGGTCTTAGCAAGCCCAAGAGAGTAAACCTGCGCTTGATCCACTACGATAACAGCTGTTTTATACCCAAGCTCTTTTGCGGTAAATTCTGCCGCAGCCTTGCCTTGAAACGAATCCATAAAGCAAACTCTGCTACCAAATTTCACATTATCAAGAAGCTTGTCCGATGTCGCAGCAGGTGCTATTACGGGAATTTTGTTTTTATCCGCTATCGCCATTACCTGCATAGTGTTAGCGGTAATTAGCTCGCCGATGATACCTACGGCTTTATTTTGTGAGATAGCCCTTGTGGTGGCGTTTGAAGTCTCAACCTTCTCGCCTCTTGTATCAAGCAAAACAACCTTGATCGTATCGCCGTTTTTTAGAGTCGGACGCATTTTATTTGCCAAGGTTACTCCCTCGTAAGCCGTCTGTCCATAAGCGGCAACAGCACCGGTTACCGGCATAACCGCAGCTATAGTTATCTCTTTTGCAAAGCCAAACGAACTGATAGCCGCCAAAGATAGCGCTAAAGTAGTTATCTTTTTCATTTTTACTCCTTAATAATTTATGTGTTACATTATATTACAATTTTAAGAGCAAATGAGTGATTTTGATCCCATTATGATAATTTTAAATGCGTATTAGTTAAGAATTTACTCAATCTATATAAAAGTTATTGTTAATTAGTAACATTTTAGTAGGATATCTTATAGCAAAAAGAATTGTAAAAAATAAAAATATAAAATTTTACGCCCGAATTTAACAAATTTACTCAATCAAATTCGGGCAAGGGCGTAATCTATCCAAATATCTCAAATTTTTTAAACAGCTTCTCATCGTTTTCAACGATACCTCGCTCAATGAGGCTTCTTATGACTTCAGGAGTGCAATCAGTCTGCTTTGGCCACCCTCTATCATAGCCATCCTCAACCCCTTTTTGCGTAGCATCTACAAAAACCACGCTTTGTTTTATGTATATATCGCGCATAGCGTCTATGTTATTAGTAACTCTCCAAACGAGCATATATGGATTTTCAAGATAGTTTTCAGCCCCTACGAAAACAACTATTTTAAAGTACTGTTTAAGCTGCATAAATTTATCAAGCGTCTCTTTTAAAGGGCGTTTTTTATTGTATTTAATAACGCAGATAGGAGATTTGGTATCGGTTTTAAACTGCTTAACCTCAAGAACATCCTCATCAATCTCTTTAAATTTCTCAAACAAAGTATCATCGGCTAAAATTTCCACCTCACCTTCGCTAAAGTCCGCAGTAGCGTCTATGCCAAGCTTGCCTCCATAGCAAGAATTTGGACTAGCATGATCAAGCTGATCGCAAACTCCTTCTGTTATCAAAAGCCCTTTTACTCCAAATCTGTTTAAAACATAATCGGTAAATTTATCATACTCGCTAGGATTTGGTGCGCTCTCATCTACAAACACCGCATGCTTGACAAAACTCATCTGTCCAACGCCCCAAAATGCATGCATAGCCTGCTTGGCATGCCCCGGATATAACGTCTCAAGCTTTGCTAGGATAAGATTATGGAACACTCCATTTTCAGGCATATCATAATCAATCAGCTCAGGCACCGTAGTCTGAAGAAGCGGTAAGAAAATTCGCCCCGTAGCCCAACCCATATACTTATCCTCAAGCGGCGGCTTACCCACAACGGTTGCATGAAAAATCGGCTCTCGCTTATGCGTAATCGCCGTAACATCCATCACAGGAAAAGGCTCAATCGGCGTGTAAAAGCCCGTATGATCGCCAAAAGGACCCTCAAGCTCGGTTTTAGAAGTATCAACAAATCCTTCAATAACAAAATCCGCATCATGTGGGATATAAATTTCATTTGTAAGAGATTTTACGAGCTTTGCAGGGCTTTTTCTGATAAAACCGTAAAGAAGCAGCTCAAAAATTCCCTTTGGAAGAGGAGCCTGACCGCACCAGATATAAAGCGGATCACCACCGACCGCTACGGATACGGGCATCTTCTTGCCGGCACGCTTATACTCGTTAAAGAAATTTGCGCCGTCTTTATGTATCTGCCAATGCATTCCAAGGCGATTTTTATCATAAATTTGCAAGCGATACATACCCAAATTCGCAAGCTCTCCATCAAGGCTTTGAGTATAAACTTGCCCCATCGTGATAAACGCGCCTCCGTCAAGCTCCCAAGTCTTAAGCACAGGCAAGCTAAAGAGATCAACCTCATCGCCTTTGAATTTCACTTGCTGGCACTCGCCTTCGCCTTTTATGCGCTTTGTAAATACATTTCTTAAACCAAAAAGATAGCTCATGAAATTTAGCTTTTGTGCAAAACCCTTTGGTTTTTTTGGCTTTAAAAGATTTGAAATTTCCTTAGCTACCTCATCAGGATCTACTCCCATTATAAGCTTGGTCGCTTCAAAACTACCAAATACATTTGTAAGTACGGGAGCAAATTTACGACCCGATTTTTTACAAACTGGATTTGTAAAAAGCAACGCCTTGCTATCAGGCTTTTTAACCTCAATATAACTTGCATGTGCTATCTCAAGGTCTATATCTACTGGCTTATCAATGATTTTTAAGAGATCATGCTGCTTTAATAAATCAATATACTTTTGCATAAATTTTCCTTGTTTTATTTTATGTCGTCTTAAAAAGATACCATTTAGGAGCAATCTTTTCTATCATTATATAGAGATTTTCATGCATAAGAGGAGCGGTCCTCTTCTTTTTCTACTCTAAAAAATCCGACTATATTATCAACAATACCGCCGACTACTATCCTAAAAACATCGTCGTTATTTTCTATATGCGATAGATGTAAGGATTTCAAAATTCGCTCTATTTGATCGTTTTTGTCTGAAAAATTTGAGCCGTAAATTTCAAAAATTCGCTCAAATTTATGCAAATTTTCTTTGCCGAATTTGATAAGCTCACTGTCTTTTTCCACGGTAAGTTTTAAATTTTCAAGATCAAGATCTTTCCTCTGCTTATCACTAATCTTTTCATAGTGATAAATCAGATCTTTTATAACGCCTGTCATCGCCAGCGATCTAACTGCATAAATTCCGTCTTCAATCATATAAAAATAAAGATCAAAATGCTCGCTGTCGTCATTTGAGCTTAAACTAACTCTAAAAACATCAAATTCATAACCTCTGCCAAGAGGAGTTATTTCGGTTATATAAAAACCTTTAATATTAAAATCATGATTTCGCCTAGCGGCTTCACCTCTAAAATGCTTAGCTTTATCAAAATTCGGATTTGTAAAAAGCTCTTTTATGATATCTACATTTGAACTTCCAAAAGCAATAGCAAAGCTTAAACCTAGAGCCGCAAGCGCTCTCATGCCTAGTTTGCCATCTCTTCGGCTCGCCTTAAAAGCTCCTTGGCGCCCTTAGAGATAAATTCGCGCGCAAGCTCTTTGCCGGCAGTTGCAAATTCGCTCTTTGCCACAGTTAAGCTCTTTTGCAAAACTTCGCTTCCGTCAGGAAGTCCCACGATCGCATTTATATAAATTTGTTCTTTATCAAGCTTTGCATTTATGCCGATAGGCACTTGACAACCGCCCTCAAGCAGCGTTACGAAGTCGCGCTCTACGGTTGTCTCTATCACGGCTCTTTCATCACGCAAAAACTCTATGGCTTTTAAAATTTCATCGTTTTCTACAGCCTCTATCCCAAGCGCACCCTGCCCCATTGCAGGTATCATCTGATTTAGTTCAAACGGATAAATAAATTTTACCTCTTCTTTTAAATTTAGGCGATTTATGCCCGCCATTGCTAGGATAATTGCGTCAAATTCGCCCTCCTTTAGCTTTCTTAGTCTGGTTTGGACGTTTCCGCGAAGCGAGATGATTTCTAAATCAGGACGCATTCTTAAAAGCTGCATTTTGCGCCTTAAGCTCGTAGTTCCTACTTTGGCACCCTTAGGCAATTCTTCAAATTTAGAGTATTTTTCGCTTATCATCGCATCTCGCACATCCTCACGCGAGCAAATAGCAGCAAGCACGAGCCCATCAGGAAATGCCACGGGCACGTCTTTTAAACTATGAACCGCGATATGCGTTTCGCCTTTTAGCATACTATCTTCAAGCTCTTTGGTAAAAAGCCCCTTACCGCCGATCTTAGCAAGCGGAGTATCAAGTATAACGTCACCTTTTGTCTTCATGCCTACAAGCTCTACGTCTATATCCTTATGAAATTCTAAAATCTTAGCCTTTATATGCTCGCTTTGCCACATTGCAAGGATACTTTTTCTGGTTGCTATTTTTAAATTTTTCATTTTTTACCTTTATTTATATTTGCGCTCTTCTTCGACAACTTCAACATCTATGATTTCGCCTTCCTCGCCGCTTCTTTCATTTTTATAGCTACGAAATTCGCCGCTCTGCTCGCTTTTTAAAGATGGATTTTTCAAATTTGAAAACAGAGCAAAGATTACAAGGATAACGCCTAAAGTATCCGTAGCAACACCCGGAAGAAATAGAAAAAATCCGCCTATAGGCATTCCTAAGACACCGAAAAGATCGCTCGGCTTAAGAAGCAGTATCCTTGAAAAAAGCTGGAAAAATCCAACTCTAAACATAAAAAACATCCCCAAAACAGCAGTAGAGATAACCTCTAAAACAAGAGTTAAAAATCCATACTCGCTAATAAAAAAATAAGCGCATATCGCTTCAATCGCGACATAAGGCATAAAAAGAAATCTTAGCATAACGCCTCTTTGATCTTTGCTAAAATTTTATCTTTTGCAATGGAAGTCTTTTGCAAATTTGCTCGATTTATAAACTCGACTTCGCCGCCTTCAAGACCTTTTCCGATTACGACTGCATAAGGAATTCCTATAAGTTCAAATTCACTCATCTTAACGCCAAATCTCTCATTTCTATCATCAAGCAGAGCCGAAATACCAAAGCTTTTAAGCTCACCATAAAGCTCATTTGCAAATTTTACTCCCGCTTCATCTTTTAAATTTGAGATTATAATATGAACATGAAAAGGCGCACACTCCTTTTTCCAGATACAACCCTTTTCGTCATGGCTGGCTTCTATCATAACGGCAACCAAACGACTAACTCCGATACCGTAGCAACCCATATAAAAAGGCTTGGCTTTGCCGTTTTCATCAAGGAACGTCGCATTCATCGCGGCTGAGTATTTCTGTCCAAGCTGAAAGATATGCCCTACCTCAATGCCTTTGCTAACGCTGAGTTTTCCGCCGCAATGCGGACATCTGTCGCCTTGCTTAACTTCAGCTAAATCCTTAAATCTATCCGAGTTAAAGTTAGTAACGCTAACGCCCACGAAGTGATAATCCTTCTCGTTAGCTCCGCAAATCATCTGCGTTTCGCCTTCAAGCTCTTTATCAATAAAAAACTCCACGCCGCTAAGTCCGACCGGTCCGCAAAATCCCGCCACAATGCCAGCTTTCAAAATCTCTTCTTCGTTAGCATCCATTATCTCAAGCGCTGCGCACGCATTAGTAGCCTTAACCTCTTGAAGCTCGTCATCACCACGGATAAAAAACACTACGATCTTTTCTTCGTCTTTATAAATAGCCTTTTTTATCACCGCTTTTATGGTATAAAATTCGCTAACTCTAAAAAATTCGGCTATGTCCTTTATGGTTGTTGCATTAGGAGTATAAAATTTGCTCGCATCGGCTTCAGGCCTTTGGGCATCGCTAGTTCGCTTTTGTCTTTTGGCAGCTTCTATATTTGCTGCGTATTTACAGCTATCGCATACCAAGATATCGTCTTCGCCGTTGTTTGCAAGAACCATAAATTCCTTACTTCCGCTTCCGCCTATCGCTCCGCTATCTGCTTCAACCGCACGAAAATTTAGCCCCAAACGGGTAAAAATTCTTGAGTAGGTCTCTTCCATAAGATCAAATTCGCGCTTTAGATCCTCTTCGTTTGCATGAAAGCTATAAGCATCTTTCATCAAAAATTCACGGCCTCTAAGCAGTCCAAAGCGAGGGCGCGCCTCATCTCTAAATTTAGTATTTATCTGATACAAATTCAAAGGCAGCTGCTTATAACTAGTAACCTTACCACGCACAAGAGCTACAACCGACTCCTCGTTCGTAGGGCTTAGAACAAAGTCGTTTTCTTTACGATCTTTAAATCTCAAAAGCTCTTTGCCAAATACATCAAATCGCCCGCTCTCTTTCCAAAGTTCGCCGCTTGTGACCATACTCATGGAAATTTCTTGCGCTCCCGCGTTATCCATCTCCTCTTTAACGACGCTTTTTATCTTATCAAGCACGATTTTACCAAGCGGCAAGAAGTTATAAAGCCCGCTTCCCGTCTGCTCGATAAATCCGCCCCTAAGCAAGTAGATATGACTTGGCAGGCTGGCGTCTTTTGGCGCTTCCTTTGAGGTAGGTGCGTATAATCTTGAAAATTTCACTACTCGTTCTCCCATTCAAATTCTTCATCTTTTATCTGCGCTTCGTCGGACACATCAAATATCGTCCCGACAAGCTTTGCCGTTATATCGGCCTTTGCACCCTCTGAAAGGTGTTTTAAATTCACCGTAGGCTTATGCAAAAACGCCTTAAAAACCTGATGTATCAAGCGATACGCCTCATCCTTGTCGGAATTTTTAAGGTAACCCTTTTTTATCGCCTTTTCAAGCTCTCTTTGGGCACACTGCTTAGCCTGCTCTCTTATGCCTTTTATAACGGGCGTTACCGCAAGCTCTCTTATGTGCTTATAAAACTCAACCGTATGTTTACCCACTATACCGTAAGCTACTTGAGCCTGCTCTTCTCTTAGGGCTAAGTTTTTATTTACGATCTCTTGCAAGTCGTCAACCGCGTAAATTTGCACCTTTTCGCTAGGAGTTACGGCGATATCCCTAGGAACGGCGATATCAAAGAAATATCTTGTAAATTCCCGCTCCTTAATCATCGTATCATCTATAATCGGATAAGGCGACGCTGTAGCCGAAAAGATCATCTGATATTTATTTACGTATTCTTTTAAATTTTCTAAACTATCATAGGCGTTATTGCACCCCAGCGACATTGCCAAGCTCTTAGCACGCTCGATATTTCTGCTAAGCACTTTTACTCTGGCACCGTTGCTGATTAAGTGTTTGGCTGCAAGCTCCGCCATCTCTCCTGCGCCAATTATCAGCGCCATAGCTCCGCTTATGTTTCCGCCAAGCAGCTCTTTAGCCTTTGCAACCGCTACACTTGAAACCGATATCGGATTTTTAGAAATTTCGGTCTTATTTCTAACTTCCGCAGCGCACTTAAAGGCATGGTCTATCGCCATATTTAGCTTTACACCGCAACTTTCATTCGCACAGGCAAATCTAAAAGCCTCTTTAAGCTGACCTGCTATCTGAGTTTCGCCGATAACCAAACTATCAAGCGAGCTGGCTACCGCAAAAAGATGGTGTATCGCACCGTTGTCCTCGTAAATATCGGCTCTGCTTTGCAGCTCCTCGTAGCCAATCCCGCAAAGTACGGCTATGCACGACAAGATATGCTTGCTTGCCCCATCAAGCTCTTTTACGTTTGCCATGATCTCAACCCTGTTACAGGTGCTTAAAACCATGCATTCGTTTATGTTTGAGCTTGATTTTAAAAGCCTTAAAATTTCCGTTTTACGCTCCACATTTGAAAACGACAATCTCTCGCGAACGGAGATGTCGGTATTTTTATGCGTGAAGCTCACACTTGAATAATGCATTAAAATTCCCTATCAATCATACTTCTAACTATATCTTTAAGTCCGTCTAAGCCAAATTCTTCTATGTTTTTTATGGCTTCTTCGCCTAGATCTTTAGCCTCTTTTATAGAGCGTTTTATGATATTAAATTCGCTCATCTTAGCCCTTACCCATTCGTTTTCTTCGTCGCTTAACTCTTTTTTAAAGAGATTTAAAAGCCTGCTTTTGCCATCTTGGTCTAAATTTTCATAAAGATAGATGTAAGGAAGCGTGGTTTTTCCTTCTTTAAAATCGCTTAAATTCGGCTTTCCAAGAGTTTTTGCATCTTGGGTTATATCTAAGATATCATCGATTATCTGAAAAGCAAGTCCTAGATTTTTACCGTAAATTCTAAATTTACTCTCATCAAGACCCGCCAAAATAGCTCCTACGGCAGAGCTAGCCTCTATAAGAACGGCGGTTTTATAATAAATCATCCTTTTATAGGCTTCTTTATCGGTATTAAAAGAATTTGAAAGCTCCACATCCATCATCTCGCCGATACTTAATTTGCATACCGCATCAGATATTACGCTTGCGATTTTCTCACCGAATTTGCAAAGTTCAAAAAATCCCTTAGAGTAAAGTATATCGCCAAGCATTATGGCGTTTTTGGCTCCGAATTTTGCATTGATACTAGCCTTACCGCGCCTAGTATCAGATCCGTCTATCACGTCATCGTGAAGCAAGCTTGCAAGGTGAATCAGCTCAATAACGGCACAAATTTTAAGGCTCTCTTGAGTTTCGCCCGCTATCTTTAAAATCAGCTTTGAGCGAAGCTTCTTGCCGGAGCTAATCTCGCTAAAAATTTCATCTGCACGCTCATAGTCAAGCTCGGCTATAAAACCTCTCATTATTTCATCAATCTTATCCATAAAACCCCTTATTTACTGCCTTTTGGGATCTTTAAATTCAATCTCAAGGCGTCTTGGCTCATCTTTTATATAAACTTTAAAGTTCGCTTTCGCGTCCTTAAAATCCTCAAATTCAAGAAGTAGCCAAGCTATGTCGTTTGGCGGCATTTTGTAATCGGGAATAAGGCTTTGCTTATAAGATTTAAGACCTCTTCTAAGCGAAAGAACAAGTTGTCTTGGATAATTTCTATATCGAGTATGGACTATGATGTTAGTATTATCAAAAAGCGTCCATCTAAAGTCAAAACTATCGCGATCGCTAGTGCCTTTTTCGGTTACAAAAACCCTTGCCCACTCGTCTTTTTTAAGCTCGAAAAGATGCTCTTCTTCAAAGGCGATATTTGCCGCTTGCAAGGGCGCTAAAAAAACAAAAAAAACGAATAGTATTTTACTCATTTTGACTTAAAATATCCCCACTAATCCCGATATAGATATCGTTCAAGCTATCGTGAATTTCGGTTTGATTTTGTGTTATAAAATCATTTTGCGCAATTTCGTTAAATCCGCTTTGTTCGCAATATATACTCATTGCCACGAATTTTTCAAGAAGTTTTTCTATTTCGTTTTCTACCAAATTTCTGTTTGCATTGAATAAAATATCAAAAAATTTATCTCTTGGATTTTGAGCAAAGATATCATAATCCATAAATTTCCTTTAAATAAATTTTAAATTTATTATAGCCAAACAAACTTTTATTTTGATTATAAAAGACGCTTTTTTATTATGTATATATTTAAATAAAATAATATTAAATAATAATTTTATATAAATACGAATTAGAAATTTGCAAGCTGATTTTTTGTATTTTTAAAAAGTGCCAGAGCAAATATTAATATTAAATAGATTGACAAAAAATGATATGACAAGTTAAAATAACAATACAAATATTTTTAATATCGGCTTGAGCTATAAAATGAATCTTGCAAGAAGAAAAATATATATCGGTAAAATACCAGCGATTTTATGGGGTCAGTCATGCGAAAAAATATGCATCTACATACACGGACAATACGGCAACAAAGAAGAAGCGGAATTGTTTTCAAAAATAGTATGCAAACACGGCTGGCAAGTTATTAGCGTTGACTTGCCTGAACACGGCGAAAGAGTGTATGAAAAAGATAAGTTTAATCCTTTAAATGTGGTTGCGGAATTAAAATCACTTATGAATTTTATCAAAAATAGATGGTCTAAAATATCTCTGTATGCAACCAGTATAGGCGCTTATTTTAGCATACTGGCATATAAAAATGATAAAATTTATTCTTGCTTATTTGTATCTCCAATTTTAGATATGAAGAAGTTGATTTTAGATATGATGTCCTACGCCAATGTAACAGCTACTCAACTAGAACAATGCAAAATTATCAAAACAGATTTTGGACAAATCCTTTCTTGGGAATATTTTAAATATGTTTTAGACAATCCTATTGAAAAATGGGATTTACCTACCGAAATACTATATGGCAAAAAAGATGAGATGGTTAAAATAGATACCATAATTAAATTCGCCAGTAATTTTAATTGTTCTGTGACGATATGCAATGAAGCAGAACACTGGTTTCATACAGAAAAACAGTTAAGATATTTGAAAATTTGGATATTGGAAAAATTTTGTAAAGATAAGAACTTTTCCTGAAGAAATTTGGAGTGAAATTTTAAAGTTATAAAAAGATAAAAATTAAAATTTGGCTTAATTTTAATATATTTTAAGCTAAATTTATATGTAAAATAATTAGTATTTTTATATGTATTATTTTATGTAGTTACTACAAAGACTCGATATGCTGCCATGCTTTTTGAGTATCGTATATATTTATAGCGTCCTTACTCTTAGCTCCAAACCCCCAGCATACGTTTATATAATCCACCTTAGCATTGATAGCCGCAAGCTCATCTTTATAACTATCTCCCACAAACAAAACCTTACTAAATCCACCCATATCCTTAAGCAAATTTATCATAGTCGGATCAGGCTTTTGAGGCACATCCTTGCTGGCTCCTATGATATGATTAAAATATTTATAAATATTACTTTTTATCAAAATATCTTTTAATGTTTCGTTGGGTGCATTACTGGCAAGTGCTACGAAATAGTTTGCCTCTACACATTTTTTAAGCAGTTCGTCCACTCCTTGATAAGCTCTTGCATACTTATCATAATTTATCTTAAATTTGACCTCAAAGCCGTCTCTAAGCTTTGAATTTATGACGTTTAATCCATAAAATTCCTTGCCGAGATCTCGTCCTACTTCGTTTATGGCTCTTACTATAAATTCCTCACTTAGATCACTCTTAAATCCAAGCTCTCTACGAACTTCATTTACCGTCACACAAATGGCCTTTGAGCTATCTATCAAAGTGCCGTCCATATCAAAAATTATCGTTTTCAATCTTCATCCTTGTATCTGTTTTTATGTTTATCTTTTTTATATGTTTTGGAATTTTTTAGCTTTTCAAGCGAATTTGCCGCGTCCAAAAGTTCATTTCTATCGTTGTTTGCGATGATTAAATTTACAAATTTTTCAAGCGCTTTTGAATAAGCCGAATCAAGATATACAGGTTCTATTTTAGCCAAAATTTCGGCATTTTTAGCTACTCTTAAGCGAAATTGCTCCTTGTCATAATCCTCTCTTTTAAGACCGTTTATAGCCGACTTTGCAAATTTTTCAAGTCCGCGCAGGTACTTTACACGCCTAAATTTATCATATCCCACATTGTTCATCTAAATCTCCAAACAAAAAAATACAATTATACCCTACTTTCGCACTTTGAATTTAAGCCTAAATTTTAATTTCCAAAACGAAAGCGTTAATAAAATGTAACCTTTTTATCTGTATAATACCGAAATTTAATTTATCACAAAGGCAAAAAATGAAGCAAGAAACCATTGCCACTCACTTTGGCTACGACAGCAAAACAGGTACAGGCTCAATGGCGATACCTCTTTATCAAACTACGGCTTACGACTTTGGCACCGCAGAAACTGCCGCAAATCGCTTTGCGCTAGCGGAACTTGGACCTATCTACACAAGACTAAACAACCCTACCACAAATATATTTGAAGCTAGAGCGGCGGCTCTTGAAAACGGCGTGGCGGCTATAGCTACCGCAAGCGGTCAAGCTGCTATATTTTATGCGGTTTCAAACATCGCAGCAGCAGGCGAAAACATCATCGTAGCCAAGAAAATTTACGGTGGATCAAACACTTTGTTTCACCACACGCTAAAGAGATTTGGCATAGAAGCAAGAGCTTTTGATAGCGACAACGCGGACGATCTTGAAAATTTGATAGACGGTAAAACCCGCGCGATATTTTTTGAAACGCTATCAAATCCGCAAATCGCCATCCCAAATATCGAAAAGATAGTCGCTATCGCAAACAAACATGGCATTATAACAATAGCCGATAATACCGTGCCTACGCCGATATTATTCCGCCCTATAGAGCATGGAGTGGATGTCGTAGTACATAGCGCAAGCAAATATATGAGCGGTCAGGGGCTTAGTATTGGTGGAGTGGTGGTTGCCGGCAAAGGGCTAAATCAAAAGATAATAACAAGCGCAAGATACGCACATTTCAAAGGTCCGGACGAGAGCTATCACGGACTCATATATGCAGATCTTACCGAGAATTTTGACATATATACGCTCAGAATGAGACTTTCGCTTATCCGCGATATAGGAGCTACAATTTCTCCGTTTAACTCTTGGCAACTAATTCAAGGGCTTGAAACGCTTGCTATTCGTATGAAAAAGCACTCGGATAACACGCTAAAAATAGCTGAATTTTTAAATTCTCACAAAGCGGTTAAAAGCGTAACATACCCTGGGCTTAAGAGCGATGCGGGATACGAGAGAGCTCAAAAATACTTTGACGGCGGTATGGCAAGCGGACTGCTTTGCTTTGAGGTTGAAAGCTTTGAGCAAGCCAAAAAAGTGCTTGATAAAGTTAAAATTTTTAGCATTGTCGTTAATATCGGCGATTCAAAATCCATCATCACCCACCCGGCTTCAACCACACATCAGCAAATTCCGCCTAGCGAACTAGCTAAGATCGGAGTGCCTGCAGGGCTTATCCGCCTAAGCATAGGCATAGAGGATGCTGATGATTTGATCGAAGATCTAAAACAGGCTTTAGAAGCGTAAGCTTAAATTTATGAGAGAGTTTAGGCTCTCTCGTTTTTTACTATTTTTTAACCTAATTACCTAAAATAAACTATAATTACAAATACTCTGTTAAAATATAACGACGATAGTCGCTTTAAATGAATTTTAGTTGATTTAAAGCCGAAATAAGCGCATTAGCTTAGAAATTTAATTAAAATTTTTAACTGAATTTTGATATCAATGCCGTATTTTAATAGAATCTTTTATTTCGTATTTTTATAAAATATTTTAGTATAATATGTTTTAAATAATCTTTTATAAGCAAGGAGTTAAAATGCCGGTAACGAGCAGTAGCATCAGCTCCCTCTACATCACGCTTTTTAACAGAGCTCCGGAGGGTTCAGGGCACAAGTATTGGTTTGATCTAGCCAGAAACAACGGTTCTAGTTTAGACTTAGTAGCAGCTCAAATGCTAGCTTCAGCTCCGTCAAAAGAGTTCTTTAAAGGCAAAGACTCAAATTTTGACTTTGTAAATCATATTTACAAAAATTTACTAGATAAAGATAGTATTTCGGATTCGGAAGGTGTAAGTTTCTGGGTCAATCATCTGAATGCAGGCAACTCAAGATCCTCTATAGTAGTAGAGCTTTTAAACGCCGCAACTAACAATACCTACACAGAGCCTGCGGCTATAAAGGCTCAAAAATTATTTTTAAATAAAGTAAAAGCAGCCGAAATCACGGCTAAAGTGATAGCCGATATTCCTACCGCCGGCACGCTTGCCGATAAGTTAGATGGATTTACAAACATTTTAAAACATATCAAAGACACAAGCACTCCTATTAATATAGCTCAAGCAATCAAAAAAGAAGCTCTTAAAGCCAATCTTGACATACTAACGGATCAAAAGATAGCCGATGCCACAGTGGCGACATTTGGTAGTGCAAGCGTAGATACTACGGCGCTTTTAAATACATTAGCCAAAACAACAGCCGATACGGATATATACGCACCTGATCCTAAACCTGATCCTAAACCTGATCCTAAACCTGATGCGGGAGATGTAAAAGTCGGCGATATGACTTATAAAGTAGATTCTAACGGCAAAGTTACTAGCATAAAAGACGGTAGCGGCATCATATATACGTTAAGAAATCCTGCCGACCTAGATATAGCGAAGGGATATTCCATAGCGACCATAAAAACTATGTCTAGTATGATTCAGTCCGGATCGGACAAATTTATACTTAATGAACAATCAAGAGTGAGGTTGATACAAACTAGTCACAAAGGTGAAGCGGACGCTATCAAAATTGAGATAAGCAATGCAGATTTTAAGAATGCGAATATATCATCATATATAAGCGATAAGAAAAGTGTAATGCATAAACCTATAACGTATAAAAATGAAATGAAAGGATTTATATCAAAAGAAGCTCAAAATTTGGGAGACTTGGAGATAAGTGAAGTAGCTTCAAAATCAGACTATGTAATAGTACTAACCAAGAGTATCAAAGCATCGGAGTTTTTAAATTCCTCTATTGTAGCCCCCAAAGGCTCAAGCATCAACAAGGATGTTATGCTTAAAAAAGGTAACGGTGAATATGTCGAGGGAAAAGCATATTATATAGATAGCATACAGGATAATTTTACATACACTACAAAACCTCTAAAACACTCTGAGTATCCTTATAAAATGACCGACTATCAGCTGACAATCGTATCTAATGACGATTCAAGAGATAAAACGATAATAACAAACTCCGAAGGCTTTGTCAAAGAGGAAAAATATAATAAAACGGGTCTTTTAAATATATCTTTTAAAGGAACGGATAAAACGGATATTATTAATATCTACATAAGTAAAGGTGTTTACAACAAGAATATAGACAAGGTTAATAAACAAGCCACATACACTTCTATTGATAATTTACTAGATAAGAATAAAGTTAGTATCTCAAACATAGAACAAGCCAGGCTTATAGCACTTGATGAAGACAATAACTCTCTTAAAGAGGTAGTACTTAACGGCAAAACACTAGAAATTCTAAACAACTATAATATACAAATATTGATGGATAATGGCAGAGATCTCCATATTCAATCACACGGATGCAAGTATTTAGATGCAACAAACATTTCGTCCAACAAGATCTCATTTACCTTAAATGATGTATCAAGCGATGTTATCAAGCTTGGGCAATATAATAGAGACGTTCAAATTAAAGGCTTTTACGCAAACGATAAAATTAACTTTTCTAATTTAGGAGTTACCAAAACGTCTACAGATAATATATCCTATATGCCTATGCAAGATAAGACGCTTTATGTCTTAACGACGACAAAATATTTTAGCTACTCTGACAACTCTACCTCAGACTTATTCGAAAAGACTTTTGGTAAGAATTTAAAAATGTCAAGCGCAAGCGATAAAGATGCAATAATCATACTGCAACAAGCAGGGACAGGAAGCACAAAGACTCAGCTATACAAAGTAGATAACAAGGACGACGCAGCCGTAACTCACGACGAGGTGAGCCTAATAGGCACAATCTATCACAACGGAGAAGTGAGTTTTAGTGCGGATATATTAACAAACTCATAACTTGTGAAGCTTATCCGCCTAAGCATAGGTATAGAGGATGCAAATGATTTGATCGAAGATCTAAAACAAGTTTTAGAATCGTAAGCTTAAATTTATGAGAGAGTTTAGGCTCTCTCACTCTTAGCCAATTCTTCAATTGACTCTCAAAAACAAGCTATAATTTTTTATAAGCTGAAAACTGTTTCTTAAGTTTTATCAAATATCCAATCGATACACATCGCTAAAAATGAAAGAGTGTAAATGTTAGCTATTGTTTTAATACTTATAATTTCTTTTGCTTGGGCTGTAGTGATAAATCAAATTTATGTGTCAAATTTTAGCAATATCATAAAAACTGTGTTAATACTACTATACCTAATTATATCTAGCGTTTCACTTCTAGTTTCTATACTATTAATACCAATTTTTATAAAGATAATACAAAAAAGACAAGCCAAATTTAATAACAGCACTACTTTGATATTAGCCACAATATTAATCGCTACAAGCTTTGTTGATATTATAAATAGTAGCATATACGAGTACAAATGCAATATTAGCAAAGACTATGAAATTGTTGTAGTTGATAATAATTTTACTATAAGCGATTTGGAAAGTATGTATGTAAAATCTTCAAACAATCAAAGTGATTTTAAATTTACGCAAAAAATTAATTCTATTAATGTTTACAAAGACACAAACGCAACTAAAATAATAGCTAAAATTTATAACATACACTGCCCAAATTCACTGATTTTATCAAGTATTCAAAGAGAAATATCCGGAACTAGCGGTGGTTTATCTTGTGGCTATGTCAAAACCGGATTACTTAAATACAACTATGAAATAAAGCAAATTTTGAAAGATAGCCTACTAAATAATAATACAAAAACTATATCAAAATTCTAATTCTGCGGAACAAAATAAGTTTTTAGAATTTCGTTGTATTTGTTTTCATCTTCGCATTGAATGAGCAATAAATCACCCTCTTCAAACACCGATGAGCCCGTAGGCTTGATGTATTCGCCCTTGCGTTTGATAAGCAGGATAAGAAAATCGCTCGGCAACTCAAGCTCGGCTAGGTTTTTTTCGATGATCTCAGAGCCAAAATGGATAGTATGCTGCCTTAAAGTCTGATAAAAGATAGGTAAATTCGACGCTTCTATATCTTCTGCTTTTTCGCTATCATCCTCTACTCCGCATTTTTTAGCTACAAATTCAAGCGTAGTTCCTTGGATTACTATAGAAATAAGAACGATAAAAAATATAGTATTAAAGATAAGCTCGGCATTTGGTAGTTTGCTTCCGTAAGGATATGTCGCAAGCACTATGGGAACTACTCCGCGAAGCCCGACCCAAGAGATAAATATCTTTTCTCGTATCGCGTATCTTGAAAACATAAGCGAGATAAAAACTCCTATCGGGCGCGCGATAAACATAATCCAAAGCGCTATAACAAACCCCATAAGGGCAACCGACGGCAATGCCGAAGGAAATACAAGAAGCCCTAGCGTAAGAAACACAACTATCTGCATCGTCCAAGCGATACCGTCGTGAAAACCTACTAAATTTTTCTTATGTGCAAATTCTTTTTTATTTATGAAAATTCCTGCGATATAAACCGCCAAAAAGCCGTTTCCTCCGACTTTGACCGCAAGAGTGTAAAGAAGCAGGACCCAAGCTATGGAAAAAACGGGATACAGCCCCCAGTATTCAAGCCTTAGCCTGTTAAAAATAGCAGGCATCAGCACCCCAAATATATATCCCATAACTCCACCCAGCAAAAACTGCTCAAGCAAGACAAGCGCTACATCAGCAGGTGCAGGTATGGTCGCAAGCGATATCATTTGAATAATAGTCATGGTTAAAAATATCGCCATCGGGTCGTTTGAACCTGATTCTAGCTCAAGTAGCGGTCCTAGATTGTTTTTAAGCGAAATTTCCTTAGCCTTTAAGATGGCAAATACCGCTGCAGCGTCGGTTGAAGAGATAATCGCGCCAAATAAAAACGCCTCCATCCACGAAAAATCAAGCAGATATTTCACTATCACGGCAACGCCGCTAGCAGTTAGCGCAACGCCGATTGTAGCAAGGATTATGCCATTTAGCATGACAGGCTTTATGGCTTTAAATTTCGTATCAAGCCCACCTGCATAAAGTATAAATATAAGTGCTATGGTGCCCACATCTTGTGCTACTTTTTGGTTGCTAAATTCAATCCCAAGCAACCCGTCAGATCCAGCTAGCATACCGACGGCAAGAAATACTATAAGTGACGGGATACCGAATTTATCTGAAATTTTGCTAAATACGATACTAGCTATCAACAAAATAGCAAAAAATAGCAAAAAATTTTCCAACTCTCACCCCGTAACTATACTCAAATTTGAACTTTAAATTTAATTATTTATAAATCAAATTTCAACTCTTAGTCTTATATATAAGCCCGCTCATAATAGGCTTTTGCTATAAAAATTATAGCAAAAGCAAGCTTATTTTATTTAAATTTTATCCTTTTCTTCATAAAAGATAAGATCAAAGCTGTTTTTGCGCTTTACCAGAGCTTTTTTAGACGGCACACTTCCTGCGCTTGAGAGTCGTTCTATCTCGCCTCTCATCTCATCCACGGTTTGCTCGAACTGATCAAGCTGCTCTTTTAGCTGAAGGATGATATCAACGCCTGCTAAATTTACGCCCAAATCACGCGTTAAGCGAAGTATCATCTTGATTCTGTCTAAATCCTTTTCAGAATAAAGCCTCATTCGCCCATCCGTTCTTGAAGGCTCTACAAGCCCCTCACGCTCGTATTGACGCAAGGTTTGAGGGTGTATACTAAGCACTTTTGCCACTACGCTTATCAAATAAACCGGTTCATCATATCCACGCATTTTATCTCTCCGGAAGTTTTTCTTTCATAAGTTGTATCAAATTTTCATCAAGCGAATTTACATCAGGAAGCCCCACTCTGGCTCTTAGGTACAAATCTCCATAAAGCCCGCTCTTGCGGTTTTTTACTCCATATCCTTTGAGTCTGATCTTTTGTCCTGTTTTTGAGTTTTCAGCTATCTTTATCGTAACATCTTTTTGCAATGTAGAAACAGCGAATTTGCCGCCAAAAAGCATTATCTTAAGCGGAATTTCAACATCTTTATAAAGATCGTCGCCATCTCTTTCATACTCACTGCTTTCATCCACACTTACGGTCAATATAAGATCGCCGGTGCCCGCGTTCTTAGAAGTTTTACCTTTGCCTTTTATGCGAAGCTTCTCGCCGTCGTTTATACCGTTTGGAATTTTGATTTTTAAGCTTTCACCGTTTAAATTTATCCTATGCTCTCCGCCTAAAACCGCGACTTCAAATGGTATATTAACTCTTGCTTTTATATCCAGATCCTGAGCAAAACCGCCAAACCCACCATCAAAATCACTGCTTGAAAATCCGCTAAACCCGCCGCGAGAAAAGCTACTAAAGCCTCCTGCCGCACTACCAAACCCGCCGCTAAAGATATTTCTTAAAATTTCGTTAAGATCGCCCATATTAGCAGAGCTGCTTGCAAAATCATGGAAATTTTGACCGCCAAACATCGCATCGCCATATTGGTCATACTGCACTCGTTTTTTATCATCGCTTAAAATTTCATAAGCGGCATTTATCTCTTTAAATTTATCCTCAGCGCCTGCGTCTTTGTTAATGTCAGGATGGTATTTTCTAGCCAGTCTTCTGTAAGCCTTTTTTATCTCTTCACTTGACGCACTCTTTGAGATGCCAAGCGTATCATAAAGACTACTACTCATCTTGTTATCCTTATGTTTAATTAATTTTATAAAAATTGTAGCATAAAACTTTAGTCTATGTCAATCAAGCTTAGAGAAATTTACAATTCATCAAACCTATAATTAAAGTATTAACTTTGCGTTAAGCGGGTTATTTTATAATTTCACTTTAAAATTTAAACAATGTAAAGGACGCACATAAAAATGAAAAAGATATTAGCAATATCTCTGGTGGCAGCTTGTTCTTTATTTGCTACTACGATAACATTTAATGAAGCAAGAGATGATGCGACAAGAGTAAATCCTGAAGAAACTCAAGGCGTAATCCTCTCATATAATAGCTCAATATCAGAAGCCAAAAAATCGGTTGTAAATATCTCGACTACAAAGACATCTACGGTAGATAACGGCATAGATCAGATGTTTAACGATCCGTTTTTTAGAGATTTTTTCGGCTTTAACTTTAGAATTCCTCAAGATAAACAAAAAACCACATCTTTAGGCTCTGGCGTTATCATCTCAAATGACGGATATATAGTTACAAACAACCACGTGATCGAAGATAGTGATGAGATAGTAGTAACCTTGCTTGAAGACGATCAAGAGTACAAAGCAAAAGTTATAGGTACAGACCCAAAAACCGACCTTGCAATCATAAAAATAGACGCTAAAAATTTAAAAGCCATCAAGATAGCTGACTCATCTAAGATAATGGAAGGCGATATAGTATTTGCCATAGGAAATCCGTTCGGAGTCGGCGGAAGTATCACTCAAGGCATCATTTCAGGTCTTAATAAAGACAATATCGGACTAAACCAATACGAAAATTTCATACAAACGGACGCTTCTATAAACCCCGGCAATTCAGGAGGCGCACTTGTGGATAGTCGCGGGGCTTTAGTCGGTATAAATTCAGCTATCTTATCAAGAAGCGGCGGTAACAACGGCATAGGATTTGCGATTCCTTCAAATATGACCAAAGAAATAGCCAAAAAGCTTATAGAAGACGGTAAGATAGAGCGCGGATACATCGGCGTTATGATAGCAAATTTAACAACCGAGCAAAAAGAGATATATAAAAACAAAGAAGGCGCTCTTATAAGTAGCGTAGAAAAAGGTCTTCCTGCCGATGCCGCAGGACTTAAACGAGGCGATCTAGTAATACAAATAGATGATAAGAGAGTTAAAAACGCAAACGATCTAAAAAATATCATAGGCTCTCTTGCTCCTGATAAGGAGATAACCGTAAATTACGAGCGCTCCGGCAAGATAGAATCTACTAAAATAAAGCTTGTAAATATGCAACAAACCACCGACACAAAAGGAACTTCATCGATCGAAGGACTTAGCGTTGCATCAATAACCGATGATATCAGATACAAATATAAAATTCCTCAAGATATAGTAGGCGTACTGGTAACTGATATCAAAACTGACTCAAAAGCCGATAAATTTGGATTTAAAAAGGGTGATATCATCATACAAATAGGCGAAGAAAATATTAAAAACATTGATGATTTCAACAAAGCCTTATCAAATTCAAAAAACAAAAAAACTCTCGTTTGGGTTAATAGAGGTGGCATAATACAAGGGCTCGTTATAAAATAATTCTTAAGGGCGCTTAAATTTGCGCCCTGCTCTTTTTTGTAACATTTATCAAAATCTGCTATAATCGGGCTAAATTAATTACAAGCTAGGAAGATATTATGGTAGAAATTTTAATGATTGAAGATGATTTTGAACTGGCTGAAATCCTAACCGAATACCTAGAAAATTACGACATAAAAGTAACCACCGCAGAAGAGCCTTATATAGGGCTTTCCACTTTAAATACAGGCAAATTTGATCTTGTTATACTTGATCTTACTCTTCCGGGTCTTGACGGGCTTGAAGTTTGTAAAGAGATAAGAAAAAGACATGACATACCTATAATAATATCAAGCGCAAGACACGATATAACGGACAAAGTAAATGCTCTAGATAATGGGGCTGATGACTATCTACCAAAGCCATATGATCCGCAAGAGCTGTTAGCTCGTATCAAAAGTCACTTAAGGCGCCAAAGCGTGTCTGTCTCTCAAGAGAAGAAAATAGCACCTAAAGACCTTGTATTAAACGACTTTGAGCATACTATAACATTTAAAGGAGAGGCTTTAAATTTAACCGCGGCAGAATATGACATTCTTAAATACCTCATCAAAAAAGAAGGAGGCGCCATAACTCGTGAAGAGCTTATATACAACTGCAACAGCATAAACGAAGACTCCTCAAACAAAAGTATAGATGTCATAATCGGAAGGATAAGAGCAAAGCTTGGCGAAAATCCAAAAGAGCCTACATATATACATGCGATTCGTGGGATCGGATATAAGCTGATACAATAAATTTAGGCTCCAATGAAACGCTCATCGGTATTTTACACTATCACTTTTATATTTATCCTAGCGCTTACGAGCATATTCTTAGCCTTTTTGTGGCTGATGGATTATGATAAGCAAAACTACACCAGAGAATTAAACGCAAAATACTCTACAATTGCCAGAAACACTCTCTTTTACATGAGCGGGATAATAAATGAAAAAGAGTACGATAGGCAACTTGAGGGCATAAATATGCCTGAGATAACCAACGATACTCAAAAGGAAGAAATTTTAAAAAACGCGATGGTTTTAGAAGAAATTTCAGCAGATATCGGCTCAAGCGCAATCATGCTTTATGACAAACACCACTATCTTAAAATTCAGCATATAGATAAAATTTTGTTGCTAAAAGATAGCGACTATCAGCCATATCGTTACGACATTATAAAAATTATATTTATACTGGTTGCGCTCATACTACTTGCTGCTTATGTGTTTGTTATTAAAAAACTAAAGCCGCTTAGAAAACTAAAAAGACAAATAGACATTTTCGCTAAAGGCGAGATAGATAAGATAAAAAACGTAAGTAGCGGAAAAGATGAAATTTCAGAAGTTGCAGAGGCATTTTATGATGCAGTCTCACAAATAAAAAGCCTAAACAACTCGCGCAAACTTTTTTTAAGAAACATAATGCACGAGCTTAAAACCCCTATAACAAAAGGACGAATCACTGCTGAAATGATACAAAAAGATAAAAATCAAGAGCGCCTTGTTGCAGTATTTCAAAAGCTTGAAAGCCTGATAAACGAATTTGCAGCAGTCGAGCAAGTCACATCAAACATCGCGCTAAACAATACTAAAATTTGCCTGATTGATGACATTATAGATGAAGCGCTTGATATCGCGATAGTCGAAAAAGAGAGTGTAACTATAAACAAGCTTGATGATTTTAGTATAAATGTGGACTTCAAACTCTTTGCAATCGCAGTTAAAAACATGATAGATAATGCGTTAAAGTATTCACCCGACAAACATGTAAACATCACGATAAACAAAGGAAGTATTAAATTTATCAACAAAGGCGAGCCCCTTAAGCAAGAACTGGCTCACTACATAGAGCCTTTTACCAAAGGCGAGGATGCGCAAAAAAGCTTTGGTCTTGGCCTTTACATAGTGGATAACATCCTAAGAGCGCATAAGTTAAATTTAGCATACACATACAAAAACAGCCTAAATATCTTTAGTTTTGAAAATTTAGAAAATATAAGATCTAGTTAAAAAGAAAATTTATCTCATTCGTTTCTAAGTGTTTCAAGCACGTTTATCTGAGCTGCTTTTTTGGCAGGATAATATGATGAAAGCGCTACTATAAAGATCGCTCCTACGACTATAGAGATAAAATCAACCGCCGAAAGCTCCATAGGTAGCTTACTATCGCCATAAACATCGGCAGGTAAATTTATAATATCAAAGCTACCAAGCAACCAAACTCCAAACAACCCAAGTATCACGCCAAAGACAATTCCGCTTCCGCCTATAGTAACGCCAAGCGCAAAAAAGCTCTTTTTTATCTCGTTTTTACTAGCCCCAAGAGAGAGTAGAAGTGCGATTTCTTGACGACGATTCATCACAGTCATCAAAAGCGAGCTTATTATGTTAAGCGAAGCCACAAGAATAATCAGCATAAGCACGATAAAAAGCGCTCTTTTTTCAAGCGCTAGCGCCGAGAAAAAGTTTCCGTTTTGCTGCCACCAGCCGATAGCTCTCATAGAAAAAGGAAGCTCTTTTGCTATATTTTCGATGTCGACAAAAGGCTTATCCGAGTAGACGTGAATTCCGTCATACCTACCCTCTTCGTAGTCTAAAATTTTACGCAGAGCCTCAACCGATGTATAAAGATAGCTTTTATCATAAGCCACAAGTCCCGAATTAAAGCTTGCATTTACGTCAAATCGCTTCATTTTCGGTATGAGAGCAAAGCCGCTTGGATCATTTTTAGTAAATATAAGAGTTAGCTTATCGGCTCCGCTTAATACAAAATCACTCTTTATGCCGCTTCCTACAAGCAACTCGTATCCGCTAAGCTCTTTTTGCCCAAGGGCCTCTTTTACTACCGAATTTATCGTCTTTTCAGCCTTAGAATTTACGCCAAAAAGTATCCCTCCATCAAAGCTTCCGCTGTTTTTGATGATAACTTGAGTCATTATATAAGGGCTAAATTTAAGATGAGGAAATTTAGCCTTAAGCTGCTCAACATCACTATCGTCGATATTGCCGCGAATATGAGAAAGGATAGTAATAGGATAGTTCATGGTAAAAAGTTTGCGTTCAAATTCCTTATCAAAGCCGTTCATTAAAGCCATGGCGATTATCAGCACCATAAGGCCGACACTCACGCCAAGAAACGCCAAAATCGCACAAAGCGTTATAAAAGGCTGGCTTTTATCGAAACGAAGGTATTTAAATAGCAGATATTTTACCACACTCATGAATCTTCCATATTTATTTTACAAAGCAAATTTATCAAATTTCCAAGACAGCCTTAAAGCTTTCCTTGAAAATATCTATATATCAGCCCGCAAAGGCTCCTTTTTTAGGACCGCTCTTGCCGCAGCACTCTTTGTATTTTTTACCGCTTCCGCAAGGGCAAGGCTCATTGCGAGGAATTTTTTTAGCTCTTACCTCTTGTTTTTTATCCTCTTGCTCCTCGTTTGAGTATTTAAGCTGGGCGTTTTGCTCTTCTTGCATAGCTCTTAAAGCTTGTTGCTCAGCCTCGATCTCTTCGGCATTTTTTAGCCTAACGGCATTTAGAATTTTAATTCCTTCAAATTTGATGCGAGATACAAGCTCCATAAAGAGATTAAAGCTCTCTTTTTTATATTCGGTTAGCGGATCTTTTTGGTTATAGCCGCGAAGCCCGATACCTGTTTTTAAGATATCCATTTGATATAAATGCTCTCTCCAAGCCGTATCAACGACCTGCAAGCAAAGCACTTTTTCAAGATACTTTCTTTGCGACTCTTCAAGCACGCTCATTTTTTCGTTATATTGAGCTTCAAATTTATCGGTTATTATTTGAGCCAAATCTTTATAATCAAGCTCTCTTAACTCGCCTTCATCAACTCCCAAGCCGTTTTCTGCGAGTATCGAAACAAGCCTGTTAAGATTAAATTCACTCTTTAAGACTTCAGGGAAAATTTCAGCCTGATCAAGTAGATTTATTACGAATTCGTCTCTATTTTGCTTAATCTTTTCGCTTATATCAAATTCCGGATCAAGCAGCTCGTTTCTAAATTTATAAACCGTCTTTCTTTGTTCATTTGCTACATCGTCAAATTCCAAGATATGTTTTCTGGCTTCAAAATGCAGATTTTCTACTTTCTTTTGTGCGTTTTCAACGGCACGAGTTACCATCTTTGAGTCTATACTTTCGCCCTCTTCTATACCGAGCCTATCCATAATACTTTTTATACGATCGCTTCCGAAAATTCTCAGCAAATTATCCTCTAAGCTTAGATAAAAACGGCTCACTCCCGGATCTCCTTGACGACCCGAGCGACCTCTTAGCTGGTTATCTATACGTCTGCTCTCATGCCTTTCGGTGCCTATGATATATAGTCCGCCAAGCGCTCTAACCTCATCGTTTATACGGATATCCACACCGCGACCCGCCATGTTTGTGGCTATGGTTACGGCTCCTTTGGCACCGGCTTCGGCTATGATTTGAGCTTCTTTTTCGTGATTTTTAGCGTTTAGCACCGAGTGGGGGATCTTTTCTTTTACAAGCATGGAGTGAAGCAGTTCGCTTCGCTCGATAGAAGCTGTTCCCACAAGCACAGGCTGACCTTTATCGTGAGCTTTTTTGATCTCGGCAATAACCGCCTTAAATTTCTCATCTTGAGTTTTGTAAATTAAGTCATTATGATCAACCCTTACAACAGGTACATTTGTAGGGATTGATACAACGTCAAGCTTATAAATTTGAGCAAATTCCGTAGCTTCCGTTTGCGCAGTTCCCGTCATGCCTGAAAGTTTGCTATAAAGCCTAAAGTAGTTTTGGAAGGTTATATCGGCAAGCGTTTGGCTCTCCTCTTGAATTTTAACGCCCTCCTTTGCCTCAAGAGCCTGATGAAGCCCCTCGCTAAAGCGCCTTCCCTCACTAAGACGTCCTGTAAATTCGTCAACTATCACGACTTCGCTATCGCGCACGACGTAGTGAACGTCTTTTTCAAATAGATTATGCGCCTTAAGAGCCTGATCAAGATGATGGCTTAAGATGGCGTTTTCAAGGTTGTATAAATTCTCTACTCCAAATAATTTTTCAGCCTTGCTAATGCCCTCTTCGGTTATAGCTATGGTGCGGTTTTTTTCATCTACTACAAAATCTCCCGTAGCCTTTTCTTGCGGAGTTTCGGGTGCCACACCTCTGGTTAGCGCCTTAGCGACCTCGTTCGCCTTGACGTATCCGTCAAGGGTTCTATTTGTAGGACCCGAAATGATAAGCGGAGTTCTTGCCTCGTCGATTAAGATACTATCCACCTCATCGACGATTACGAAGTTATGCTCGCGCTGAACCTTGTCTTTAAATTCCATTTTCATATTATCGCGCAGATAGTCAAAGCCAAATTCGTTGTTCGTGCCGTATGTTATATCAGAGCCGTAAGCGGCCTTTCTTGCCTCATCATCATATTGACCCGAAAGCACTACGCCAACGCTAAGGCCTAAAAAGTTATAAATTTCACCCATTTGCGTAGCATCACGCTTGGCAAGATAGTCATTTACCGTAACTACATGCACACCCTTGCCACTCATAGCGTTTAGCACCACAGGCAAAGTCGCAACCAAAGTCTTACCCTCACCCGTCTTCATCTCGGCTATCTTGCCCTCATGAAGAACCATACCGCCGATGAGCTGAACGTCAAAATGACGCATATTAAGAGTTCTTTTTCCAACCTCCCTAACGATAGCAAAGACATCGTTTAGCACATCATCCATGCTCTTTGAGCCGCTTTTTATCGCCTCTCTTAACTCGTTAAAGCTAGATTTTAGCTCATCGTCGCTCATAGCCTGATATTTTGGCTCAAGTGCGTTTATGTCCTTAACTCTTTTTGCGTATTTCTTGACCTCTCGATCATTTTTGGTTCCGAAGATTTTTTGCATAATGCTACTTATCATCTATCCGCCTTGTTAGTTATTTATAAAGCTAAGATTTTACCATTTGTTTAATTAAACTTAGCTACAATTCCCGCCAAAAGGAAAAAATAATGAGAAAAATAACAGCTATCTTATCGCTATGTGGCGTTGTTTTGGCGAATTCTTTAAGCTTTAAAACTCTTGAAAGCGACTTTGTGCAAACCGTTACAAGCAACGAATCAAATATCGAGTATCATGGCAAATTTTATGCAAGAGACGACAACAAAGCGCTTTGGATATACGACAAACCCACTCCAAAGAAAATTTACTTTGATAAAAACCGCGTAGTAGTTATCGAAGATGAGCTTGAGCAAGCTATCATATCACGCCTTGAAAATACTCCAAATTTAGCCAATATCCTTAAAAAAGCCACTCGTATCAAAGACGACTTATATAAAGCCGAATTTGACGGCATAGAGTATTTTATAGCAATTAAAAACGAGCTTCCTACAAGAATCGACTACCAAGACAAGCTTGGCAACAAGATAAAAATCATATTTGAAGATGCAAAAAAAAATGAGGTCATAAGCGAAGAGATACTAACTCCTGTCATCCCTTCATTTTACGACGTCATAAATCAATAAATTTCAAATTTGGCGAGCATTTTTACTCGCCAAAATCCTTTCCAAAATCCTTAATCGAATTTAAATCAAGCGGTTGCAGCTCTATCTTGCCGCCTTTTTTAATGATTATATCTTCATCATCCTCCGTTGTTTGAGAGCTTTTTGATCTGCTTTTTGAGCCGCTATTTTTTTGATCCCTTAGCAGATCCAGCAGCTCTTCAAGCTTTGGTTCACGCACGATTTTAAGCGAGATTATAAGCACTTCATCAATATCAACCGAGTGCTTTTTAGATGTGTATTTAGCAAAGGTCTCTTTAAATTTCTCCTTACCCTTTGAGGTTAGCAAATCCTCGACATAAAAGCTTCCTATCACCACGTTTAAGCCATCAAGTATATATGCTTCGCTATCTTGAACATCCCTTCCCGAAACAAGCAAACTAACGCTAACTTTTTTTATCGAATTTTGCGTATCTTTAGAGTAAAGATCGGTTTCAAAGTCCCTTATATCAAGGCTCTCACCAAAGCCTAAAACCGCTAACAAACACGCTATAAAAATTTTTCTCACTGCTCCTCCTTGATATTTTCAAAGATATTTTCTTTATAAAATTTCTCAACTTCTTCGTCTATTTTAACCACATTTCTTAGATAATCTCTAAAATTTTGAGCTCTTGCGTAAATAAGCTTTAAATTTCTAGGATCGGTCGCTCGTGAAAGCGCCACGTAAAGCTGCCCGTTAGCAAAGATGTGATTTAAATCGCAGACCAAGTTATCTATACTCATGCCTTGAGATTTATGAATCGTAAGCGCGTAAGCCAGCTTAAAAGGAAACTGCATAAACGAAGCTCGCACATTTTGCTCTATATTTTCGCCGACAAGTTCAAATTCGCTAAGCTCGAAGCGATTTGGTTCAACTTCGATGATATCGCCGTTTGATTTTTGCACCATGACGCTTTTTATCACGCCGTCCTCTTTTAAAATTTGCATTATTTCGCCGCGCTCACCGTTATAATATTCGCCCCATTTGTTTGTGACAAATATAACTCTGGCCCCGACTTTCATATGCATGATCTCAGGCACCGCAAGGCTATTTATCCAGCCTTCAAGCGTCTTTTCGTGCAAATTTTCATCATAAATTTCAACCAAAGCCTCGCTTATCTCAAGCTTGCTTTCAAGACGCTCAAGCATTTGCGCATTTAGTGCATCAGCCTCGTAATTCCTGCCAAAAAGCACGCTTGTTTCGCTTGAAATTTGCACGTTTTTTACACACAAATTCTCGATATATCTTATAGTTTCCTCATCTAGCTTTCCGATTCTAAGATTTGAGAGAATTTCATAAAATTTAAGATCTTTTGTGCGTTTTGACACTACTAGCTCGATATTTTTTAGCTCAAATTCACTCCAAGCGTGCGAGCTAAAAGCATAAAGAAATTTAAACAGCGCATTTTCATTTGATTCCTTTTTAAGCACGGGCGGAAGCTGATAAAAATCCCCTACAAGCATTATGCGCCCGACAAATTTGGAGTTTATGATCCGATGATAGATCATCTCCATCAAATTTGCACTCACCATTGAAATCTCATCAATCACAAGCAGATCGCAGCTATCAAGCATGGCTTTTACCTTGCTTACTTTTGACTTTTGCTTGCGATCAAGACCCTTTAACTCCTCCAAATTCGAACAAATTCCGAATTTAAAAAAGCTATGGATACTAACTCCGCCGACGCTTACGGCACTTATGCCCGTACTTCCGAGCACGACTACGTTTTTAAGCTCGCTTCTATAGTGCTTTATGATAGCCGTTGTCAAGTAGCTTTTACCGACTCCTCCTCTACCCGTTAAAAAGATATTAGAATTGCGTAAAATTTCTAAAATTTGGTTTAACAAAAATTTTCCTGTTTTTTTGTAAAATTATAACCTAAATCACAGGAGATAAATTTGAAACGAACGATTTTTTTAATTTTTATAGCTATTTTTTTCGCATCTTGCGCCAAGGTTAGTACCCCAAAAGGCAACGAAAACCTATTTGATCAAAGTAACCCAGGCAAAATTTCATACCTAAATTTTAGCATTCCTCAAACCGCTTCAGCGATGCCTCTAAATCCCAAAAAAGTAAAATTTAACGGACAAAATTTGCTTAAAAAGCGCTTTGGCATACTGCTACTTAAAGAGCCTCCTTACAGCAAAAAAGAGTCGCTTTGGGCGATTGATGTCTATAAAAATTCAGCCAAAAGACAGTATTACGGCATGAATTTAAAGCCGATTACCGATGAGTGGTTTAGCGCGCAACAAACTAACTCTAATACAGATGCTTTTGGTTCGCTTTTAGTTCCTGCGATTACGACCACAACGACTTCGCTTAGAAATTTACCGACAGATGAAGCTATCTTGCTAAATCCCGCAAAAGCTGGCGAAGGATTTCCGTTTGACTACTTGCAAACTTCCACTTTAAGTATCGGCTATCCGCTTTTGATCTCGCACTACTCGCTTGATAAAGCTTGGGTGTTTGCATTTAACGATAATATAATGGGCTGGATAAGTGCCGAGGATATTAAAATTTTAAGCCAAGATGAAGCAAACGAACTGCAAAACGCAAAATTTATAACTATCACGCGTGATAAATCGCCTGTTTATGACACAAACGGCGAATTTTTATTTTATTCTAGGATAGGAGCAATTCTTGCCTTTGAAAGCGAGGATGAGTATAAATTTTACGGGCAAATTCACACTCGCGCAGGAGTTAAGAGATATAAAATTTCAAAAACTGTCGCCTCAAACTATCCGCTTGAATTTAGCGACGCTAACACAAGGCTACTAACCCAAAGTCTGCTTAGCGAGCCTTATGGCTGGGGCGGCTTTGCGAGCAAACGCGACTGCTCTTTGCTAACGCAAGACTTTTTAAGCGAATTTGGAATTTGGCTTCCGCGTAACTCCAAAGCGCAAAGCAAGATAGGCAGGCAAATTTCGCTTGCAAATTTAACTAACGAGCAAAAGATAAAAATCATCAAAGAGCAAGCCACTCCGTATCTAACACTGCTTCATCTAAGCGGTCATATCATGATCTACGTAGGCGAAAAAGAGGGCAATCTGCTTGCGCTTCATGACGCTTGGGGCATAAGAACTAAAGACGCAGGCAGAGCGCTTATCGGCGGTATCGCGCTAACCCAGCTTGACATCGGAAAGGATCGTAGCGATATAGATAAAAAAGATCTTTTGCTTTCTAAGATCACTTCTATGAATATCTTGGCAGAACCAAGCGCAAAAAACGCGATAGAGCAAGCTTATGGAGTAAAGATAGAGGAAAATATGCTTAAATTTAAGAGCGGAAGCGAGATAGTATTTGACGACGGATTAGTAAAAGGCAAGGAAGCGCTTTTGTCAAATGCCGATATTGAAGATATCTTTGCCGAGCATTATGAGCTCTTTGGAGAGCTTAAAGTGCCTACAACCGATGCAGGAAGATACCGAAACTACAAGCTTTTAGATGAAATTTACGGCAAAGACGAAGCCGGAGTTAGAGCAAATTTAGTTGATGTAGTTTGGCTTAAAAAACATGTAAATAAAAAGTTTAAATTTAACTCGCAAAATGGCGCAGCTAAAGCTCTTGAAGCGGTTTCAAAGGAGCTTGATGAGCTAGTTGATAAAGAGCCTGACATGCTTAAATTTCTAGATAATCCTTCAGGCACGTTTAACTACCGCGTCATAGCCAAAACAAACCGCAAAAGCGCGCATGCTTACGGAATTGCAATTGATATAAACACCGATAAAAGCGATTATTGGCAATGGAGCAAAGACGGCATTTATCGCAACCAAATCCCTGAAAAAATCGTAAGAATCTTTGAAAAGCACGGCTTTATCTGGGGCGGTCGCTGGGCAAGCTTTGACACCATGCACTTTGAGTATCGCCCTGAATTTTTATATATATGGTAGCTATAAATTCACTAAGCAAATTAAAATTTAAGTAGCCAAAGCACCTTGGCTACTTAACCGATGCTATAAAATTCCAGCCTCTTTTTTAAGCTTATCTATATACATCTGTCTTAGTTTTGGCACATATTTGCCAACTTTTCCACCGTTTATCGCTCTTCCGTCAGCACTTATGACAGGTAAAAGCAAAAGCGTAGCTGCGGAAATAAAAACCTCATCGGCATTATAAACATCATCCATACTAAAGGCACGTTGCTCTATCTTAAGTCCAGCTTGCTCGGCAAATCCAAGGATTACTTTTCTGCGAATTCCGGGCAAAATTTCATTTGAAAGAGGCTTGGTTATCAAGACATCATCTTTGATGATAAAAGCGCTTGAGCTTGTAGCTTCGGTCACCAAGCCATCTTCAACCATAAATCCCTCGTAAGCGCCCTTTTTTACGGCTTGCTCCTTGGCATAGCACTGAGCTAAAAGCGAGATAGACTTGATATCTCTGCGTTTCCAGCGGATATCTTCGACACTTACCACGCTGATGCCGTTTATCGCGTCCAGATTATTTATGATCTCCTTTTCGTAGCAAAATATAAAGCAGGTAGGCTCTAAATTTTTTATAAAGCAAAAGTCCCTATCAGCAACGCCTCTGGTTATCTGCATATACACTCCGCCCTCTTTTAATGAATTTCTTGATATGACATCGTTTAAAATTTCTTCAAATTTAGATTTTTCACAAGGCAAACTAAGCTCTATCGCAGCTAAACTCTGCTCAAATCTCTGCCAAAATCCATCTTTATCCACAAGCTTACCGCCAAGCACAGGCACCACTTCATAAATTCCGTCGCCAAATATGAATCCTCTATCAAATGCACTTACTTTTGCCTCGTTTGCATCGATAAATTCGCCGTTTAGATAGACTATGCCTTTCATTTTTATCCTTATTTTTAAATTTCACATAATTTTAACTTAGAGATGTTAAATAATCTATAAAGTTAAAATTTGAGCGGTTTAAACGAATTTATCGCAAGAATTTGATATAATCAGGCTTACAATTTGAATAAAAAGTGAAAATATGAAAGAAAATCAATTAAAAAATATAATTTTGCAAAACATATTCGTAGTTTCAAAACAACCGGTGCTTTTTCGCGACCTGCTTGAGTCAAACTGCCTCTTTAACGAAGGTATGCTAATTGATCCGGCTAAGCTAAATTTTAAATTTCGCTACATAAAAACCTATATCGTATATGCTATTTTTTGCGCTATTGTATTGGGATTTTTGATTTTATTTACGCACCACCTCTTTACCAGACTTGATTTTCACCTATCCATAATCAGCGCCGTTGTGGTAACCGCAGCGGTTTTTATAGGCTTTGATATGTTTAAAATTTGGGCGAGAAAGGCCATAAGCAAAGAGCTTATAAAAATAGCTTGGGCTATACATTTTCCGTATTTCTCGTATGAAAAATACTCCACAAAAGTCGAAATGATCTATAACGAAGCCATAAAAAACGAAATACCAAAAAAAGATCTTGAAAAGTATGTCCTAGAAAGATTGGTAGCACAATCAAAAGACGAAATTTAAATTTTATAAACCTAAATTTGACTCGGTTTATTTAAGATGAAGCGGGTCTAAAATTTGATTTTTATATCTCATCTTCTCAAGCTTTAAGCTCAATTCTCTATTTTCCTCAAAAAGCACGTCTCTTTTACCGCTCAGATCGGCTATATCGCGGCTAAGATAATAAATTTGGTTGGTGATATAAATTTTAGGCAAAAACAGAGCAAGAGCAACCGCTATAGCAAGATACACGGTTAAAAGCGTTTTGAAGCTTAAATTCTCTTCGCCTTTTTGCTCTTCATCATGAAGGGCTAGCAGATCGTCTCTATCTTGCATTTTTACCTCTTGAAATTTTAAAAATTCTCATCTTTGCGCAACTGCTTCTTGGATTTTGTTTTGTCTCGTCTACGCTTGGCATTATAGCTTTTTTTGTGACAATTTCACCTATGGAGTAGTTATTTCCGCATGTGCAACGCATAGCTTCGTCTGGACAGATACAGCTTTTTGCCCATTTTTTAAATCTGTTTTTTACTATCCTATCCTCAAGAGAATGAAAGCTGATTATCGCCACTACACACTCATTAATAGATGAATTTTCAATAGCGTTAAGCAAATTTTCAAGCTCTGCAAGCTCTGAATTTACTTCGATTCTAATAGCCTGAAAAGCAAGTATCGCGGGACTAACGCTTCTATTTTTAATTGATTTTGTGCCGATTATCCTAGCCAGCTCGCTAGCACTTGAAATTTTTTGTTTCTGTCTTGCGTTAGCTATACTGGCAGCTATTTGCTTTGCGTTAGTTAGCTCACCGTAGTCTTTAAAAATTTGAGCGAGTTTATACTCGGGATAGAAATTAACAACTTCATAAGCGGTTAGCTCTCCGCTTGTGTCCATACGCATATCTAGATTATCGCTCTTTAGTCCAAAGCCTCGCTCGTTTTTATCTAACTGAAGAGAAGAAACTCCGATATCGGCTAAAATTCCTCTAATTTCTTGAATATTAACTTTGCTTAAAATTTCTGAAAATCTGCTCTTAAAGATACTAACGCGATCTTTAAATTTAGCAAGCTTGTTCGTTGAAAATTCTATGGCTTCATCATCTTGATCGCAAGCTATAAGCTTTATATTATCATTTTGCTCCAAAATAAGACTGGAGTGTCCCGCGTATCCAAGCGTACAATCAACAACAACGCCTTCTTTTATATCGCTAAAAGCTTGCAAAACCTCACTCGGCAACACAGGAACATGCGGAGAATTCAAATTTTTCCTTGATGATTTAATTTGATGTATAATAACAAAAAAAGTTTATAAAAGGTTAAAAAATGGATTTGACATACGCCTCCGCAGAGCTTAGTAAAATTTCGTTATCGATGTTTAGAAAGAATTTTTTTGGCGTCTTTCACGGCTCTATTTCTGCCCGCATAGAACACAACCAATTTTTAATAAATAAAAAAAATGCAATATTTGATAATCTCAAAGAGGAAGATTTCATAATGCTAAATTCAAAAAAAGACTATCGATGGAACGATGCAAGTTTGGATTCTGACATCCACCTAAATATCTACAAAAACATAAATGAAGCCAAATACGTCTGCTATGCCATGCCTCCTTACCTCACCGCATATACTCTAAATCATACCTTCATACACCCTAGGGATTATTTCGGATATGTCAAGCATCATGAGCTTCCCATATATGATCCAAAGCAATTTGACGACTGGTACGAGCGAGCCGATACTGAAATTTATCGCTATATGATAGAGAACAAAACAAACATAATGATCATCAAGGGATATGGCGCATACGTATACAACAGAACTCCTTATCAACTAGCAAAAGATGTCGCCATACTTGAAAATACTTGTAAATTGTTACATATAGCTCACTCTTATGAGATATATCGTCACTAACAAAACAAAAAATGTTAGTAAAATTGCAAATTTTTCTACTTGAAAACGACGAATTTAAGGTTACATTCACATAAATTCGGTAAAATAATACATAAAATTTTTAGTTAGTTTAAAGGAAACTAAATGATAACTTGGATGCAAAAGCATAAAAAATACCTCGTCGTAACCATCTGGGTAAGCACTATAGCCTTTGTTGGAGCGGGCTTTGTAGGCTGGGGAGCTTACGACATGAATACCAACCGAGCAACTTCGATAGCAAAAGTCGGACACAGAAATATAAGCATTCAAGAATTTCAAAATAAATACAGCGAATTTTACTCATACTATAATCAATTATTTGACGGAAAAATGTCTGAAGAAAAGGCTAAAGAGTTAGGGCTTGAAAATTTAGCCATAGAAGCTTTGGTGCAAGAAAATTTACTGCTAAATTTTGCAGATGATTTAAGTTTAGGTGTAAATGATGATGATGTGGTTAAATACATCGTAGCGGATACTACATTTCATGTTGATGGAAAATTTGATAAAAATCTCTACAACGAAACTTTAAAAAGAGCTAGGATAAGCCCGGCCGATTACGAAAACGGACTTAAAAAATCCATACTTCTTGATAAACTAAGGCATGCTATAAACCTACCTACAAACCAAAATGATACAAATTTAATGGCTGCAAGCTTTTTGATGCAAGATAGAGTATCTATGCAGATAGTTCAAGCTTTAGAAGATGAGATAAAAGTCGATGAAAACGAGCTAAAAAGCCTATGGGAAACCAATAAAAACAGCTACAAAACACTAACGGAATTTAAAATAAAAACAAAATTTATCGAGCCGGTAAATATCGATGTAAATGAGACCGAGCTAATGGAGTTTTATACTGAAAATAAAAGCTCATATAAAGACCCGTGGGATAAGATACTAGATTTTAATGATACCAAAGAAGAAGTTTTGCTTGATTACAAACAAAAAAAGACAAAAGACGTAGCGCTTAAAGAGTATTTAAAGATCAAAAAAGGCGAATTAAAGCTAGAAGACGGATCATCTGTAGCACTTGAAAATGATACAAGTCTTCCTGTAGATGAGTTAAAAAACGCAAAAGCAGGAGAAGTGCTAAAGCCTGTTGAGCACGAAGATGGCTATTTGATCGTGCAATTAGAAGAAACAATCCCTTCGCAAGTTATGACTTTTGAGCAGGCAAGAGAGCAAGTGCTTGAACTTTATAAAACCGAAAAAGAGCAAAAGATAGTAGAGCAAAAAGCTAAAAAACTCCTTGAAACCGGCTTTGAAGGAAAAGATATAGGCTTTATCAGTAGAGATGTCGTTAGTGCGATTGACGGCTTAAGCGATACTGAATTTAGCGTATTTGTTAGTAAAGTTTTTGATAGCAATAACAAAAAAGATTATGTTATGCTAAACAACAAAGCCGTTGTATACGAAATTTTGGAACAAAAGTTGCTTGATAGTGAAAAAGAAAATGAGTATAAAGATGTAATAACACAAAATGTTAGTTACCTCAAAAATAACGAGTTGATTCAAGATCTAACTAACGCATTGCAAAAGCGTTATAAAGTTGAACATTATTATAAAAGGTAGTGGTTTTGAGCACTAAAATTTTAGGTATTGATGTAGGCTCCGTTCAAATTTGCGCTGTTATAGCGCAACACGACGAGAGCGGACTAAAGATAATAGGTATAGGAACGGCAAAAACTCAAGGCATCAAAAAAGGCATTATAACAAACATCGAATTAGCCTCCAAATCCATAAAAAGCGCTCTTATTGACGCTCAAAGGATTGCAGGAACATACTACGAAAGAGTAGTGGTATCTATTTCCGGAGCATACACCAAAAGTGTAGATAGCAGCGGAGTTGTAAACATACCAAGCCATGAAATCGGCATAAGAGAAATAAATCGCTCGATGTTTGAATCAGACCGCAGAGCGCAAATTCATAATGACTACGAGAAACTTCATATCTTGCCTTACAACTTCAAAGTAGACGATCAAGAACACATAGAAGATCCTCTCGGAATGAACGGAAGCAGGCTTGAGGTTCAAACTCACATCATAACGGCTCAAAAATCATCCCTTAGTAATCTCAGAAAAGCTCTAAATTTAGCAGGTGTTGAACCTGATAATATCGTTCTTTCAAGCTATGCTTCGGCTATTGCTACATTAAATCAAGACGAAAAAGATTTAGGAGTAGTTCTTATAGATATGGGTGGGGCTACTTGCAATATGATAGTTCATTCCGGGAATTCTATAAGATATAATGAATTTTTAGGAGTTGGTTCAGCTAATATCACAAACGATCTTTCTGCAGCACTTCATACTCCGCTTTTAAAAGCCGAGGAGATAAAACTAAACTATGGCTCACTTATCAATAGAGCCAATGAGCTAGTTGAAATTCCGCCTATAAACGATGACGGTAAAGTTCAAGAAGTATCGCTTGACGTGATATCAAACGTGATCTACGCAAGAGCTGAAGAGACGCTTATGATACTTGCAAAAATGCTTGAAGATAGCGGATATAAAAGCTCGGTTGCAGCAGGCATAGTACTAACGGGAGGCATGACTAAGCTTGAAGGCATAAGAGACTTGGCTTCTGCGATATTTGACAATATGCCTGTTCGCATAGCAAAACCAAAAGAAACGGAAGGACTTTACGAGATCATGAGAGATCCTGCCAACTCTTGTGCCATAGGACTTTGTATGTATGGAGCGGGATATTTTACTCCATATGAGATAGATTCAGAAAAGAAAATGCGTTATAAAGATGAAAGTATAACGAGAAATAAAAATTTAAGAAACATAGTAGAAGACGGAAAATCAAAAGATACAAAAACACAAGAAGAGAACGGTGAGAAGATATTTCAAGGAAGCGTTTTAGATGATGAATTTGACTTTAACGATTTGAAATTTGACAATCCAAAAGAAGAGTTGGCCAATATCGCAGATATCAGCAACGAGAAAAAAGAAAGCTGGTTATCTCGTACTTGGCATAAAATGACACAACTATTTTAATTTAGAAGAGAGGATAAGATGGGTGGCTTTACGGTAGAAGAGAAGAGAAATACTTACGGCGCTAAAATAAAAGTCGTAGGTGTTGGCGGCGGCGGCGGTAATATGATAAATCATATGATAAGAGAAAACGGTGGCGATGTAGATATAGATCTAATTGTAGCAAATACCGATGTAAAGGCTCTTGAAAATTCTCTAGCCTATACCAAGTTACAACTTGGCGAGAAAAAAACAAAAGGTCTAGGCGCAGGCATGATGCCTGAGATAGGACGAGAGGCTGCTCAAGAGAGTTACGAAGAGATAAGAAGCGCACTTGAATACTCAGATATCGTATTTATAGCATCCGGTCTTGGTGGCGGCACTGGCACTGGCGCAGCTCCCGTGATAGCTCAAGTAGCAAAAGAGGTTGGAGCTTTAACAATAGCTGTCGTAACCACTCCTTTTTCATTTGAAGGCAAAAAGCGCAAAAAACTAGCCGATATGGGTCTTGAGGAACTAAGAAAAGAGAGCGACTCCATAGTCGTTATCCCAAACGATAAGCTTCTAACTCTTATTGATAAAAAAGCAGGTATGAAAGATAGTTTTAAAATAGTCGATAATGTATTAACTCGTGCTGTTAGCGGTATGAGCACTATCGTACTTGACTCGGGTAAAAGCGATATAAATCTTGACTTTGCAGACGTTAAAAAGATAATGGAACATAGAGGTATGGCGCTAATGGGAGTTGGCGAAGCGGACGGCGAAGAAGCTGCTCAAGAAGCTATCAAAAACGCTATACAATCACCTCTTCTTGATGATGTTACTATAAACGGGGCTATGGGAGCTCTGGTTCATTTTAGAACCCATCCTGATTGTCCATTTAGCGATATAAACGAGGCTATGGAACTTATCACGGAAGCGGTTGATGAAGATGCAGACGTGATCTTCGGAACTACGACAGATGAAAATATGGAAAACAACAAAGTTCAAGTAACAATAGTTGCAACAGGTTTTAGAAACAAAAACGAGAAAAAGCCTGCTCCTGCAACTACAATACAAAACGGCTCCAACAATCCATTCTTAAGCCAAAGACTAGAAAGACTCAAAGTAAGCGGTGGATATGATAGCGAAGAGGCTCAAGCAATACTTGAACTGCCAACATACATCAGACACCAAATGGACTAAAAATCCTCAACCCTAGATCCGCATATCACCCAATGCGGATCTTTATACTTCCAAATTAAAAACTAAAATATCTAAATAGCCCAAATTTAATATATGAGACAAATTTGGGCCATTAAATGCTGATATGTCATGCTCCAAGAGCGGCTTTTACCTCATCGCTTGCCATTGAGATATTCCAAGCCGGCTCCCAAACCAAATTTATCTCGCACTCCTTTACACCCTCAACTCCAAGCGTTGCATTTTCAACCCAACCCAAGATGAGCTCATGAAGCGGACAAGAACGCGTTGAAAGCGTCATGGTAACAACCGCCCTGCCATCATTTTCCTCAACATCATATATAAGCCCCAAAGACACTATGTCAAATCCAACTTCAGGATCAACTATACTTGAAAGCGCCTTATAAATTTTATCCTTCATTTTGAACTCCGAATTTAGTATATTTAAAAAAGTTTATTACATTAACCACAACTAGCACTACGCTTAACGCAAGGCAAATTTGACTTAGCAAATTTAAACCGCTAAAATAAGCCGCAACCGAAGCCGTTTGAAGCGCCAAAGATAAATTTGCCACCCACTTTATCATCATATCATCAAGCAAAGGCACCTTAGTCTTGCCTACAAATTTCGCCACATAGTGATACCATATCAAAAAAGGCATAATCTTATAAAGATGGCCGACGATAAAGGCATATAAAAATCCGAAAGTAAGCGTAAATACGGCAAATTCTATTTTTTCAAGAGCTACACAAACTATGCAGACAAACAGCCAAACAAGAGCGAAAAAGACATTTAAATTCCAGTAGTCATAAGCCTTTCTAACTCTTTTTTTAAGTATCAAAAGCGCTTCAATAAAAAAGCAAATCACACTCAAAGATATCAAAGTAAAAGCCAGCTCAAGGCTAAATTTAAGCGCCACGCCGCCAGCTAAAAATAGTGCTATAGATAGTTTGCTAAGATAAAATTTAAGATCATGCACAAGAGCAAACATAGGCAAAAGCACGCTTGCAACACCCACTATGATCAAAAATACAAAGCCAAGCACAAAGTAGATGTGGTAGTGCAAAACTAGCTCAAAATCAAGCGCAAATTTGCCTGACAGTATCAAGATAAGCATAAATCCAAGCACGACTCCCACAAGCAAAAATAGAGCCGAGATAAGCAGCGCGATGACAGCTAAGCCACTTTTTTTAGCGCCTAAAAAGCTAAGCGCGTAAGTCACTGCGAAAAATAGTAGCGCGATAAATAAAATCCCGCCTCCGGCATGGATAAGCGCCATTTTCTCAAGATACATCCCAAGGCTTAGCGCCAAAACGCCTGCAGCATATAAGAACAAATTTAAAAAAGCAAATTTTATAGTGGCAAACGCCTTTTCAAGTATAACTGACGTAAGCTGATAGAGCGCGCCGATGATGATGCTCATTACAAAGCCCACGAGATATACGTGGAAAAATCCGGCGGTTTTAAGGCTTGTAAGAGCATTTAAATCGACCCCGAAAAATACAAACACGCTTGCAAGCAAGAACAAAATCCCCACGATAAAGTATCCGCCTACCAGACTAAACGGTGGAGCAAATGTATTTAGCAACATTTAGCCACCACATTTTACGTTTGTGTCTAGTGTTTGCGCGCTTGCGCCCTCTTTTAGGCTGATTATCACCTTGACCTCTTCGCCTTCAAGCTTTTCGTGCGATATGTCGTAGTTTTGCTCGATCTTTGGGATGAGAGCGACCGGATAGTGGTGATTTATCATCATTACTTTGCTTTTGCTATCCGCTATCAAATTTAGAGCAACTAAAGCATTTACCATAGGCTCAGGCGGCACGCATTTGCGCGAGTCAAACCCGATATACTCCACTCCATCTTCGCTAAATTTATAAAAAGGCAGCGTTGCGCCCTCTACTTTGATCTCGGTTGCGTTTTTGAAAAATTCATTCATTTTTTATCCTTATTTAAATTTTAGGATAATTATACTCTGATATTTAGTGTGGATTTATTGATTTAGTTCAAGATATGTTTAATTTATGGAACAAATATTTAATTTAACAAAGCAAACTTAAGCCGCTTTCCCGTAAAAAGCTCGGCTTAAATTCGCTAACTTATTTAATTCTTAATGTAAAAAGTGCCTAACTCCGGTAAAGTATAGCGCCATGCCGTGCTCATTTGCAGCTTGCACAACCTCATCGTCTCGTATACTGCCGCCTGGCTCTATGATAGCTTTTACGCCCACTTCAGAGGCGATATCGATACTATCTCTAAACGGGAAAAACGCCTCGCTAGCAAGCGCACATCCGTTAAGATCTATACCCAGATCTCTAGCCTTATTTACCGCAGCCCTTGCAGCATCCACGCGGCTTGTCATACCCATACCGATAGCAACCATGGCTGAATTTTTCACATAAACCACGCAGTTGCTCTTAGTAAGTGCAGCCACTTTCCAAGCTATCTCAAGGTCTTTTAGCTCCTCTTTGCTTGCCTTGCGTGTGGTTTGCAGCTTCATGTTTTCAAGCTCACTAGGCTTAACCTCGTCGCTTTCTTGGAAGACAAATCCGCCGTCAACATGCTTAAAGTCGTATTTGTCGTTTGCTCTTGTTAGGAATTTATTTCCCTGAGAGAAAATTTTGATACGTTTTTTAGACTCAAACACTTTAAGCGCTTCTTCATCGACGTTTGCAGCGATTATCACTTCAACAAAAATTTCATTTATCTTTTCAGCCAAAGCCTTATCAAGAGTTCCGTTTATCGCCACAACTCCGCCGTAAGCCGAGATAGGATCGCATTTTAGCGCTTCGGTGTAGCTTTCAAGCAGGCTTGTTTTCACCGCAAAGCCGCAAGCGTTTGCGTGCTTGACGATAGCTACCGCAGGCGCCTCATCAAAGCTACTTGCAAGCATCAAAGCCGCGTTTATATCGGTCATATTATTAAAACTTGCTTCGCCCTTTAATGCTTTAAAGTTATTGCTAAAGAAATAATCAAACTCATACAAAGCACCTTTTTGGTGCGGGTTTTCTCCATATCTAGTGTCAAACACCTTGCTAGCGGAGATAAACTTCATCTCGCCAAAGCCGCCGTTAAAACGCTCGTTCATGTAGTTTGCTATCATAGAGTCGTAAGCTGCGGTGTGCTCATAGGCTTTTATCATTAGCGAGCGTCTAAATTCGAGCGCATTTTCTCCGTTTCTTAAATTTTCAAGCACAGCCTCATAGTCAAGCGGACTGGTTACGATATAGACATCTTTAAAATTTTTAGCCGCACTTCGCACCATAGCAGGTCCACCGATATCGATATTTTCTATGATCTCTTCAAAGTCATCGGTTCTAATGGTAGTCTCTTTAAAAGGATACAAATTTACACAAACCAGATCGATCCTGCCGATAGCGTTTTGCTCGGCTTGCGCTACGTGGTTTTTATCATCTCTTTTATGCAAAATTCCGCCGTGAATTTTAGGATGAAGGGTCTTTACCCTGCCCTCAAACATCTCTGGGCTCTTTGTGTATTCGCTCACTTCAAGCGAATTTATGCCACTTTGCACAAGCAACTTATGCGTCCCGCCCGTTGAAAGTATCTCAAAGCCAAGCGAAGCAAGCCCTTTGGCAAACTCTACAACTCCCTCTTTATCGCTCACACTGATTAACGCTCTCATTTCCTCTCCTCTTTTTGATATATCTTAAAATTTCAAGTTCGTTTAGCTCTTCATATCGCCTCGGTTCAAAGCCATGATCTAGCTTGAAGCCAAATTTTTCATACATCTTAACCGCTATCTCAAGCTCTTTGTTTGTATATAGATAAATTTCATCAAAATTTTCATCACAAAATTTAATCGCCTCTTTTAAAAGCTCTCTTCCAATGCCTTGGTTTTGAAATTTTTCATCAACTATAAGCCATCTAAGTAGAGCCGCGTTTGCAATCTCATCAACGGCTATACAACCGACTAAAACGCCATCTTTTACGCAAGTAAATAGCTCTCGCTTGCCTCTTCCAAGACTAGCTACAAATTCGGCTATATCTTTAGCTATTTTTGTTTCAAAAGCCTTGCCAAGATCAAATCTTTTTGCGTAATATTTCGCATTAAGCGAGATTATATTGCCCACACAGCCGCTTGTGTAGCCTTTAGTTATTTGCACTGCTAGCCTTTATCTCCTCGTAAGCTTCATTAATCTCTTGAAGCTTTCTGGTTGAGCGCTCGATGATCTCCTCGCTCTCGCCCCTGCCCATTAAGATATCGGGATGATACTTTTTCACAAGCTCGCGGTAGCGCTTTTTAACATCGCCAAACGGTGCATTTTGTGGCAAATTTAATACCGCATATGGATTTTTCTTCTCGCTTTGAGAATTTGTGCCGTAACTTCTTTGCTCGGATTTTCTCTGCCTGTAAAATCCGTCAAATTTGGCAAACAAAGCCTCCAACACAGATCTATGGACTCTAAATCCTATAGCAATTTGCTCTATTATCTCTCGCTCCGAAGGAGAAAGCTCGCCGTCTATACAAGCCAAATTTAGTAAAAACGAAATTTTGGCTATCGCAGCGTCACTGCTTAGGTTAAATTTAAGATAATACTCGCGAGCTATCTTATATGTGTTGTTTAAATTCTCTTTTTCGGCATTGTAAATTTGCTTAAGCTCTTGCCTTTTTCTTACGTCTCCGCCTAGTTTTAAAGCGATATCATCAAGTATCTCGCTTACTAACTGAGCTTCTAGCTCATTTACTCTGCCGTCGCTTTTGGCAACCTTGGCAAGCAGGCTAACAAGATATTTTGCCTCTTCGAAAACAAACTGCTTTTTAAAGCCCGATAAAATTTGCGGACTCTGCATAAAACCCGAAGATAGGTAGTATATCAAGAGTATTACGGCGATGATTATCAGCAAATTTCCCATCTAAATTCTTACCAAAGGTGATAAATAGTATTTTTTAACTTGCCGTTAACAAGCTCGTTCTTGCGCCATGAGCTCTCATCGTTCATGACGTTCCAGCGGCGCTCATCAGGACGATAAAACCAGTCTTTATCTATCTGATAATATATCTGCTTGCCGTTTGCTTCGATGATATTTGCGATGTTGTTATCATGATAGCTGTTTTCATCAAAGTCCGTAAACGCCCTTTGCCCCATCTCCGAATAAAGCAAAGTAAGCTCTTGAAGCATCTCATTTAGCTCATCATCCATCTTTTTTACATGAAGCCCAATCTCTTCGGCCTCGCGAAAGAGTATCGGATACTCATGCGCAGGATAATCGCTATTTAGTCGCTCCGAAATTTTTTGAATTTTTTCATCGTCATTGATGTGATAACGCAAAATTTCACGACAAATTTTAAGCGAAAGCGAGCTGGCGCGATCCACTGCACCAAATACAAGCGGATGAATGTACTCATACAGCGATTTATACGGGTTTTCGTCTTTATCTTTTTCGTTCGTTTTCCATAGTTTTATCACGCGGCTTAGCTCATCCATCGACACGCTTACAAGCTCGTTGTTTTTATTTGTAGGGCTTAGTTCGTGCTTAAGCGAAGTATCAACGGGAGTTAGATACGCAAGCGGACCCATAACAATCTCATTTGCACCAAGAGCCATCATAGTTGCGGCCGACGCGCAGTTTGCAGGCACAAGAGCGGTTATATTTTTGCAGTAATTTCTAAGCGTACTTATGATACGAAGCGAGGCGATACCGCTACCGCCGTCGCTTTTGATAAACAAAAAGGCGTTTTGTATCTTTTTGCCTTTTAAAATTTCATACATTGCGCTTGCGTCGTTTCCGCATACGCTACCTGCGTTTGAGTTGTAGTAGGTGATGAGCGAACCGCCAAGCTTCGCCTCGATCGCCTTGATAAGCTGCTGCGTTTCGTTAAATAAAATAGGCGGCTTGGCTACGTTTCTTTGATTCATTTTCTGCTCTTTTGTCTCCTCTTTTTCCTCAGTCTTCTTGTTTAATAACTCTAGCAAACTCATTAAAGTAAACCTCGCTTATATCTTTTAAATTTTCGCTCACGCCATCTATTTCAAATTTGCTTCCGCCTGTTATGCCTATTTTGCTTACTTTAAGCCCGAATTTGCTTGCTAATTCACTAAATTTCGCCTCATCTTTTACCCCCACAACCGCTCGCGAAAAGCTCTCGTCAAATATCCATCTGCTATCGCTAAATTTACACTCGCATCTTGCACCTATCTCGCTCATGCAAGCCATTTTAGCTAGCGTCATAGCTACTCCGCCCGTGCCAACCGAGTTTGCAAATTCCAAAATTCCTTCTTTATTTGCCTCTATCACAAGTTCCCAAAGCGCTCTTTCTTTTTTATAATCAATCTCTTTTAGTTCGCCGCTAACCGAGTTGTATAAATTTTTCATATAAAGGCTTGCGGCAAATTCGCCTGTCGTTTCGCCTATTAGATATATCGGTGTGCCCTCTTTTACAAAGACGCTCGGTAAATTTTTATGAGCGCTTTCGTTTACGCCTACGCTTACGATAGCAGGTGTCGGATAGACGCTTACGCCGTCCGTGTCGTTATAAAGGCTCACGTTTCCGCTTACAACGGGAGTCATTAGCTCTCGGCACGCCTCTTTTATACCCTCGCAACCCTGCGCAAACTGCCACATAACTTCGGGATTTTCAGGATTTCCGTAGTTTAAGCAGTCAGTTATAGCAAGCGGCATAGCGCCACTCATAGCTACCTTTCGTCCGCTTGATGCAACCGCCATAGCTGCGCCTATCTTTGGATCTACGTAGTTGTGGCGAGGAGAGCACTCCATGCCCATAGCTATAGCTTTGCCGCTTTCTCTTACTCGAATCACGCTTGCACCTAAATTTCCGGGCTGTTTGATCGTGTTTGTCTGGATATTTGCATCGTATTGATCATAAATCAAAGATTTATTTAAGATATGCGGATCGCGAAGAAGCTTACCAAAAGCGGTTTTGTTATCAACTTTTTCAAATTTATCCAAATTTATATCTTTTATCTCGTCAAGATAAGCAGGCTTTTTCGTAGGACGATCAAGCACCGGAGCAGCCTGTGCAACAGGATCTATCGGAATTTCGCCTGCAAGCTCGCCATGCCAATAAAGCTGCATCTTGCCCGTATCGGTTACCTCTCCTATGATCTCAGCGTCCAAGTCCCACTTCTTAAATATCTCTACAACCTTTTCCTCGTAGCCTTTTTTGGCACATATTAGCATTCTTTCTTGGCTTTCGCTAAGCATAAGCTCATAAGGCGTCATACCGCTTTCTCTCATCGGAACGCGGTCAAGATACATCTTCATACCGCTTCCGCTTCGCCCGGCCATCTCAAAACTACTTGAAGTAAGGCCTGCTGCGCCCATATCCTGAATGCCTATGATGTAATCTTTCTTAAACAGCTCCAGACACGCCTCAAGAAGAAGCTTTTCGGCAAACGGATCGCCCACTTGAACGGTCGGACGAAGTGATTTATTTTCATCGTTAAAGCTATCGCTTGCCATAACGGCTCCGCCAAGTCCGTCTCTGCCTGTTTTACTGCCTACGTATATTACGGGGTTTCCTATGCCTTCAGCCTTGCCGTAGAAAATTTCATCACTCTTGCAAAGCCCCAAAGCAAAGGCATTTACTAAAATATTTCCGTTAAAGCTCTCATCAAAGCTCACCTCTCCGCCCACGGTTGGAATTCCCATGCAGTTGCCATAGTGAGAAATTCCAGCTACCGTGCCTTTAACAAGATATCTTTGGTGGCGTGCTATGCTTGAGCTTCCGTTAATCTGACCAAATCTAAGCGAGTTCATGTTCGCCACGACTCTTGCACCCATGGTAAATACATCGCGCAAAATTCCGCCCACGCCAGTGGCTGCACCCTGATAAGGCTCGATAAAGCTTGGGTGGTTATGACTCTCCATCTTAAATACGGCTGCAACTCCTTCGCCAACATCGATAACGCCTGCGTTTTCGCCGGGACCTTGCAAGACCCAAGGAGCTTTGGTCGGAAAACCGCTTAGGTATTTTTTGCTTGATTTGTAGCTGCAATGCTCGCTCCACATAGCAGAAAATATCCCCAACTCAAGCAAATTCGGCTCACGCCCTAAAATTTTAAGAATATTTTCATACTCGCCGTCGCTAATTTTATGCGCTTTTATCGTAGCCTTATCCATTTTTTCTCCTATTTATTTTCTGATAACAAATCTAATAAAATGCCGATTTGTTTTCTTAAATCAGCAAAACCGTATCGTAAAATCTCGCCGAGCACTAATGCTTCTCATCTTTCATAAACAGCTTTTTGCAAATTTGCTTCATATAGCGAAATGAATTCGCCCTAAATAAATTCTTAAAAACATCTGCTTATTAAAATTTGATAAAACAAAGTTTAAATTCCGATCAAACACTTTTTAAAATATGTAATTTTATTTTGATATTGTATTAAATTTTAATTTTATTATTCATTATAAACGGCTACAAAATATAAAATTTCAAAATTTACGCCATAAATTTAACTATTTTACTTTAGCAAGCATAAAAACATAATAAACCAAAATGTAGCTTTGATACCGACATAAATTTTATACTTTATACCCTCTTAAATTTGAGCCGAAAAACATCTCTTTTTCTTTAATCAAGACAAATATCGCCACAATCAGCAATATAGCTGTTTGTAGCACCTTACTATCGGGATGTGTCGCAAAAATTTCATTTGTAAGATTTGCAAAAAGATGAAAGATAACGGCAATAGTTATGTTTCTGCCTGTTTTAATATAAAGCCAATTCATCAAAATCACAAAAACAAACACGCTAGCTATAAAATTTAGCCCGTATAAAAGACCGCTATTTGATACGTTGCTATGATAATAGCCCTTTATGAAGGCTAACGGTAAATGCCAAATCGCCCAGTAAAATGCAAATATAATAGATGATACAAACAGATTAAATTTAGAGGTTAAAGCATCGGTTCCGTAACTATGCCACGCCAACTCTTCTATAATTGCAGCAAAAATAAGTATGAACCAAGCATTAAAAAAGGCGGAATCAAAGCTTGGATGAGACACTATATGAAACTGCTCTAAACTATATCCGAACAAAACGGATATAAGCTGAGCGAGTAAAAGAGCTGCGCAGGTCATAAAAATAGCTAAGATAAGGTAAATTTTACTCACGCTCTTAAGGCTAAATCTATGCTTTAAATCCTTAAATTTAACTCCTTCACGCCAAAAAAGATATAAAGCCACTAAACAAGGAGATATAAGCCCTAATAGGCTTAAAACGCCTTGCAGGAAAGTAAAATTTAAAGAATTTGGCATATTGCTCAAATAAGCTGCGCCAAAGAAAAACATCCAAGGCACAACAAGCGAAGCCGTGAAGAAAAATAGAGGTTTATCGTATGTTATGTCAGGTTTTAAGGTTCGTCTGTTTTTCATAAATTTATCTTAAGTCGCTTTACAAATATAATACAAAAGCGAATTTATCTCAGTCTTGATAAATACTTTTTAAGTTTATTTCCCAAGACAAAAGTTGCTAAACATCTCATCAAGTATCTCGCCTCTTTCAAACGGCTTAGTTATAGAAGAAATTGAAGCTATTGCCGAATTTATCTCATAAGCAAAAAGCTCAAGCTCGCTTTCATTGAGTAAATTTAAAGCCCTTTTTATAGCTTCGCTTGCATTTTTGCAGCACTGAATTTGACGTGTAGAATTAAGCAATACTTCATTTACATCCTGAGCATCAAGATATACTTCAAGCTCTTTTACTATCTTTTCGGCACTATTTTTAGCCGAAATTTCAAGCGGATCAGTTAAATTTGATGCGTCAAATTTAAGCTTTAAGTCACATTTATTAAGTATATAAAAAATCTTTTTTTGAGAGTCTTTAAGTAAATTTATAATCTCAAAATCCTGTTCGTCAGCCTCGTTTGAAGCATCAAAAACAGCAAGTATAATATCTGCTTCCTCAATCGCTTTTAAAGAGTGAGTTATGCCTATTTGTTCAATCTTGCCTGCGTTTTTACGAATCCCTGCGGTATCTATAATGCGAATTAAATGAGTGCCTATACTAAGGCTTTCTTCTATGCGATCGCGAGTGGTGCCAGCCTCATCGCTTATAATTGCTCGCTCGTAGTTTAAAAGTGAGTTTAAAATAGAGCTTTTGCCCACATTTGGCTTGCCGACGATTGCAACCTTAAAGCCTTCGATAAGCCCTTTACGTGAATCGCTTATAGCTACTATTTTGCTTAATTTTTCGTGATTTAGCATTAGCATATGCTTAATTTCACTCATTAAATTTTCAGGAAGATCGTCGTCCGCATAATCAATGCTAGTTTCAACAAAAGCAAGAGTTTTAACAAGCTCTTTTCTAATCTCGTCTGCAAATTTACCAAGATCGCCCCTCATAGCCCTAGCTATTATTTTAGCGGCACTTTCACTTCTTGCATTAATTAAATTTTGTATGCTTTCAGCCTTGCTTAGATCCATCTTGCCGTTTAAAAAAGCGCGTTTGCTAAATTCTCCCGGCTGCGCAAGTCTGGCTCCTAGTTTTATGAGACGTGAAAGGATTAAATTAGCCACTGCAAATCCGCCGTGAATCTGAAATTCCACAACATCCTCGCCCGTAAAGCTAGCAGGAGCTTTAAAATACAAAAGTATGCCTTCATCTATAAATTCATCATCCGAATAAATTTTAGCTAAAGTTGCAAATCTTGGTTTTAAAGTTTGAATATTTGTGAGTTTAAGGGCTAGACTAAGCGCATTTTCGCCACTTAGTCTAACTATACATATGGAACCTACGCCATGAGCCGTAGCGATGGCTACGATTGTGTCATTCATATTTTTTAAAAAATTCATTCACAATTATAAACTGTTTGTTATTATCGCTTTTAACTCCAACATATTTATCAGGAAATTTCTCTCGTAATTTCTCAAGTGCAATCTTTACTAAAATTCCGTCAAGCGGCTTAGTCTTAGCTTTGCCGGTATTTTGAACTTTCTCGATGATGCTCACCAAGTATTGATCGATAGCGCCTTCTTGGTTTTTTAAAAATTCAGCTATCTCAAGTCGGACAAGAAGATTATATTTTGAATTTATCCAGTTATATATCAGATAAGAGATTGCGTTATACCTATAGCCCTCTTTACCTATAAGAAGTGCGGCATCCTCTCCATCAAGCTCAATCAAAACAGTCTCATCGTCAAATTTATCCACTTCAATCTTACTTATATCAAAGCAACTTGCGGCAAATAGCCTATTTAATCCATCTTTTATCTCAGGCAAAACTTTTTGAATATCAGCTCTTGGCTTTTGTTCTTTTTGCTTGCTCTCAATCTTTTGCTCATCATCTTTTATATCTTTATTAAAAGTATCTATTATCGAGGTGTCAAGTATGCTTTTAGACTCCTCTTTTTTTACTTTAGGCTCTTTTATCTCGGTAATTTCATCTGACTGAATTGCCAAATTCAGAGGCTCTCTCTCAACTTCCTCGTCGCTTTTAAATGCGTTATGAGATATATCAAAATTTTGATTTAAAGCGCTAGCCGTATCACTCTTTTGATCTCTCTCAACTTTATTTACACTGCCATTTTCGCTATTTAAGCTTAGATTTTCTCCGTTTCTTTTTTCTTTTCTTTTTTTATTTCTATCTCGTCTTTTTTTATCGCTTGAGCCGTTTTGTTTATCATTATGATTTTCAGCCTTTTGAGCACTTTTTTCATCCTTATGTTTTTCACTTCCGTTAGAGTTGTTTGAGCCGTTAGAATTTTTACTTTTATGCTCTTCGTGTGCGCTTCGCTCTTTTTTGTCTCTATGTTTTTTAGAGCCATTTTTAGGCTTATCGCTCTCTCTTTCGGCTTCAATTATAGCCGTCTTTTTAAAAAACCCTAAAAACCCCATGCTTGGATTTTGAATAACTTTTATATCAAGCTCGGTTACGGAGCAATTTAGCTCCTCTGCGGCTTTTCTAAAAGCCTCTTGCAGTGTTTTTGCTTCGATACGCATTATGCTTTTACCTCCGCTTTTTTATGCTTTTCAAATAGTTTATTTACAAAAATTTGCTGAATAACCGAACATACGTTATTTATAAACCAATACAGCGTAAGTCCCGCAGGGAACGTTACAAAGAAAAATGTAAATATTAAAGGCAGGAATTTCATAATTTTTTCCTGCATAGGATCGGTAAAATTCGTAGGCGTGAGCTTTTGCTGTAAAAACATCGTTATACCCATTAGTATCGGCAGAACGAAGTATGGATCCATCACTGCAAGATCCTTTACCCAAAGTATCCAAGGCGCAGCTTTTAGCTCGATCGCATTTAAAAGTACGCGATAAATAGCAAAAAATATCGGAATTTGCATAAGTATCGGCAAGCATCCGCCCATCGGGTTTGCATTGTGCTTGCGATAAAGATCCATCATATGGGCATTTAGTTTTTGCGGATCGCCCTTATATTTAGCTTGCAACTCCTTGACTTTTGGCGCAAGCTCTTTTAGCTTGTTCATAGACAGCATTCCCTTGTATGTTAACGGGAATAAAACGAGCCTTATAACAAGAGTAAGTACTACTATCGCCCAACCCCAGTTGCCGATATAATCGTGTAGCAAACTTAAAAATGCAAACATAGGTTTAGCGATAAAAGTAAACCAGCCATACTCTACAACATCGGTAAGTCTATTATCGATTGATTTTAAAATTTTATGATCTTTTGGTCCTATATATCCGCCGACTTTAAATTCACCGCTGTTTTTTATAAATATTATCGCATTTTCGGCAGTATCTGTTGAAACAAGAACATTTAACGGCTTATCAAAAGAGTAAAGCAAGCTTGTGTAGTAGCGGTCGCTTGCGGCGGCAATATTTGCGTCGCTAAACACTTCCGTGCCGTCCACATCGCCGTCTTCAAGTATCTTTAGCTTATCGTCTGCATACCTTATAAGAGCGCCGTGAACTGTATAGCTATCAACCGCTACGCTTGGTCTAAAGCCCGGTGTTACGAAATACTCGCCTCCGGTTACTGCAAGGTCTAAATCATAATTTCCGGACGGATAAAAAGTAAGTTTTTTGGTTACGGTTGCGCCGTTTAAATTTTGCGTTAGAACAAGAGTTTGCTTATCGCTTGTGACATCTATCACGCTTGCGCTACTTGTGTAGTCGGTCTTAAAGGCCTGCTCGTTTAAATTTGTATCGGTAAATCTTATTTCAAGAGGCAAAAGCGTCTTTGAAGTAAGTTCAATCCTGCTTCCGTCTTCATTTTTATATTTTTCGTCATTTAAATAAAATTTTGAAATTCTACCAAGGCTATCTATATGAGCTTCATAATGAGTTCCTTTAACCACGGCGATATTTTTTACCTCATTTGCCACAGGAGCAGGAGCACCTGCTGAACTTGAAGTAGAGGACGGTGCAGCGGCTGAAGCATTTTGTGAAGCGCTTTGAGTTGCTACGGTTTTGTTTTGATCTAGCGGCAAATTTTTCGGTATAAAAAAATAATCATAAGCAATAAAAAAGGCAAAAGAGAGAAGAGTCGCCAGTAAAACTCGCTTTTGCATTGAAAGTTTGTCTAACACTATATTTCCTTTAATGAGTCTAAAACTTTTACAACATAAAATTTATTCTCTTTGTATGGTATAAACCAAAAATTTATATTAAAATCCGAATTTTGGCTAAAAATAGAAAAAGAGTTAAATTTCTTACATATCACAGGGTAATCAATACCACCTTTAAATAGCTGATTGCAACGAAGAATTCGAAGAGTAACTGCAACAAATGCAGAAAAAAAATTATTGTTTTTAAAGTGCCAAGCAGCAAATTCCGAGCATGTTGGATAGTAGCGACACGTCTTAGGCGTCATTTTAGAAATATAACGTTGATAAAATTTGATTAAAGACAGCGCCATTTCTCTTATCATTTCACACACCCAAGCTTTTTTAGAGTCCAACTGATGTTTTTCTGGATCTTTTGATATGAAGTATTTTCCAGACCCGCCTTTACAACCACTACATAAACACCGCTTGCAAGCTCATCTTTCATCTGAATAAAAACCGCCCGCAAAAGCCTTTTACAGCGATTACGAACAACTGCCTTGCCCACTTTTTTGCTAGCTACGACGGCTAGCTTCATTTCGGTCGAGGGCTTATAAAAAAGCGTAGCATTTTCACAATACCACCTGCTCGCCTCTTTATAAACTGCCGAAAATTCCTTAGAGTCGCTTAAGGAACTAAATTTGACTAAGCCGCCAATCTTTTTCTACCTTTTGCGCGTCTTGCATTGATAACTTTGCGTCCGTTTTTAGTCTTCATTCTTAAGCGAAAACCATGAGTGCGCTTTTTAGGTGTTTTATGAGGTTGATAAGTCCTTTTCATACCTTTTTCCTTTTTAAAATTTAATGATAAAGTCGTGATTTTAACAACAAATTACTTAAAATCCATTGAATAAAATTCGCAAGCCTTTTAAAAATAATTCAAATTAGGTGCTATAATTTTAAAAATTTTAAAGGTTCATTGATGTCAAATTTTACTATCACAAAAGCAACCAGAGCGGATATAAAGCCAATTTGCGCCCTGGTAAAAGAGCTCGCGGAGTATGAGAAACTATCTCATATCGTTAGTTTTAAAGAAGATGAGTTTGCTTCTTGCGTTTTTGATAAAAATTACGCTCAAATTTTAGTATGCAAAAGCGAAAATAATATTGTCGGATACGCAATTTATTTTTACACTTTCTCGACGTTTTTAGGGCGAGGCGGGATATATTTAGAGGATTTATACGTAAGGCAAGACTATAGAGCAAAAGGCATAGGCAGGGCATTTTTAGCTCGTCTTGCTCAAATTTGTAAAGAGGAAAATTTAAGTAGACTTGAGTGGGCTTGTCTGAACTGGAACGAGCCTAGTATTAAATTTTATGAAAATTTAGGCGCGATAAATCTATCCAAAGAGTGGCGCACATACAGGTTAGATGGCGAAAATTTAGCGAATTTGGCAGATGATAAAAGATAGTTTATTGAGTTTTAACTCATACTTTGATAATATCTTGCAATGATTTACGCCGATAAAAACGAAATTTTAAGACAGCTTTGCTATCTAAGAGCTTTTGGGTATAGATACATAAACCCGTCCTTTGGCTCGCAAATTTATAGCGACGTTTCAACCGATATAACCGAGCTTGAAAACCAGATAAAAAATTGCAACCTCTGCGAGCTTTGCAAGAGCAGAAATCACGCTTTAACAGGCAGTGGCGATCTCAACTCAAAAGTTATGTTCATAACCGATACTCCAAGCGTAAGCGAGGATATGAGCGGGAGATATCTTGAAGGAAGTGCGGGAGATAAATTTTGCACGCTTGTTAAGCAAAATTTAGGGCTTAGCAAAGATGAGTTTTACGTAACCAGCATGATAAAGTGCAAAACGCCTTCAAATTTAGCTCCCAGCCTAATAAACTACGAGCTTTGTAAGCCATATCTGCTGTCGCAAATAGACATAATATCGCCAAAAGTGATAGTAGCTCTTGGCGAAAACGTATTTTTAAATTTAATCAACGAAAGCGAGCAAAAACAGAGCTTTGAATCAATCAGAGGCAATCTTTTGAAATTCAAAAGCTCAAATTTGCTTGCCACCTACTCGCCTGCATGGGTGCTTAAAAATCCGAGCAAAGAGCAGGCTTTGATACAAGACTTAAAAAACATTAAAGGGCTATTATGAAAAAATTATTACTGACATTGCTTGTGCCTACGCTATTTTTTGCAAAGAGTCAAAAGCTCTCGGACATCCCGCCCGCTCATGAAATTTATATAAATTTAGAGCCTTTTAAGTGCAATGACACCTGCTTGCTCGAACTTGTAAAAAACGGTCTGCTTCACAGCTTTTTAGCAAGATATGAAAGAAGTCAGAACATCGAAGTTATCGAAGCTTTTAACTCGATAACAGGAGGAGCTGGCTTTAACGAGCCGATGTTTATCCCAAGTGCCGATGCCGAATTTAAAATAGCAATCATAGTGCCCGAAAACAGTATAAAAAGCTATGCCGGTATCGTTGCAAACTCCGTAATTGCTTACACAATAAGGCAAAACGCAAATATAGACGTCAAATTTTACAACATCGGCAACGAATCTTCCGGAGCTATTGACTCAGCCATAGCAAAAGCAAAAAGCGAAAACATAAGCTATCTGATAGCTCCTTTTACCGCCGTGGGAGCCAATTATCTAAACAGCGTTTTAGACTCCTCGATGCTTGCTTACGTGCCTACTCTACATATTTCAAGCGTGGAAAATTTAAGGGCGAATTTGATCTTTGGAGGCATTGATTACAAAGACCAGATAGCAAAACTCCTTGAGTTTTCAAACGGCAAACTTGCTGCATTTTCTGACGGAAGCGCGCTTGGAAATAGTCTAAATAGATATAGTGACGAGCTTGGCGGAGGGCTTGCTTACGAAAATATTATCGCAGGAAATCAGACCGATTTTAAAGGCTTTTTAAGCGGCAATTCAAGATTGGCCGAAGCTACTATATTTTTAAACGTACCTATCGTAAAAGCATCCATGTTAAGCTCGCAACTTAGGCTATATGACGTAAAAAGCGCAGCTCTTCTTAGCACTCAGATAAACTATACGCCAAATATATTTAAACTAACACAGCCTGAAGACAGAGCAAATATGTATATCGCAAATTCACTCTCGAATATCGATATGGCGCTTGATTCTAACAATGAAATTTTAAGCCAAGATATCAACTTTAACTGGGTCGGCTACTCCACAAGCGTAGGTATGGACTACATCTACACCGCCTACTTAAATCAAAACGCACAAAAGCTATTTAGCGAGCGAATAGAAAATTCTCAAGTGATTTACAATACAAAAATTTTAAAAGCAGGCGAATCAAGCTTTATTCAAGCAGACGCGACGAGATAAACTCAAGCATCTGCTCGCTCATCTTCGCCATGCCCTTTTCGTTCATAAAAGCTACCGTCACATCGGCTTCAAAGAGCAGTTCAGGCTCGCACTCGCTCTTTAAATTTCCGACCTTATAAATTTGCTGATTTATAGCTACAGAGACTTTTTTAACCTGCACGGCTTTGCTTCTAACCTCAATCATATCACCAAGTGTCGCGGGCTTTTTAAATTTAGCGTGAATTTCACTTACTACGAAGTAGCCATCCTTACTAAAAGGCTCTAAATCGGAGTTAAAAAACGCCTCGCTCCTTGCTCTTTCGCAAAATTTGATATAGTTAGCGTGATATACTATCCCCGCAGCGTCCGTATCTTCGTAGTAAATTCTAAATTTCATATACATTCCTTAAAATTATTCTTCTCTTGCTTTGCATTGAGATCACACCTTGCGCCACGCGTTACCATTAAAGATTGCTCATAAAATATTAAAAGCGTCACAGAAACGCCCACTCCAAGCGCAAGAGAAACTGCAACGGTGGTTAGCGCATTATCAAAAAAGAGCATTAGGTAAGTGATCTTTTGAGAAACTTCACTGCTATTAGTAAAAGAAAACAGAGCCAAAATACTCTTGTAAGCGTAAATTCCCAGCACCATCGGCAAAAGCGCGGGAAAAGCTATGATCTCGGCAGGCACTTTTAGTTTGCGTGCAAAAAATATCCCTAAAATTCCAACCAAAAAAGATGCAAAAAGAGTAGCGATCGAGATAGAAAAAATTTCGCTCTTTAGCATCATAAACCTACTTGCATGAGCAAGTGCGGCAAGTGCTGCGGAGTAGATCAAAGTGCGTTTCGGAGGAGAGCTTGCATAAGCAAAGCCAAGCCCGGCAATCGCCGCAAAAAACGCATCCGTAAGAGTTAAAACAATAAGATCAAACATTTAAAAGCTCTATATTTGAAATGGCAATCGTCATATAAACGCCTATTGCGATACAGATTATCAAAAGTCCGGTGTTTAGCCCTCTACTAATGCCAACGAGCGTGTTTTCATTAAGTATGTCAAAGACCGAATTTATAAGTAAAACGCCCGGCATTAAAAACAAAATACTTGATCCAATCGCCACATCAGGCGTATTTGAAACTCCAAGATAAACTCCAAGATAAGCGATAAAAGACGAGATAAAAGAGACTATTATGTATTGAATTTTTAAATTTATGCCAAATTTACTAAACAGATGTCTTAGATAAAATCCGATAAAAGTAGCAACAAAAACACTTGCCATCGAGCCTATATCCCCGCCAAAGAGCTTGCAGAAAGCCGAATTTGCAAAACTCATCAAAATAAGAGATACGCCGAAATTTCGCTTAGTGTGGCTTATGATCTCATTAAAAAAGCTTCTTGCTCTTTTAAGCGAAATTTGCTCGTCATAAATTTGCCAGCTAAGAGCACTCAGCTCGGATATAAGGTTAAAGCTGATAGGCATTGTAGCGCTTGATTTTACGTATGTTCGGCGGATCGAATTATCATTTGGATCCATCACGCTTATAGTAAAGTGCTTTACAAATATAGTAAGGCTCACGTCGTATCCGTAAGCGTGCGCGATCCTGCTTACGCAGCGATCTATGCGAGCGGTATAAGTGCCGATACTTAGCATCTTTGCCGCGTAGTCGATCAAAAAATCAGTCACCTCTTGGATATCGGGCTTTTCTTGCATAAATTTACCTTAAGCCTCTTTTGCACGTGGAAATTTGATAAAAAAGAGCAAAAGCTGAGCGACCATCATCACTTTCATCACAAGCTCGCTTGCCTTATGCATCTGAAAAAACTCAGGCGTCGTAGTTCCCGCTTCACCCAAAGCCTGCGCGTTTAGCACGTAAGGGGTAAAATAAAAGACAAAAGATGCAGCCAGAGCAAAATTTATAAGCGCGAGCATAAAAGAGCTGAATTTTAGAGCAAACTTAACATCGCTTCTAAGCATAAAAAGCTCGTAAACAAGTGCCAAAATCGCAACTGCGATTAAAACGTAATTAAATTTTACAAATATATTTGTCATCAAAAGTCCGCTTTGAAAATGTGTCAAAACACCATCTCCTATGATACTCTGCGGATAAAAAAGCGTAGGCGCGATAAAAGCTCCTATTGAGATTTCTATGCCGATTAGAGCCGCTAAAAGCAAAAGATATAAACCTTTCATATTTTTCCTTTAAATTTGATATTTAAATTTGGCGACAAATCCCCTGTCAAAACCCGCCAAATCCTTATAAAATTTAGCCTCAAATCGGTTTATCTCAAGGGCTTTTGCCATACTTTCTTTTTGATTGTAACCCATCTCGCAAACGAGATTTTTTACATTACGATTTCTTGCTTGCAAGATGATGTTTTTTAAAATTTCATCGCCGTTTTTACCGCCAAATAGCGCCTCATGCGGCTCATTTAGCACGAATTTGCTAAGCTCATAGCCGTCTGCTATATAAGGCGGATTTGAAACGACTAGATCAAATTCGCCACAAGCCTCGTCCATATAGGCGCAATGAATAAAATTGATGCGCTTTTCTACACCGAATTTAACGGCATTTTTATGCGCTAGCTTTAAAGCTTTTTCGCTTATATCGGTTGCCGTTATCAAGGCGTTTGAATTAAGTGCCAAACAAACACTTACAATCCCGCTTCCAACGCCTATCTCGCAAACTTTTGGAGCATTAAATTCGCGTAAAATTTCAAGCGATTTTTCAACCAAAATTTCAGTCTCGGGACGAGGAATTAAAACTCCATTTTCAACTAAAAATTCAAGTCCGTAAAAGCCTGCTTTACCCGTTATATACTCAAGCGGCTCGCAAGAGGAAAACCTATCAATAAGGGCGAAATACTCATCCTTACCTTCAAGCTCTTTGCTTAAATTTAAAAACACCCACTCTATGCTCACGCCAAGATGATGCATAAGCAAAATTTTAGCAACTCTTACGGGGTTTTCACATAAAGATGAAATTTGAGCGCTCGCCTCTTTTAGCGCCTCATCTATTCTCATTTTTTAGCTCATTTATACGCTCATAAAGGCTAGGATGCGAGTGATAGATAAAGGCATAAGCAGGATGCGTCTTAGGAAAAGCCCTATTTTCGCTAGCCAGCTTCTTAAGCGCACTTATCATGTCATCTTTACTCTTTACGCTTGCACCGAATTTATCCGCGCCAAACTCGTTCTTTCTGCTTACTGCCGAGATAACCGGGCTAAAAACGAAGCTAAAAATCGGCGAGAAAAGAAGCATAAATACAATTATCGCTCCGCCCTCTTTCTCAAGCCCAAGCGCGTTATATGCAGACGCGGGAATGTTTCCAAACAGAGCAAACATCGCAAGTAGCATCACGGCGCTAAGAGCTATCATCTTAAATAGATCCTTATGCTTAAAGTGTCCTAATTCATGACCCAAAACGGCGATTATCTCATCTAGGCTAAGCTTTTTTATAAGCGTGTCAAAAAGCACCACGCGCTTTGTCGCTCCAAGTCCGCCAAAGTAAGCATTTAGCCTGTTATCTCGCTTGCTTGCGTCCATACTAAATACACCGCTACTTTTAAATCCACAACTATCAAGCAGTCCTTCTATAGAGCTTTTAAGCTCACCTTCTTCAAGCGGTTGCATCTTATTAAAAAGAGGTGCGATTATAGTCGGATAGATCAAATTTATCATTAAAACTATCACAAAGCTAAGAGAAAAAGCCCATAACCACCAAAGCTCGCCCAAAAAATCGATACAAAGCAAGATAAGCCAGACAAAAAGCGAGCCAAAAACAAGAGTTAAGGCAAGAGCTTTTAGGGTATCCATTATAAAAATTTTTGGAGTCGTGTTTGAAAATCCGTGCTTTTTATCCTTGACAAAGGTTTCATATATGCCAAACGGCAACTCAAGAATGGAGGATATGATTATAAAGCTCATCACAAAGATGATATTTTCGCTTACAGAGCCGCCTTTAAGCGTGATATCTGCTAAAAATTTAAGCCCCCAAAACGCCCAAATCATAAATATACCCAAATGATAAACAAGGCTTGCTATCTGAAATTTTTGGTTTGCGATAGCTATTTTAGCCGCACTTTTATACTCTTCCTCGCTCAGCACGACGGCTTTAGCCCTACTCTCTTTAGCTATAAAATTTATCTGCAAAAACGCCAGATAAATTTTAACTAAAGTGTATATAAAAAATATAGTTATTAAAAGATTAAACATCTATTTCCTTATTATAAATTATAAATTTTGCAAAATACTATCAAAATTTAGTAAATCATTTCAAAAAATTGTCGTAAAAACTGCTTGCAAAAACGATCAAAATCACAAACGGAATTATATATTTTACATACAAAAACCATAAGTTGATTATCTTTTTGTGATTTTCGCTTCCTTGTAAAATTTCAGCCTTCGCCTCATCCTTTAAAACCCAGCCGACAAATATCGCACAAAGTAAAGACGTAAGCACGAAAAATATCGTCGCACTTATGGCGTCATAAGCGTCAAAGATATTTTTACCGAAAATTTTTACTTCGCTTAGCAAATTCGTAGCCATTAAAGAAGGTAAATTTCCAAGCACAAAAATAGCCGCTAGCACTATCAAAATCGCTTTTTTGCGATCTATTTTCATCTTTTCTTGAAGTGTGGTTATAAGCACTTCATAAATAGGAAGCGAAGTAGTAAGAGCCGCTATCATAAGCAATGTAAAAAACGTAACCGCAAAAACGCCTCCAAACGGCATGTGCGAAAATACTATCGGAAGGCTTTTAAACACAAGGCTTGGCCCGCTATCAGGCGTTACTCCGAAGCTAAAAAGCGAAGGAAATATCATAAATCCCGCAAGCACGGCTATAACGGTGTTTAAAATTCCAGTTATGACCGAAATTTTAACCAGCGCCTCGTCCTTTTTAACAAAACTAGAAAGCGTTATCATCACACCAAATCCAAGCGAAAGCGCGAAAAACACCTGCCCAAGAACATCTATAAAAAGCTTCATGCTGATCTTTGAAAAATCAGGCGTGAGATAAAATTTAATCCCTTCCATAGCTCCTTCAAGAGTTATGTTTTTAACCACCATTGTAATCATAAGCAAAAAGAGTATCGGCATGAGATACTTAGCCGCCTTTTCGATCCCTTCAACCGCGCCTTGAGTTAAGATGATGTAATTTACCATAACAAAAACCAAGGTAGCAAAGCCGACTGCAAAAGGATTATTTACGATATTTTGCTCATAAAACGCACTTGTCGTGGCAAAATCAACAACTTTTGCAAGATCAAGCGACCCAAATAAAATTTGCGCTATATAATTTAGCACCCAGCCGCCTATAACCATATAATAAGCCATTATCCCAAAGGCTCCCGCCAAGCTCATGTAACCTGCTACTCGCCAAATTTTGGCTATCTTTTTACCGTTTGCAACACCGCTAAAAGAGTCTATGACATTTACTTTAAGGCGCCTTCCGATAGCGTTTTCAACTAAGATCATCGGAATTCCTATGACGATCATAGCTATACAAAAGGTAAGCACATACGCCCCGCCTCCGTTTTGACCGACCAGATAAGGAAACCGCCAAGTCGCGCCAAAACCGACCGTAGCGCCCGCAATAGCAAGTATATAAGTAAGTCTTGAACTCCAAGATCCTCTTTTCATAAATCATCCTTCAAAAAAAGGGTGATTATATAAAAATTTACTTAAATTTAAGCCTACACGCCTCTAATGGTATGCAAAAACTGCATGTGTTTGCGGTACTGCTCGACGATGTCGTTTATGATAGTAGCCTCGCTCCAGCCGAGTATATCATAGTCTTGTCCGCCTTCTTTTAAAAACACTTCGGCTCTGTAATACAAATCATCTCCTTCAAGAGCTCTGGTGTAATCAGGGCTTTCCATTCTAACCAGCTTTACTCCGTAGCTAAAGTCCATCTCATCGCCAAGCCCTACGACCAAATTTATAAAATTTCGCTTTTCGTCTTTTGAAATTTTAGCTTTCAGCCCGTTTTGTTCAAATTCGACCCTAACTTCTTCAAAGACTTTTTCGATAACCTCGCTTATAAATTTGTCCGCGTTTTTCTTATTTGGTAGCGATATGATCGTTTTTAACCTCTCTTGCCAAGTTTTAGACATCTCAGAAACGGGCATGTTGGCTAAATTTCTACTTTGTTTTTTTATAAGATCTACTCTAAGAGCCTGAAAAAGCCCGTAAATAGCTACCAAAAGCGCAATTGTAAAAGGAAGTGCCGAAGCTATCGTCATAGCTTGAAGCGAAGCTAGTCCTCCACCAAGCATAAGAAAGCAAGATACAACGCCAATCGCCGCTCCCCAGAAAATTTTCTGCCAAAGAGGAGTTTTGTCCTTGCCGTTTGAGCAAAGCATATTCATAATCATAGCCGCAGAGTCAGCCGAAGTAATGAAAAATATCGCGATCATAATCACGGCTATAGTGCCGAGCAGACTTGAAAATTTAAAGCTATCCAAAAACATAAAAAGAGCCGATGCAGTGTTTGAATTTGCAGCTTCGGCGAGCTCACTAAATCCGTTTTGAACAAGAGTTATAGCGCTATTTCCAAAGAAAGTCATCCACATAAAGGTAAATCCCGTAGGCACCAAAAGCGCGCCCACGACAAACTCTCTTATCGTTCTACCTTTTGAAATTCTAGCGATAAAAAGCCCTACAAAAGGCGACCAAGAGAGCCACCATGCCCAGTAAAGAAGCGTCCAACCGCCAAGCCAAGAGCTGTTTGCTTTTTGATAAGCGTAGAGGTTAAAGGTATTTGAGATAAGCGTGGATACGTAGTTACCGCTGTTTTGCACGAGCCTTTGAAGAAGATCGGTGGTATTTCCTAAAAACAATATAAAAAGCATAAATATAATAGCCATGATGATGTTTGAATTTGAAAGAATTTTTATGCCCTTATCCACTCCGCTTGCGGCTGAAACTGTAGCCAGCAGACATAACACTACAAGCAAAGTTATATGCATACTAGGAGCTCCGAATACGTGAGTAAGCCCGGCATTTACCTGCACGACTCCATATCCAAGAGAAGTCGCCACCCCAAAAAGTGTCGCAACCACTGCAAAAACGTCTATCACATCTCCGATCTTGCCGTAAATTCGCTCGCCTATAAACGGATAAAAAGCCGATCTAAGAGTAAGAGGCAGATTGTGTCTATACGCAAAAAATGCAAGTATCAGTGCGACGATGGCATAAGTAGCCCAAGCACCCACACCCCAGTGAAAGAAAGTGATATTCATAGCAAGCTTGGCAGCCTCCATGCTTTTAGGCTCTCCGACGGGCGGGTTAAGATAGTGCATAAGCGGTTCGCTCACGCCAAAAAACACAAGCCCTATACCCATACCCGCGGCAAACAGCATGCCAAACCAAGATAAATTCGCATATTCGGGCTTTGAGTGATCGGCTCCCAGCTTTATATCTCCAAATTTGCTAAATCCCAGCATAATAACACAAAGCACGATAATGGCGATAGCAAGCACATAAAACCAACCAAATTTGATAGTGATGGAATCTTGCACGGATTTAAAAAATTCGCTTGATCTCTCAGGAAAAACAACAGAAAAAATAGCAATCATAAATATGATAAATACGGATGGATAAAATACGGATGTGTTAAATTTCGAGTTTTTTATAAAGGTCATAAATATCCTTGTTTATTTTAAGCTTGCTTTTAACTTACTTGAATTTTGTAAATAAGTCAAATAAATTATAAATGTAAAGCGTATTAAATCCTTAAATTTAGGGAAAGTAAGAGCCAAATTTCATTTTTCTAAATTTTGATAGAAAGTTTTATAAAGTATTTTTAGAAGCGATACAAATTTGAATTTGTATAAATTTCCAATTTTTGCTTTTAGACGCTGTTTTTGGGATATAAATTACATTCAATTGCTTTAAATTTCAATCCTGAGATTTGTAAAATTTGAAATTTTTAAAATTCTAATCAATATTTTTTATTATTTAAGAAATATTTTATTTTAAATAAGTATAATTCCGAAATAATAAATTTTATTAAAAGGAAAAAATTATGAGACAACTAACAACTACTTCAGGCAATCCAATCGCCGACAACCAAAACTCGCTAACGGCAGGTGCTCGTGGCGGCGTTATGATGCAAGATTATCAACTAATCGAAAAACTTGCTCACCAAAACAGAGAGAGAATCCCTGAAAGAACGGTTCACGCTAAAGGTAGCGGCGCATACGGCGTACTTGAGATAACTAACGACATATCTAAATATACAAAGGCTAAAGTTCTTCAAAAAGGTGAAAAGACAAAGCTATTTTTACGCTTTTCAACAGTTGCAGGCGAAGCAGGAGCTGCGGATGCAGAGCGCGACGTAAGAGGATTTGCAATTAAATTTTATACAAAAGAAGGCAACTGGGACTTAGTAGGAAACAACACTCCTGTATTTTTCTTAAGAGATGCTTACAAATTCCCTGATTTCATCCACTCTCAAAAGAGAGATCCTCGCACACACCTACGCTCAAACGAAGCAGCATGGGATTTTTGGAGCTTAAGCCCTGAAACACTTCACCAAGTAACGATCCTAATGAGCGATAGAGGAATTCCTGCAAGCTACAGAACCATGCACGGATTTGGAAGCCATACTTATAGCCTAATCAACAAAGACGGCGAGAGATTTTGGGTGAAATTCCACTTCAAATCACGCCAAGGAATTAAAAATTTAACCAATAAAGAAGCGGCTGATATCGTTGCAAACGATAGAGAGAGCCACCAAAGAGACTTATATGAAAATATAGAAAAAGGCAATTTCCCAAGCTGGGATTTCAAGATCCAGATAATGACTGACGAGCAAGCTAAAAAGCTACCTTTCAGCCCGTTTGACTTAACAAAAACATGGTCTCATAAAGATTTTCCACTGATTGAAGTAGGCGTTATGACTCTAAATGAAAACCCTAAAAACTACTTCAACGAAGTTGAGCAAGCGGCATTTAGTCCATCAAACATAGTTCCTGGCATCAGCTTTAGCCCTGATAAGATGCTTCAAGCTAGAATTTTCAGCTATCCTGACGCTCAAAGATACAGAATCGGAACTCACTACGCACAGCTTAAAGTTAATCAACCTATAAACGAGATAGGCACTTATACAGTTGGCGGCGCTATGAATAACGGTATGTACGAGATCGAAGACAAGGCTTACTACGAGCCAAACAGCTTTGGCGGTGCTAAAGAAAACAAAGACTTCCTAGAGCCTGACATCGCTCTTGAAGGAGTAATGCAAAGACACGATCATAGAGCCGAAGATAGCGATTACTACAGCCAGCCAAGAGATCTGTTTAACCTAATGAACGACTCTCAAAAATCTCAGCTATTTAACAACATAGCAGAGAGTATGTGCGGAGTAAGCGACTTCATAGTTGAGCGCGCACTTGGACATTTTGAGAAAATTTCACCGGCTTATGCAGCAGGCGTTAAAGCTGCACTTAAGAAATAAGTTATGAGTGATAGAAATTTAGAGATTAGCAAAGAAGAAGAGGCGAGGTATAACGAACTTTGCCTCATGGCGCTTGATTTTGCAAGAAAAGACGAAGCGAGCGAGCTTGAAAAGATGATAAAAGCGGGACTTAGTGTGAATTTAAAATCCGCTAAAGGCGATACGCTCTTAATGCTCGCAAGCTATAATAACTCCATAAATACCGTAAAAATGCTAATAGCAAACGGCGCACTGGTAGATGAAAGAAACGACAGAGGGCAAACTCCCCTTGCGGGAGCTGCATTTAAGGGATACTTAGATGTGGTAAAGGCTCTAGTTGAAGCGGGTGCGGACATAAACGCAAACAACGGCATGGGAGCTACGCCTCACACTTTTGCCGTGATGTTTGGTAGAAGCGAAGTGGCAAAATACCTGCTAAGCGTAAATAAAAAACCAAGCCTAATAGCAAAAATAGGCTCAAATTTGCTCTCTATTTTTGGCAAAAAAGCTTCATGATATCCTCCTTTCAAGAGAGCTTCGGCTCTCTTGAATCTTTGCTCAATATGGCTATTTATATAAATTTACACCCCAAAATTCACATTATCTAAACTAAAAATTTAATAAATTAGTCTCATTTTGAAACATTAAAACATATAAAAAATATAAATATTATTAAATTTATAATCCAAACAGCAACCTTTAAGCCTTTTTAAATATAATTTTTAAATATGCCAAAATTAAGGATACAAGATGAATTCTTTGGTTTTACTCTTTGTTGGCTTAAGCGCTTTTGCGATCGGATTTTTTATCTATTCAAAATTTATCGCTCAAAAGATCTTAAAGCTTGATCCGAATTTCAAAACCCCTTCGCAAGAATTTGAAGACGGTGTTGATTATGTCCCGACAAACAAATTCGTCCTTTGGGGACATCACTTCACATCTGTTGCAGGCGCTGCTCCTATCGTAGGTCCTGCGATCGCGGTTATTTGGGGTTGGTTGCCTGCGTTTTTGTGGGTTATCTTGGGCACGATATTTTTTGCGGGCGTGCATGATATGAGCACAATTTGGGCAAGTGTGCGTAACAAAGGCTACTCTATAGGCACCATATCAGGGCAAATTCTAAGCAAACGCGCAAGAAGCCTTATGATGGTGGTTATATTCTTGCTTTTGCTTATGGTAAATGCAGTATTTGCCGTGGTTATAGCAGGAATGATGATAAAAACTCCTTCATCCGTCGTTCCTGTTTGGGGCGCGCTTGTGGTTGCGTTTTTTATCGGACAGGCTATTTATAAATTTAAATTCAACCTTCCTATCGTATCACTCATTGGCGTAATTGCGCTTTATGCTCTGATATTTATCGGACCTAGCGTTCCTGTGGCTCTACCCGATAAAGTTCTTGGGCTTGATGCCAATGCCGCTTGGATAGTTATTTTATTTATCTATGCAGCCATAGCTTCAACTTTGCCTGTTTGGATGCTTCTTCAGCCAAGAGACTATATCAACGGGCTTCAGCTATTCATCGGTCTTGGAGCGCTTTATTTCTCATTTTTAGTAGTTTCTCCGGATATCGTAGCTCCTGCATTTAACTCAAACGTCCCTGCCGGCACTCCGTCGCTATTTCCGCTTCTTTTTGTAACCATAGCTTGCGGTGCGATATCTGGCTTTCACGGGCTGGTTTCTACAGGAACTACTGCGAAACAGGTTAAAAACGAAACGGATGTTAGATTTGTGGGATACTTCGGAGCTATCGGAGAGGGTCTGCTAGCGCTTGCGGCTATACTTGCGGCAACTGCTGGCTTTGCAAGCTTGGCTGAATGGGAAGGCGTATATAGCTCATTTGGCAAGGGCGGCATAGGAGCATTTATCGATGGCGGCGGAAGAATTTTGAGTCAAGGTATCGGACTAAGCCCTGAAATTTCAGCAACTATGCTAACGGTTATGGCGGCTTTATTTGCAGGAACTACTATGGATACGGGCGTAAGACTTCAAAGATACATCTTTCAAGAGTGGGGTGAAGTTTATAACTTAAATTTCTTAAAAAACGGCAAAGTTGCTACTCTTTTCGCGGTAGGCTCATGCTTGCTTTTAGCATTTGGCGCAGGCGGTATTGACGGCAAGGGAGGCATGATCATATGGCCGTTATTTGGCACCACAAACCAGCTTATGGCGGGTCTTTCCCTGCTTATAATTACCGTTATGATACTAAGACAAAAAGGCGCTATCAGATACACTCTTATACCGCTTGTTTTCTTACTTTCGGTTACTTTTGTAGGTTTACTGCTTCAGCTTGTGGATTTTTACAACAAGAGCAACTGGCTGCTTATCACGCTTGATTGTATCATTTTAGGCGCTACGATCTTAGTCTGCCTAGAAAGCTTTTCGGTACTTAAAAAAGAATTTAAAAGCAAATGAAAGAGCAGATAAAGGCGTTTTTAGAGGGGCTTAGCGAATACTACAACGCCCCTTATAGAAGCGCTCTAACGAAGAGCTATCAAGAAGAAAATGATTTTTTTATGTTGATGGTTTTTGCAGAAAGTCTCGGCATAGAAAACCCCGTTTCGTTTTATACCATAGAAACTTTACCGTTTTTGCTTGAGGAATTTCACGCATGGCATAAGCGTATGGGTATGCAAAGCTCCCCGATTGAGCACTTTGGGTGTTGCTGATGACGCCTATTTTATTTATAGGAGGAAAAGGTGGAGTCGGTAAAACTACCATCTCCGCCTCGATAGCTTCCAAGCTAGCTGCAAGCGGCAAAAAAACACTAATCATATCAACCGATCCGGCTCACAGTCTAGCCGATGCGCTTGACGTAAAGCTAAGTCACAAGATAAAAAATGCAAGCGCAAATTTAGACGCTCTTGAGCTTGATCCAACCCTTATCACAAACGAACACTTCAAAAACATCGAAGAGACGCTAAAGACCTACTCAAAGCCGGAGATGTTTGCTAAGATAAAGCAGCATTTAGAGCTATCCAAAGACACTCCGGGAGCTCAGGAAGCCGCACTTCTTGAAAAAGTATGCAAGCTTATTACTGACAGAAAAGATTACGATCATATCGTATTTGATACCGCTCCTACGGGACATACAATCAGGCTTTTATCCATGCCTAGCATTATGTCGGCTTGGAGCGAAGGGCTTATGAGACACCAAAAGGATCGCGAAAAAGTAGCCGACGCCGCTAAAGTCTTTTGGCAAAAGAAAGAAAACTACGAGCACAATCCGTTCGCACCAAGCAAAGAGCTAAGATGGCAGCAAGCTTTAAAGCGTCTTGATGAGCGTAAAAAACTCTTTAATGAAGCAAACCAAACGCTAAAAGATCCTAGCCTAACTTCGATTTATCTAGTTATGATACCTCAGGCTCTACCTCTTTTTGAAACTCTGCGCGCAAACGAAACTTTAGAGAAATTCGGCATAAAAGTCGGAGGAATTTTTATAAATCAAATCATCCCGCAAGCTCAAACCGATAGCTTTTGGCAAGCTCAGATCAAAAAGCAAGATGAAATTTTGGTTAAATTTCATAGCGCCCTACCAAACACAAAGAAATTTTACGTCATGCTGAGCAAAGAGGATTTAAGAGGCGTGGATAAACTTGCGAATTTAAAATTTGAAGATAGGCTTTAAGCAAAATTTGAAGCTTAGTAATATGTAGTAGTAAGCACGACTTCAACATATCACACGCAAATAAAAGCTATATCTTAAATTTGACACCACAAATATAAAAGACTTTATAGTTTTGTTACGCAAAAGATAGTGCAATAGCTACTTCTTTTAAATTTCTAGTATCGCTTAGATTTCTTTTTTAACTATCCAAATTTTCAGCGATTTCTAAAACTTCAAAATACTCATTTTCTAAAATTTCAAGCTCTTGTTTAGCGGCTTCAAGCTCTTCATAAAGCTTAGTTAGTCCTATTTTTTGATAAACTTCAGGATTGCCAAGTCCATCATTTAGCTTTGAAATTTGAGCCTCTAAAGCAGTGATTTTATCCGGATGATTTTGTAAAATTTGATTTTCTTTATAGCTTAATTTTCTACTCTTATTCTTTTGTTTTTCGGCCGAATTTTCGCTATCTTTGCTAATCTCGGCTTCAAATTTATCAAGCTCTTTTAACTCATCTTCAAGCTCAAGATAAACACTATAATCCTGATGAACCACTTCGATTTTAGCACCTTCAAAAGCCCAAAGTTTAGATGAAATTTTATCCACAAAATACCTATCGTGGCTAACAAGCAAGATAGCACCTTCAAAGCTTTGCAGATAATCTTCTAAAATATTAATAGTTGCTATATCAAGGTCGTTTGTCGGCTCATCAAGCACAAGCACATCGTATTCACCAGCAAAAAGCAAAGCAAGCGCAACGCGGTTTTTTTCTCCTCCGCTTAACACGCCGATTGGCTTATCCAAAAACTCCTTTGGAAAGAGGAAATTTTTAAGATATCCGTACACGTGCATATTTCGTCCGCGCACCTGCACCCTATCTCCGCCGTTTGGACAAAATACCTCTATAAGGCTTTTTTCGTCGCTTAACGCGCTTCTTGCCTGATCAAAATACCCTATTCTCACATCGCCACGCTTGATCTCGCCGCCGCTTGGCTTATCAAGTCCCAACAAAATTTTTAGCAAGGTACTCTTGCCGCTTCCGTTTCGCCCTACTATAGCGATACGCTCTCCTTGCAATACCCGCGCGTCAAATTTTTCAAATAAAATTTTACCGCCGATATTTTTGCTTAAATTTTTAATCTCAAAAAGCATTTTTTTGCGATTTGTCGAGTGGGTTTGGTTGAAATTTTTACTCGCACGCTCAAGCTCAAGTCTTACTCGTCTGATAACACCGGGATTTTTCTTGGCTTCTTCACGCATCTGCATAACGCGCTCTTTGCGGCCCTCGTTGCGCTTAAGGCGAGCTTTAACTCCTCGTCTTAGCCACTCTTCTTCGCTTTTAAGCTGTTTTAGCAATGTCTCGTGAGATTTGGCTAAAGAGAGTAAAATTTCCTCTTTTTTAGCCAAGTAGTTAGCATATCCGCCGTCAAAACTTCGAAGCTTGCCCTCCTCAACCTCAACGCTTCTAGTCGCCAAAGCATCGATAAAATATCGATCATGGCTTATAAATACGATGGTTTGCTTTGAGCTTTTAAGCATCTGTTCTAAAAAGCGCACCATATATACGTCAAGGTGGTTTGTCGGCTCATCAAGTAAGAGTACATCGGGCTTTTTAAGGATTAAAGCGCCTAGTGCTACGCGGCGAATTTCACCACCGCTAAGGCTAGAAACCGCCCTATTTTCATACTCTTTTAGCTTAAATTCGATCAAAACTTGCTCTATCTTTCGCTCAATCTGCCAGCCGTCTTTCGCTTCTATAAATTTTATAAGCTCATCTTGTCTAGCGTGAAGCTCTTTATCGTTTGGATCATTTGCGAGCTTTTCAAGGACTGCGGCATACTCGCTTCTAGCGTCAAATATCTCTTTAAGCTCTAAATTTAAAGCCTCCTTGACGCTTATACCTTCATCAAATTTAGGATTTTGCGCGAGCATCTCGACCTTTATGCCGTTTTGTACTACGCGCCTTCCCGTATCAGGCTCATAGCTTCCTGCCACAAGCTTCATAAGAGTGCTCTTGCCGCTTCCGTTTTTGCCTATGACGGCTATGATCTCACGCTCGTTTATACTGAAATTTATCTGATTTAAAATTTCATTAGCGCCAAATTTCTTACTAACTTCGATAAGATCGACTAACGCCACTTTAACCCTTAAAACGAGTGTTGCATGCTAAGTGCAATTATGCAAAGCGTAAGAGCCATCGGCACATAGATATATCTTCCTATGTTATACCAAAGCGCACCTTGAGCTTTAGCCGCACCTGTATTTATCTCGTCCATTATCTCTTCTTTTTTGATAATCCAAAACCAAGATATAGCGCCTATGACCGCACCGATAGGGATGATATAGATAGATACGAAATCCATCCAAGGACCCCATTTGCTAATGGCTTCCATGTTTACGCCTATGCCAAAGCAAACCACACACAAGATAATCAGCATAGGCACGCGTTTTATGTTTGGAAATTTGTGCATTATCGATTCGGCAACAGCCTCAAACATGTTTTGTAAAGACGTTATACCGCCAAATATCACCGCCGTAAATAAAATAATCGCAAAAATTTGCCCGCCGGGCATATCTTGTAAAATTTTAGGCAAAGTTACAAAAAGCAGCCCGGGACCGGCAGCCGGATCCATAGAGTAAGCAAACACCGCAGGTATCATTACAAGCGCAGCCGTCATCGCCGCAAGAGTATCAAAAAAAGCCGTCTTCTTAGCAGAATCTACAATATCTTCTTTTTTAGATAGATAAGCTCCATAAACTATCATGCCGGATCCCGTGATAGAAAGTGAGAAGAACGCCTGCCCCATCGCAGCTACCCAAACCATAGGCTCGCTTAACTTATCCCAGCCTCCTCTAAAGATAAATTTATATCCTTCAAAAGCCCCGTCAAGCATAGCAACCCTAATAGCAAGTATAAAAAACAGCACGAAAAACAGAGGCATCATTATTTTATTTGTCTTTTCTATGCTCTTTGCGCCAAAAAGAAGGGTAAAGAGCGTGCCCGCAACCACTATAAAGTGAAAAGGAATAACTGAATAATCACTCAAGGCAAAAGACTCAAACCAAGTATTTGTATCAACGCTCATTAAAGAGCCCGTGATAGCTTGAGTAAGCGCCTTTAGGATATAAGCGATGATGACGGCATAGCCTATGGCTATACACATGGATCCTGCCAGCGGTATCCAACCTACGATTTTGCCTATCTTATCAAGTCCGCGCGTGCTAAAAGCATACTCGTAAGAGCCAAGAGTGCCTGTTTTAGCTCGCCTGCCGATAGCGTATTCGGCCGAAAGTCCCACATATGAAAATATCGCGATAAAAAACAGATATATAAGCAAAAATGCGCCTCCACCGTTTGTCCCTACTTTGTAAGGAAACCCCCAGACGTTTGCCATGCCTATAGCAGAGCCTACAGAAGCGATGATAAAGGCCCATCTTGAAGTGAAATTTCTCTTTTCCATTTCGTACCCGTTAAATTTAAATTTGCAAAGATTATACTTAAGTAAGCTAATAAAAATATTATAAAAAGCCTATTTTAGGCATAAATGAGAGATAATGTTTAGCTTTGTTGCACACAAAGTTTAAAATGGCAGTTTAATGAAATTTGCAAATTTCATTTCTTATTGGTTAAATCAAAATTCAAATTTACAAACATCGCTTTGTAGCTTTAAAATTTAAAGGCTTAAATTAACTTAACAGCAAGAATTTAAGCATAATTAGCGCAGATGATTTGATATAATTAGCCCTTAAATTTAACCCCCTATACAAAAGAGAAATTTATGAACCTCTCGCTTAGAAAGCTTACGATTCCTATATTTTTGGATATGTTTTTACACTTCATAACCCTAATCATAAACACATATATGGTGACAAAAGTAAGCATTCACCTAGTGGGCGCAATGGGTGCGGGCAATCAAGTCATGGATCTTTTTATGACGATTTTTAGCTTTTTAAGCGTTGGTTGCTCGGTCGTAGTCGCTCAAGCCTTGGGCGCAAAAAACAAAAATTTAGCCATCAGGGTTATACACGCAAGCATCACTTTTAACACGATTTTTGGCATCACGGCAGCGATATTTATCTACTTTTACGGGCATGAGGTCTTAGAGCTTTTACAAGTGCCTGAAAATTTGATAGACGAGAGCTTTAACTACCTACACGTTCTTGGCATAGCGCTATTTTTTGACGGAGTCGGGATGGTGCTTGCAGCGGTTATCAGAGTCTATAACTTCGCATTTCAGGTTATGCTTGTCTCCGTTTTAATGAACGTCATTACGCTTCTTGGCAACGCGATAGCTCTTTTTGGTTGGTTTGGGCTTCCAAACTACGGATTATACGGAGTTGGCGTATCAACTCTCGTCGGAAGGCTAGTTGCGCTTATAGTGCTTTTTATCATCCTTTCTCGCACGGCTAAAGTTAGAATTTATATAAAAATGCTAGTTAGCCTGCCGTTTAAAATTTTAAGCAAAATTTTATCCGTCGGGCTTCCAAGCGCGGGAGAAAATTTACTCTGGATGGCGCAATACATGGTCGCTTTTGGCTTTGTGGCAAGCATGGGTGAAGCAAGTCTAAGCGTGCAGACCATATACTTTCAGATCACACTTTTGATCTTGCTTTGCGGAGCTAGTATAAGCGTAGCAAACGAGATCATCGTAGGGCATTTAGTAGGCGCTATGCGGTTTGATGACGCTTACAAAAGGACGTTTTACGCGCTTAAGCTTGGCTTTATAGCCACTACTATCGTGGTTTTAGCCGCATACTTTGGCAAAGAGATCATCATGGATAGGCTAAATTTGACAGCCGAGCTAAAAGAGATCATGATGCCTTTGTTTGCGCTTTCTATCGTTCTTGAGACGGGACGAACCTTTAACATCGTCATAGTAAATTCGCTTCGTGCCGCAGGAGACGCTAAATTTCCGCTTATAACTGGGCTTATTTTTATGTGGGGCGTTAGCTTGCCGCTTGGATACTATCTTGGCATAGTTCAAGGCATGGGAATTATCGGAGTTTGGATCGGATTTGTAGCTGATGAGTGGTTAAGAGGTCTTGTAAATACTTGGCGATGGAAGAGTAGAAAATGGCAGTCAAAACGGCTTGTGTAAGGTCAAGTTAAATATATTAATCAAATCTTAAATTTATACAATAAAGCAAATTTTAAAGTTACCTTGTGATAAAATGGCGTGTTTTTATTTAAATTTACTACTTAACAAGGAGAAATATGTTTTCTTTTCTAAAGGCTTCTCCTCCATCAACGCAAAAAGTAGAGCCTTCTCGCGTTGATGCGGAGTATAAAAAACTTCGTTGGCAAATTTTTGCCGGTGTATTTATAGGTTATGCGGCATACTACCTCATCCGCAAAAACTTCTCTCTAGCAATTCCTTATCTTATCGACGAATACGGCTTTAGCAAGGCTGATTTAGGTAAAGTCGGTGTGGCGCTGTCTATGGCTTACGGCTTTAGTAAATTTATCATGGGAAATATCTCGGATAGAAGCAACCCCAAGTATTTTATGGCGACAGGTCTTATCTGTTCGGCAATAGTGAGTCTTATATTTGGCTTAGTTCCGGGAGTGCTTTCATCTATAGGAACTATGATAATTCTTGGCGCACTTAACGGCTGGTTTCAAGGCATGGGTTATCCTCCCGGTGCAAAGAGCATGACAAACTGGTTTTCCACATCCGAGCGCGGAGTATGGTGGAGCTGGTGGAACGTCTCTCACAACTTAGGAGGCGGACTTATAGGACCTCTTGCTATACTTGGACTTTCCATTTTTGGCGTTTGGCAATCGCTATTTTACCTGCCTGCATTAATCGCCATAGTCTTAGCCTTCGTGATGTTTTATCTTATGCGAGACACTCCTGAATCCGTAGGCTTACCGCCTGTTGAAGAGTATAAAGGCGAAAAACACATCCAAAAAGTAGAATCAGCCCACACTCTAAGCTCAAAAGATATCTTTTATAAATATATCATCAATAACAAATTTTTGTGGGCTATCACAATAGCAAATATATTTGTTTATTTCGTTAGATACGGCATCATAGACTGGGCGCCTACATACTTAAAAGAAGTTAAGCATTTTACCGTAGATAAGCAAAGCTGGGCGTATTTCCTCTACGAATACGCAGGAATTTTCGGTATGCTTGCCAGCGGATATCTAAGCGACAAGGTTTTCAAAGGCCACCGCGCACCGCCTATGCTGCTCTTTTTAGTAGGTGTTTTAATCGCTATAGTGGTTTACTGGAAAAACCCTGCCGGTAATCCTTTAGTAGATAACCTCTGTTTGGTTGCGATCGGATTTTTAATATACGGACCTGTTATGATGATAGGACTTCAGGCTGCCGATCTTGTGCCTAGAGTGGCAACGGGCACTGCGACAGGACTAACGGGACTATTTGGATATTTGCTAGGCTCGGCAAGTGCGGGATATGTAATGGGTAAACTGGTAGATGTGTTTGGATGGGACGGTGGATTTTACGCACTAATCGCCTCTTGTGTTTTGGCGTTCATGTTTATCGCCCTAACCTTGTTCCACAAGACATCAAGACAGCTTGACTGATACGCTCTTTAGCATAAAATGACAAAAGAGAGAGTAATTGATTTTTTAGATTTTAAAGTATTTTTAAAATTTACAAAAAGAGCAAGAAATATAAGGCTTAAGATAAATAAGCAAGGCAAAATTTCTTGCTCTTTGCCGTTTTATACTACGCAAAAAACAGCCATAAATTTCCTAAACGTTCACAAAGATTGGCTTACTAAAACACATGAGAAAATTTCTGCAAATTTGCCAAAAGATGATGAGTTTTGCCTGCTTGGTAAAATTTACAAGATAAAATTTGATGAAAATTTAAACTCCGTTTTGATATCGGATAATCAAATTTTAGCTGCAAATTTAAAGAGGCTTGAGGAGTTTAAAAAAAGCGAAGCAAAGCGTATTTTTAGCGGATTTATCGATAAATTTGCCCCTATCATAAACCGCAAAATAAACCGCGTAGTGATACGAAAAATGCAAACACGCTGGGGAAGCTGTAACTATCACAAAGGCTACATTAACCTAAATCTAAACCTCATCGAAAAAGAGCTGGGTCTAATCGAATACGTCATACTTCACGAACTAACTCATCTCATATACCCGCATCATCAAAAGAGCTTTTATGAGTATATCGGCTCTTTAATGAGCGATTTCAAAGAACGCGAAAAGCGCCTAAACAAAGCCGTTATATAATCTGCTATATTAGCATAGTATAATTTTTATTATGATAAAATGTCTCAAATTTTAGGAGATCAAATGAAAAAGATATTAATGCTATCTGCTGCGGTCATGGTTGCGATGAGCGGGGATTTTGAAGATGGATTAAAAGCCTATCAAAATGCTGAATTTAAAACGGCATTTGAAAAATTTAGCACCGCTTGCAAAAATAAAAATGCTGATGCGTGTTCAAAATTAGGCACCATGTATCAAGTCGGCAAATTTGTAAACAAAGACCCTAAAAAGGCGCTTGAACTATATATCAAAGGTTGCAAAGCAGGATCTGGCGAAGGCTGCTCGCAAGCAGGTGGGATGTATGAGCTTGGCGAAACGGTTAAGGCTGACTCCAAAAAAGCGGAAGAGCTCTTTACTAAAGCTTGCGAACTTGGCCAAGGCTATGCTTGCAGTACGGTCGGCTCTGCATATCTTGAACGCTCAAATTTCAAAAAAGCAAAAGAGTTTTTTGATAAATCATGCAAGGTCGGCGATAAGCTGGGATGTGAGTGGGCTAGCGATCTTGAAAGATCAAACAAGCTTTAAATTTAGCGCCAAAACGCTTCGGGGATGAAATTTAAATTTGCAAATTCACTCTATGAAAAGCATCTTATCAAGGCGATCTAGATACCTATTTATCTTATCCAGCTCGGCACTTTCTTTTACTGCTCTACCTGAATAAAAATACTCCACATTTGCAGGCGATCTTTCAAGCAAATTTAGTCTTTCAAGCTCAAATTTAAGTTTATTTACGGTGCCTTCGTTGCCGTCAAGTAGCCTTATATGGCTTGGTAAAATTTCACGCAAGCTATCTTTAAAATAATTAAAATGCGTGCAGCCAAGCACCAATGACGAGTAAAGCGACAGATCAAATTCCAAAAGCTCGCTTTGTAAATACTCCTTCACTCTAGGCGAGTTAAACTCCTCATTTTCGGCAAACTCAACCAACTTTGCAAGCGCAACTAGATCTATAAGATGATCGCTATCAACGCGAGCTATCAGCTCTTTTAGCTTATTTCCTTTAACGGTAACTGGCGTGGCAATGACAAGAGTTCTTGCTTTTTTGCATGTATCAACGGCCTTTTTTACGGCGGGCTCCATGCCGATGATAGGTAGGTTAAAATTCGATCGAAGCTCTTTTATGGCGACACTTGTAGCCGTATTGCAAGCGATAACGATAGCCTTTGCACCCTGCTCTTGCATAAATTTTACCGCTTTGGTCGTAAATTTTAAAATTTCCTCGTTTGATTTTAGACCGTAAGGGACATTGTCTTTATCGGCATAGTATAAAAACTGCTCGTTTGGCAGCTTTTTTAGCGCTTCATTTAGCACGCTAAGTCCGCCAAGTCCCGAGTCAAAAATAGCTATCTTCACTATTGTTTCCTGTTTAAATTTGATAAGTTAAGACCTAAAACGCCTAAGATTATCAAAATTGTCCCTATAAAATGATAAATTTCAAATTTTTCATCTAGTAAAACGACTCCCGCGATGATGGTTATCAAAGTCGAAAGGTTGCTAAAGATGCCGACTTTAAAAGCTTCAAGATGTTTTAGTGCGTAGCCAAATAAAAAGGATGTGCACACGGAGCTAAAGATGGCTAAAAATGCTATCGCAAAGCTAAATTTAACTTCCAAAAACGGTGCAAAATAAAGCTTCAGATCACGTCCACTTGAAATAAAATCGATCAAATTTAAACCGTTAAAAAAGACAAATCCGATAAAAACCATTATAACAACAAGCTTTGATATCTCAAATTTGGCTAAAATTTTCCTTGTGAAAACATTATAAAGTGAGATGGCAACCACTGAAAGCAGGATCAAGAAGTTGCCTAAAAAGCTTGAATTTGCACTTAAATTTCCAGACATTATAAGTATATAAACTACGCCAAAAACAGATATCAAGATAAAAAGCTTTTGAAGTAAATTTGTTCGCTCTTTGATAAAAATTTGCGCAAAAATCATCGTCATGATAGGTGTACAGGCATGCAAAACTCCCGCCATAAGCGAGCTTGTATGAACTAGTCCAAAAGCCTGAAAAGCAAAAAACGAGCTTGGATATAAAGCCGCAATAAACGCCACTTGCTTTAAATCCTGCAAGCTAAATTTAGCACTGATAATGCCAAATTTAAGCAATATCAAAACAGCAAGAAAAGCTATGCTAAATCTATGCGCAAGGCTTTCAAATACGCTTGCACTATCAAGTGAAATTTTTACAAACGCAAACGAAAATCCAACGATAAAAGTAGCGCCTATTAAAGACGCATAGGCCTTAAGCATAGTCTATATCGCAAGCGCCCTTTTCTCGCTTTTATTCTTTATCCACTGATACGTAAAAAGAGCAAAATAAATCCCCGCTCCAATAGCATAAGAGATATATTCGTTTGCTATAAACGGAATATATTTGGCGCACATATTTGGCACTAATGTTAACGGCACAACCAGCATAAGCAAGGCTCGCTCCCAAATTTGAACGCGAGTAACAAAATAACCTTGAAGTGCGGACGCAAAAGCAAACATGCCTATAAGTGCGGTTGAAAATATGAGAAGTATCTCTGCCGGATTTGTTATCCAAACTATGCCTTTGGCGTCGCTTGGAGAAGCAGGATTTACGCTCTCGATAAGAAGAAGTTTGTTATTAAACACAAATGAAAACGGCAAAATAGTCGTTCTTAGATCATAAAAAAATCCCTGAACACCGACAGTTACGGGATTTGCTTTGGCAATTCCTGCAGCAGCGTAAGCGGCGATTCCGACAGGTGGGGTATCGTCTGCTAAAATTCCAAAGTAAAACACAAATAGATGCACCGCAATCGCAGGTATCAAAAAGCCGTTTTTATAAGCTAAAAATAAAATTACGGGAGCTACAAGCGAGCTTACCACGATATAATTAGCCGTAGTCGGAAGTCCCATGCCAAGGATGAGTGACATGATCGCCGTTAAAAACAGTATAAGCACGATGTTGTTTCCGGCTAGCGTCTCGACTACTTCAGACAGCACTTGTCCAACGCCCGTAAGCGAGATAGAGCCTACGATGATACCGGCTAAACCCGTTGCTATCGCGATTGTAGTCATGTTTCTAGCTGCACCGACCATCGCCCAAAAGATATCGGCAAAGCCGATAATAAAGTCGTTTTTATTAACTTTTTCTTTAAATGCCAATTTTCTAATAGGCTCTTGAAATATTATTATCAAAAATAATACGTTAATAGCGTTAAAAGCAGCGGAGATAGGTGATTCTTTTGCTATCAAAAGAGTATAAAGCAAAACCAGAATCGGAATCAGATAGTGAATTCCGCTTACAAAAATTTTAAATCTTGAGAAATTCTTATCGTGCTGCATGCCTTTAAGCCCAAGCTTACAAGCCTCCAAATGCACAATAAAAAACAGAGACATATAGCAGACAAACGCAGGAATTACCGCAGCTATCATTACATTAGTATAGCTCATGCCCAAAAATTCGGCTATAATAAATGCTGCCGCACCCATTATAGGCGGCATAAGCTGACCGTTTACACCAGCAGCAACTTCGATAGCACCTGCTTTAGTGCTACTTAGACCAGCTTTTTTCATAAGAGGTATGGTAAATGTTCCAACCGTTACTACGTTTGCCGTTGAGCTTCCTGAAACCATTCCCGTTAGCCCACTAGCAATAACCGAGGCCTTAGCAGGACCTCCTCTAAATCTGCCAAGCATCGCAAAGGCCAAATTTATAAAATACTGCCCCGCTCCAGCCCTTTCAAGCAACGAACCAAACAACACAAACAGATAGATAAAGCTAACACTAACTCCAAGAGGCACGCCAAATACACCCTCGGTAGTTAAATACATATGTCCTGCAAGCTTATTTAGACTCGCACCTTGATGAGCTATGATATCAGGCATGTACTGGCCAAAGTAGTCATACGCTAAAAATATAGCGGCAATAATGCCTAAGGCAGGGCCTATCACGCGTCTGCCCGCTTCAAACAGTATCAAAACGGCGATGCACGACACCGCAATATCAACTTTAGTGTAATCACCCGGTCTTTGAGCCAAAGAGTAAAATTCTATAAAAGGATAAAGAGCCGCAAAAACACCCACAACGCAAAGGACGATATCATAAATCGGCATGCTCGTGTGAGCCTTTTTATGAAATTTAAGCGGATAGAGCAAAAACACAAGCCCTATCGCAAATGCAAAGTGAACGGATCGCGACATAGTCGTGTTCATTGGGAAGTAGGCTATGTAAAGCTGGAAAACCGACCACGCAAAGCAGATTATACTTGTTAGATAAAGATAAAAATTTGAGTTTATCTCTCTTGTCTTAACCTCTACAAATTCCTCTTTCTCTTGCGCCGCTACATTTCCAACTTCCATACACCTACCTTTAAATTTGATTTATATTATTTTATTATTCCGTATTTTTTAAACTCAGCCTCAGCCGCAGGGTGAAGCGGAGCTGAAAGTCCTTCGACCAAAGACTCTTTCGTTACCGCACTAAGCGCAGGGTGAAGCGTTTTATACTCGTCAAAGTTATCTAGTATTGCCTTAACGACAGCCGTTACAGCCTTATCGCTCATATCTTTATTTGTTACTAAAACAGCCTTAACGCCGATACTTTCTACGTCTTTATCAACGCCTTCGTAAGTGCCTTTCGGTATCACGCCTTTTGCAAAATAAGGAAACTCTTTAAGCATCTTATCGATATTTTCGCCGCTAATATTTACGATATCAATAGGCATTGAATTTGCGGCGTCAGTGATGTTTGCCGTAGGGTGACCTACCATGTAAAAATATCCGTCTATTTTTTTATCTTTAAGTGCGTGCGGACACTCTTGAGCCGTTAAAACGCCGTGATGTTTTAGCTTCTTAGCGTCAAAGCCGTAAGCGTTAAACACGGTAAGAGCCGTCATTTCATTACCGCTACCCGGATTTCCTACGTTTATATTTTTGCCCTCAAGGTCATTTATCGAAGCTATTCCGCTTGCTTTTGATACGACAAACGCCAAAAGCTCAGGATAGATTGATACTACAGCACGTAAATTTTTATCGCCCATATCTTTAAATTTGCCAACACCGTTGTATTTATCATAGACTACGTCGCTTTGCACGAAACCGAAATTTAGCTCTTTTTTAAGCACGTTATTTACGTTATATATAGAGCCTCCGGTTGATTGCACGGAGCATTTTATCTGAGGATCTTTATTTGCAAGACGGCAAATCGCGCCTCCGACAGGATAATAAGTACCAGTCATTCCACCAGTGCCGATAGATATAAACTCTTTTGCGCCGAGTGTCGAAGCGAAAAGAAGCCCTGCTAAAACTAAAGATGTCTTTTTCATAGCCAATCCTTTATCATAAATTTTGGATTTTTTATCGTATCACAAAAAAATAGTTTTTTATGAAAAATCCATTTAATTTTTTACGGCTTATTTAAAATTTTTGCTAATTTTACACATTTTAACTTTAAAAAATAATTTCTTAAGTTTTATTTAATATAAATTTCTAAAGCATTTGCAAAAAGAAGTGTTAAATTCAAGAGATTGCAAAAGCTGAATTTTAGGCTACTTATTACAAATTCACAAGCCTAAAATCTAGCAGGAATTGACTTTTCTAAATTTTTTGCTTTACCGAGTATTGTTATGGCTTTTTGATTACATATATTTACGCATCTATAACAAAGTGTGCAGTTATCATAAAATTTAGCCTTTCTAGCAACCAAGCTTATATTTGCCATCGGGCAAGGTTTAACGCAACTGCCACAACCCGTGCAACGAGCTTCATCAAGAGTGGGCTTACTCTTACTAAATGGCGTCTTATCATAAATTTTCATCCAGAGTCGCTGCCCCAAAAATCCCGCTATTTGATGAAACAGGCTTAGTCCGTGCCTAGGAGGCTTGCCCGCCATAAACAGCTCCGCAAGGTGTTTTATCTTAATAGAAGCTTGACTGATTATGCGTTCGTTTTTCTCGCGTGAATAGCTAAAAATGCCCACATCAAGGATAAATCCGGGCATTTTTATATGCGCCCCGCCAGTTATATTTGCACCGAATTTCTTTAAAATTCTAGCCGCACATCCGGCCCCGTCACCGCTAAAAGCCTCCATCGTAGAGATTATAAATACGTTTTTGCCATTAAAATTTGCGCTGTTTTTGTAAAGAAACTCGCGCACAATCCTTGGCAGGTTGCTAAAATAAATAGGATACGCAAGGATGACATCTTGATGTTTGCTTAAATGTTTAACGCAAGCAACATATTCAATCGAAACCGCTAAAACATCCTCATGAAGGTAGCTTATGAATTGATTAATGCAGTATTTGGTATTGCCCGTAGAGCTAAAATAAATCGCTATCATAAATTTTCTCACAAACAAATTTAATCAAATTTTGCTCAATATATCTGAGTAAATTTGATTAAATCTAAATTTTATAGCAAATTTTGCAGTAATAAAATATCTTAAAATTTTCAGTCAATAAATCTCTTTGTCAAATTCGCATAAGCATCGATCCTTCGATCTCTTAAAAAAGGCCAAATTCTACGTACTTCTTCGCTTCTTTTCATATCGATTTCCACTATCTCGCATAGTTCACTTGTGTTATCGGCGCGGAAAATTTCCTCTCCTTGAGGTCCAAATACAAAGCTATTGCCCCAAAATTTTATGCCGTCCATAACTCCGCTTATATCTTTTTCAAATCCTACACGATTTACCGCTACCACAGGCAAACCGTTTGCTACCGCATGACCGCGCTGAACGGCTACCCACGCCTCAAGCTGGCGAGATTTTTCAGCCTCGGTATCAGACTCAAACCATCCTATCGCCGTAGGGTATATTAAAATTTGCGCTCCACGCAAAGCCATAAGTCTAGCCGCCTCAGGATACCACTGATCCCAGCAAACTAAAACGCCAAGCTTGCCAAGACTCGTTTGTATCGGCTCAAATCCAATGTCTCCGGGCGTAAAATAAAATTTCTCGTAAAATCCAGGATCGTCAGGTATGTGCATCTTGCGGTATTTGCCCGCAACTTTGCCGTCTTTTTCATATACGTAAGCGGTGTTGTGATAAAGCCCGTCTGCGCGCTTTTCAAATAGCGAAGTAACCAAAACTACGCCGTTTAACTTAGCAACTTCGCCCCAAAACCTCACATCGTCTTGCCAATCGTTTGCCAAATCAAAAAATTCCGTATCCTCGCTTTGACAAAAATATTGCGTTTGATGAAGCTCTTGGCACACTACAAGATCAGCGCCCTGGCTTGAGGCCTGTTTAATGAGATCTAAAGTCTTTTGGTTTGTCGCCTCTTTGGTTCCGTGAAATTTCTGCTGAATTAAAGCTACTTTCATAATTTTACCTTAAATTTAAATTTTAAAAATTATACATCAAAGAGGATAAATGCCTCATAAATCGCTCTTTATCCTACCTATCATCATACGGATCAAGATGAGTAATGATATGCCACTCAAACTGCGGGAATTTGCTCCTAATCTGCTCTTCTATCTCGTCTGATATGTCGTGAGCTCTGATTAGTAAAATTTCCTTATCAAACACAAGATGAACGCTGATGTAGCAATCATTTGCGCTCTTTCTGCTGGTAAGTCCATGAAAGCTTGAAATCTCCTTTTTTAAAGAGAGTATCTCCTCTATCTGCTTTATGATTTCAGGCTCAAGCGCCCTGTCCATAAGGACTAAAACGCTGTCTTTTAGCAAATTTATAGCCGAATGAACTATATAAAAGCTAATTAAAACGCCAAAAATCGCGTCTATTATCGTAAATCCAGTAAATTTGATAATCACAAGAGCGGCAACTACGGCTAAATTCGTGAAAAAATCGCTCTTATAGTGAAGCGCGTCTGCCTTTATGATTAAATTTTGAGTTTTTTGAGCTACTTTGTTTAAAAACGCTACCAAAATTCCCGTAACGCCTAAAGAAAAAACCATAACGTAAAGACCGGTATTGACATCTATGCTAACCTCTTCGGCGGTAAATTTAATAGCGCTTTCATAAAATATAAAAACACCGATTGCAATGATTAAAGCCCCTTCAAAAAGCGCCGCCAAGGCTTCAAGCTTAGTGTAGCCGAAGTTAAATTTATCATTTGCCGGAGCGTTTGACTTCTTAAGCGCAAAGAAATTTAGCACCGATATAAGACAATCAAGCATAGAATCAATAGCGGAGCTAAGCACGGATATGGAGCCGCTATAAATGCCTGAGATAAGTTTAATGATAGCCAGCAAAAATGCCGTAGCTCCGGCGGTAATAACCGCTAAACGTTGTAAATTTTTTTCCGTTTTCAAGCTATTTGATGTAGAGTCTTGCTGCTCATTTTTAGATTTTATTTGCTCTGCTAGCATCTTGTCATCTCGTCTGTTATCAATATAATTTATCTCGCGAGCCTTCGTATCTGTTTTGGCTTGAGCAGTGAAGCGAGCCGTTTTGACGAACAAAAACGAGCGAATTTACGCCTATTATTTTGTGATTTGGAAGCGCTTTGGCAAGGCGCTCAAGCACGATTTTATCGTTTCTATCATCATAAGTAGGCACGATCAAAGCGCCGTTTACAAAGATAAAATTTGCATAAGTACACCCCAGCCTTTTACCTTCGTAAAATTTAGGATCAGGAAGCGGAAGCGGCAAGAGGTCAAAGCCCGTTTTTTCAAGCTCTTGCTTCATTTTTTCAAGCTCATTATAGTGTTCATCATTTTTATCATCCGTGCAAGCATAAGCAATCGTATCAGGCGAGATAAACCTAGCTAAAGTATCTATGTGAGAGTCGGTGTCATCGCCCTTTATAAAGCCGTGCTTAAGCCAGATAATACGATTTAAGCCAAAAAGCTCTTTTAGCCTCTCTTCAATCTGATCTTTACTAAATTTGGAATTTCTATTATCGTTTAGCAGGCAAGTTTCAGTCGTTAGCAAAGTGCCTTGTCCGTTAAATTCTATACTTCCGCCCTCTAGGATGAAATCAATCTCTTGCAAATTTGTCTTAAAACGCTTAATAAGCTCTAAATTTACGGCATTATCCTTTGAGCTTTCAAATTTCCCGCCCCATGCGTTAAATTTAAAATCATAGCTTAAAATTTTATCTCCGTTTTCAACGTCAATCATCCCGTAATCGCGTATCCACGTATCGTCGGTATCAATCTTAACAAACTCCACATTATCAAATTTGGCAAATCGTGAGTTAAAAATTTCTTCATCGGGACATATCAAAACGCACTTTTGAAAAGGAGTTATCGCCGACACAAGCTCTTCGTAGCTATCTAAAATTTCGTTCAAATACGGCTTCCAGTCGCTGTTTTCGTGCGGTAACGATAAAAACAGAAGCTCTTGTTTTTCCCACTCTGCATAAGCTCTCAAATTTCACTCCTTGATCTGTTTTTGTAAATTTTAAAAATTCCATAAAGCGTTATGAATATCCAAAAAACCTCTATCAAAAAAGAGCCTAGATTAAAATGCACAAGAAGCGAGATGATAAGCAGTATCGCTCCTGCTAAATTTATAAGTTGATAGCTTAAGTCGTTGCTTGTAAGTCTTCCTATCTGAAGCAGTAAATATCCAAGAACGATACAAATCATGCCTAAAAATCCGATAAATTGAAAAATATCCATCAACACTCTTAATACGAAAATTTTAAAGCTAATTGTAACATATTAAAAAAATTCTAGTTTTAAAAATTAAAGAATCTCTACATTAAATTGCTGTAATATTTTCTAGTATATTTTAAATAAAATTTAAATAACTTAACCATAAGGAGATTTTATGAAAAACAGTGTTTTGCTGATGGCCGTGCCGCTTTTGATAAGCAGCTCTTTTGCGTTTGACGCAGCCAAAGATAAGGCTAAAAGCGCTTATCCGTTTGAAGTAAAAGTTCAGGAATTCAGGCTTCCTGCAGGCATTGATGAAAACGGCATAATAGACGAAGCCAAGCTTGGCGACTCTCCTTATGCAAAAACAGTTATATTCGGCTCAAAGCTACTAAACGAGACCTCGCGCTATCTTGGCCCTCAGGCAAAAGACGAGAAAAAACGCTTTGCGGGCAACAACTTATCCTGTTCAAGCTGCCACTCAAAGGGCGGAGTTGAGCCGGGACACTCTCCTTTCGTAGGAATTACGGCTAGATTTCCTCAATACAACTCAAGAGCCGATCAGGTAGTAACCCTGCAAGACCGCATAAACGGCTGCTTTCAGCGCTCAATGTCGGGCAAACCGATACCTGCAAATTCAAAAGAGATGCGCGCAATGGTAACTTATATGCACTGGCTATCAAGCGGATATGAAGTCGGCGCAAAGGTCAAGGGTCAAGGACTCATTAAGGCTGAATACATAGATAGGGCTGCCGATCCTAAAAAAGGAAAAGAAATTTACGCTGCAAGATGCGCCTCGTGCCACGGCGAAAACGGAGAAGGCATGATAAATCCCGACTTTGCAAACGGCGGAGATTATTATATATTTCCCGCACTTTGGGGAGATGACAGCTACAACACGGGAGCGGGCATGTACCGCTTAATAAAAGGCGCTCAATATGTAAAATCAACCATGCCTCAAGGCGATGCGACTCTAAGCTGGGAAGAGGCGTATGACGTAACGGCTTATATGAACTCTCATCCTAGACCTATCAAACAAGGTCGCGAAAAAGACTTCCCCGATCTTGACGTAAAGCCTATGGATATGGATGTGGGGCCTTACAACGACGGATTTGACGAGAACGCTCATAGATTTGGACCGTACAAACCTATGCTTAAAAAATAAATTTTTCTTTCGGTAGTCGTATTAATACTAATTTTGTCTTTAAATTTAGTATTAATACGCTAAAATCTCGCAAATTTTAAACAATAGGTCAAATTTATGGATTTTGAGTTTATAAAAGAATTTTATCCGATGTTTATAAAGGCCGGAATTTTGACGCTAAATCTAGCCTTTTGGGGGATAGTCTTTTCTATCCTTGTCGGTATATTTTGTATGATGATTAAATTTTATAAGATCAAGCCTTTAGTACCTATAGTTAATGGCTATATCGAACTTTCGCGTAACACTCCGCTTCTTATACAGCTGTTTTTCTTGTATTACGGTTTGCCAAAGCTGGGCATAAATATAAGCTCGTTTTCATGCGCGGTCATAGGGCTTACCTTTCTTGGAGGAAGCTACATGGCGGAGAGTTTTAGGCTCGGGTTTGAGTCGGTAAAAAAATCTCAACTTGAAGCGGGATTGAGCATAGGATTAAACGACCATCAGCTTCTTGGATATGTAGTATTGCCACAAGCTTTTAGCGTCGCCCTACCGTCAATAAGCGCAAATATAATATTTTTACTTAAAGAAACTTCAATAGTCAGCATAGTAGCTCTTGCGGATCTAGTCTATGTCGCAAAGGATCTCATCGGGCTTTATTATAAAACCGATGAGGCGCTTTTTATGCTTGTTATCAGCTATCTTGTTATTATCTTGCCTATATCGCTTGCGCTGACATGGCTTGAAAGAAGGATGAGAGTTGCAAGGAGCTAGTATTTTATTTGACGCGCAAAATTTAATGCGACTTGGCGAAGGGCTTATCGTAAGCTTGCAAATTTCTATCATATCTATCGTCATATCGATCATCGGCGGGCTTATCATGGGCATAGTGATGAGTTCAAAAAACAAATTTATATATATGATTTGCAAAATTTGCCTTGAGATTATTCGCATTATGCCGACTATAGTTTGGCTTTTTATATTTTACTTTGGGGTAAGCAGAGCCTTGGGAATTCACATAAGCGCATTTACGGCGTCGCTTTTGGTGTTTAGCGTTTGGGGAGTGTTTGAGATGATGGATATAGTGCGTGGAGCCATCACTTCCATACCAAGACATCAATTTGAAAGCGCAGCGTCGCTAGGTCTTAGCAAAACTCAAATTTACATAAACGTAATCGTGCCGCTTGCCATGCGTCGTTTGGTTCCGGGAGCTGTAAATTTGCTAAGCAGGATGATTAAAACAACTTCGATAGTGGTACTAATAGGTGTCGTGGAGGTAGTTAAGGTCGGACAGCAAATCATCGAAAATCATGTTTTTACAAACAATATGGCGCCGTTTTGGATATACGGATTTATATTTTTTCTATATTTTATTATATGCTATCCTATTTCAAAGCTCTCAAAGAGACTTGAAGAGAGATGGGGTTAGGGAATTTAATGGACAAACAGATATTGCAACTCAAAAATTTAAACAAATTTTATGGCTCTACGCAAGCGCTTAAAGATATAAATTTAAACGTAAAAAGCGGCGAAGTAGTGGTTCTACTAGGCCCTTCAGGATGTGGCAAAAGCACGACTTTGCGCTGTATAAACGGACTTGAGCAGATACACGGCGGCGAGATAGTAATACACGGAGAGTCGATAGATAAAGACTTTAAAGACTGGACGCGCATAAGACAATATGTAGGCATGGTGTTTCAAAGCTATGAGCTCTTTGATCACATGAACGTCATAGACAATATCTTGCTTGGTCCTGTAAAAGCTCAAAAACGTGATAAAAAAGAAGTAGAAAAAGAAGCCGATATGTGGCTAAAAAAAGTTGGATTAAGCGATAAAAAATACACCTATCCAAAGGAGTTAAGCGGCGGTCAAAAGCAGCGTATCGCCATAGTAAGAGCGCTTTGTATGAAGCCCGATCTTATGCTGTTTGACGAAGTAACGGCTGCGCTTGATCCTGAAATCGTGCGAGAAGTGCTTGATGTGATCATAAATTTAGCAAAGGAAGGCATGACCATGCTAATAGTAACTCACGAAATGGGTTTTGCAAGGGCGGTTGCCGATAAAATAATATTTATGGATGAAGGAAAAATCGTAGAAGAGAGCGATCCTGAAGAGTTTTTTACAAATCCAAAGACTCAAAGAGCAAAAAAATTCCTAAATTTGTTTTCGTTTTAAAATTTTTGGTATAAATACAAACTTATTTTATAATACAAGGAGAAAGAATGAGAAAACTTCTGTTTTCATTTTTGGCATTAATCGCTACCGTCTTTCTAACGGGTTGTGGTAATGATAATTCTAGCGCAAACGCGATAGATAAGATAAAGGAGCGCGGATACGTTCTTATAGGTGTATTTAGCGATAAACCGCCTTTTGGTTTTATAGACAAAGACGGCAAAAACCAAGGCTATGATATCTACTTTGCAAAGCGCATAGCAAAGGATCTCTTAGGAGATGAAAGCAAGGTAAAATTTGAACTCGTAGAGGCTGCAAGCAGAGTTGAATTTTTAACTTCGGACAAGGTTGATATAATCCTAGCAAATTTCACCAAAACCGAAGAAAGAGCTAAAGTGGTTGATTTTGCGCTTCCTTATATGAAAGTTTCGCTTGGTGTAGTTAGTCCTGACGGAGAGATAATCAAAGACATAAGCGAGCTTAAAGGAAAGAAACTGATCGTAAACAAAGGCACTACGGCAGACGCTTATTTTACTAAAAATCATCCTGAGATAGAGCTTTTGAAATTTGATCAAAATACCGAAACTTTCGGAGCATTGCTTGACAAAAGAGGTGCCGCGCTATCACATGATAACACTTTGCTTTTTGCATGGGTTAAAGAAAATCCTGGCTTTACGGTAGGCATACAATCAATCGGCAATATAGACTCAATAGCGCCTGCGGTTAAAAAAGGAAATGAAGTCTTACTTAAGTGGATAAACAACGAAATCATGAGTCTTGAAAAAGAGCAATTCTTCCACAAAGCATACGACGAAACACTCAAGCCCGTATATGGCGACAGCGTAGATCCTGAATCAGTAGTCGTCGAAGGCGGTAAAATTTAATTTATATTATTTAAGAGTCGGTTTAAACCGACTCTCTATAAATGTTAAGCTTATCAGATTATTTTAACTATATCATCATCTACATCAATTTTAACAGTTGTTGTAATGCTATCTGATTGAACATAACCTTCATATCTAGTATAGCCATTCTCTAAATTTTGCTTGTCTTCAGACTCGGCAAATCCATTTAAACCGACAGAGTCTTTATCATCTCCTGAAATTTTTATAATTATACTCTCGTCTTTTACCATATCAAGCACATCGTTTGGATCTAAATTTGTAATATGAGTAGAGTTTTCTCCATATCCTAAATCAATTTTTTCAAAATTAGATATGCTTCCTTTTGGTATATTATCAAAGTCTATATTAAGACTAGAATCAAAATTTTCAATTTGAGCATCATCCGGCACGATACGCAAAGTATCTTCGCCCTCCCCACCGTCAAGGATAGTATCATTTAAATTACTTACTATAGTATCATTACCGTCTTCGCCGTAAATTTTATCGCTTCCATAGTTTCCGTAAAGCAGATCATCTCCTAAACCACCATATATGATATCATCTCCGCTGTCTCCATGTATGATATCATCTCCTGCATCTCCATATATGGTATCACTGTCTGCTCCACCTTCTATTTCATCATTTCCAGACCCGCCTGCTATAAGATCTTCTCCATCTCCTCCGTAAAGAGCGTCTTCTCCATCTCCGCCCCAAATTTTATCGTCTCCTATCTCGCCCCAGATAGTGTCATTGCCTTCATTGCCATAGAGCCTGTCATTTCCTATATCACCGTTTATCTCATCATCTCCGCTTCCGCCCTCTATGGTATCATCTCCACTTCCGCCGTTGATGGTGTCTTTTCCGTCATTGCCGTACACTATATCGTTTCCATCTTCGCCTTTTATAGTGTCATTGCCATCTTCGCCATGAATCTCATCATCTCCGTTGCCACCTAAAATTTGATCGTCTCCGCTATTGCCGTGGATAGTGTCATTGCCATCTTCGCCGTGGATCTCATCGTTTCCACTTCCGCCGTAAATTCTATCATCTCCGCTTCCGCCTCTTATACCGTCATTGCCATCTTCTCCATGGATAGTGTCATTGCCATCTTCGCCGTGGATCTCATCATTTCCGCTTCCGCCCCATATTCTATCATCTCCATTTCCGCCTCTTATACCGTCGTTTCCATTTCCGCCATATAGTTTATCGGCATCTTCGTTACCTTCTATATAGTCATCTCCGTCTTCGCCGTAGATAGTGTCCTTGCCATCTCCACCATGCAGCAAATCTCTATCTTTACCACCGTAAATAGTATCATCTCCGCTCTCTCCGTGGATTGTATCGTTTCCTTCGTATCCATATATAATATCTTCGTTTTGAGTACCCTTTAAAGGTATATCATCATAAGATGTTCCTTGTATAGTATTTTTTATATTAGGCATCGATATATCGATATCTTCAGGAATTGAGTGATCACCCGATACGCTTGGATCGTCTAAAGACTCCTTAGAATCATTATCGCTATTAGACGTTTTGGTATCTTGCTCATCTTGTTTATTGGGAGATATAGGAGCTACGGCTTCATTATCCTCGTCTTTATTATCTTTATTATCTTTATTATCTTTATTATCTTTATTATCTTTATTATCTTTATTATCTTTATTATCTTTATTATCTTTATTATCTTTATTATCTTTATTATCTTTATTATCTTTATTATCTTTATTATCTTTATTATCTTTATTATCTTTATTATCTTTATTATCTTTATTATCTTTATTATCTTTATTATCTTTATTATCTTTATTATCTTCTAAGAAGATATTATCATTGTTGTCGTCATTTTTTGTCGTATCGATATCCGCTTCGGGCATCAAGACATTGGGTTTATTATGATATATCGCGCCGATATCTTTTTGGGAATTTAAATTTACGTCCCCTTGATCTCTTTTTGAGTCTATAAAAGTATCTACTTGCTCCATATTTTCAATTTTTAAAATTTTATTAGGCTCAATCATGTAAGTTTTTTTATCTATTGCATTGCTTCGAGCTAAGCTTTTATAATCTACATCAACATTACTTATATGGCCTGATTTTACAAAATCTTCCGAGCTTAAAAATACACTTTTTAAGACCCTCTCCTTAGCCTCATCCAAAGTTTTACTCTCTGAATTATTCTTTAAATCAATACGAGCCTGTGAGAAATTTATAGGAGAATTTTCGGCATTTTGAACATCAAGAATAGCTTCTTTAGAGGCAACTTTATCTGAGTTGCTTTTTTGCTTCAACTTGGCACCACTTAAGATAAGATCAGTATTTAGTTTTGCATTTTCTATATTTTGCAACTCTTTAAGGATAACTTCTTTTTCTTGTTTTAAATTTTGTTCTAGTTCTTTCATGATTATAAGCTTTAAAAAATATTATTGCAACATATTGATTTTACATCAGTATTAATAAAATATAAATTAAAATTTAACGACTTCTAGTATACTTGCTTAAAAACAAGTCTCTAGTAGTAAATTTCCTCTCTATCCAAAACCCAAAATTTTCCATTTTAATTTGCCTAAAACAAACAGCTTCCAAGTCAGGTTTTTAATGTAAATTTCTTCTTGTGTATCAAAACTAAGTTTTTAACATCTTGTCTACGAATTATCGTATCTAAGCGGGCATTCAACTTTGTCTTAAATTCATTTAAATTTTTCATAAGTATTTAAATTTAAGAACAAATAATTAGTAATCTAGCAAGAGTATCAACTCTTGCTAGATTACTAAATTAAAATCCGCTAATCGTAGTCGTATCTTCCGTATTCATAGGAACCACTACGCTAGAAGTATTTGTCTCCGAAGCTTGCTCGGCTAAAGACGGTGATGCCTGCGTATCAGTTTCATTAGCGGAATTTACTACGCCCTCTTCAGCTTTAGAGCTTTCAAGTCCAGGAATTACCTCTTTATTGTCTTGAGTAAGTATTCCTTGCGGTAAAGAGCCAGAAACCGGTTCATTGTCTGACTGCTCGCTTAGGCTTGAGATAGCTGTCATATTAATATTTTCACCTTGTGTATCTTGATCTTGACCGGAAGCGTCAGATTGAGAATTTTCATGTGACGTAGTTTTTGCGTCAGTATCTTCAAATACTTTAATAGCCTCAACCTCGATAGCTTGAGCATTGCTATCCTTTATGGTAGTGCTTGCTTGAGACACTACATTGCCTTGATCGTCTTTGTATTCTACCGTAAAGAGATCATCCTCTTTTAAGGGCTCTTGCAAAGTATGAGTTATAGTCTTTACTTCATCTTTTGAAACACCCAATGAGCCCACATTATCTATAAGACCACCTTCTTTATCGGTTATTTTTACATCTACATTAGCTTCAATATCCGTATGAACGCTTATTTCAGCCTCATAGCCCTCTACCTTTCCAAGCTTTCCATCAACTATAACCATACCAGATATATCGGTAAATAGAGGAATTCCGCCATTTTTATGATCTCCAACAGCGACTTCTTTCCCGTCTTCTATCGTAAATAGTTTCAATGTAGCATTGCCCCAGCCTATATCGTAATGAGCGATATTAAGCTCATAAAATCCCGTCTCCTGAACACTATATTTATCTTCTTCACTAGTCGTTCTGTCGTGGTGTCCTTTTAGCGCTTCTTCATCGTTAAATAATACCTTGTCTCCTATTTTTATACGAATTCCGTCATCGGATTCGGATTTAAATTTATACTCTTTATCTTTTTGTAAAAAAGCATAACCTTTCATTATATTAAGAGATCTCTCTCCTTGAGGCTCGTTTTTGCCTACTGCGTAGTCTGTTCCCTCTTCTGCTTTTAAACTATGAGCATTATCACCTAAAAAACGTGCCAAAGGACTGTCCTCTAAGCTTGAGGCCGTATTTGTAGCCAAATCCTCGCCTTCATGTGCTTGAAAATCTATCTTTTTAACCTGATAAGTAGCATCGACTTTACCTTGTGATGCAAAATCCAAGGCCTGATCTATATTTTGGAAAGAGTGAAGCGTCCAACCCTTGCTTTCATCTTCAGCATGGCTAATATAGGCTTCTCCCTCCGGAGGTAGGTAGAAAAATTTAGATTGTAACCCCATTTGGCTTTCAAAACTATCCAAATTTGTATTAAGCTTAGGAGTTATCTTTTCAACAGTTATATTCAAATTCGGTTTTGGATCCTGAGGCGCAGGAACAACTGGATCAGCT
>NZ_LIWQ01000004.1:0-119660 GCF_012978795.1 Campylobacter sp. RM16188 | reverse complement strand
AATTTTACGTATTCTCATAATTTTTATTTTAATTTCTAAAAATCTAAGAAATTTTATAGAAATATAAATTATGGCTACCGTCATCGTAATAAAAATTAAGAGGCTGATAAATAAAGCCCTTATTTCTTCTTGCGATAAATTCATCTGCTCCATTATTATCCTTTTTATCTCTTATTTAATTGGAGAATACAAGCCTGAAGTCTTATCGGTAAGCCTTTGGGTTGTTTCTTCCATTACGCTTTCTTTAACACCTATTGTTTGCAAGAACCAAGCATTAAATCTTATAATGATTATATAACCTATCAGAATATATATTACCTTCATCAGAGTAAAGCCTATCGCTAAAGCCATAGTTACTTGAAGTGTTTGGGTTATAGATGCTTCCTCTGTAATAAAAATAGCCTCAATCAGACCTGAAATCAGAGCATACAAGGAATTTACTATCTCAACCGTAAAGATAAATAGATAGCAGCTTAAGACTATTAGTAAGGGGGTAATAGTTAATACCGCCGCTTTGCCTATATAGTGCCAAATAACTTCGCTTTTTTTGCTTACCACCGCCCAGATAACGACAGCCGGAGATGCGACAAAAAATATTAACACTTCAACATAGTAAAAGGCAATTCTAAAAATAGCCATCATTGCAACAGATACCAAACTTATTGCCTCCAACATAAAATCATAGATGAAAACGGCGGCAAAGAGAGAGAGTATTGCGCCTACCGCTTTTGCCGCACCGACAACAGCAACAGTAGTAAATTTAAGCATCCTAGATACAATATTTTTATCTCCTCCTATCGGAGCGTATAAAATCTCTACTATTTTATCAACCGCATTGTTAAAAGTGCCGGAAATCATATCAAACACATTTTTAAAACCCGGAAACATAAAATATGTCGTCATAACCATACTGCTATGAATAAAGCCGTCCGTTTCGCCTGCGCTTTCGCCCATTAGGGATTGAGAATCATCTTCCGGATTGTTTGACGTTACCCTGTTTTCTCTTGCACTAGCCGCACCCACATAGCTTCTTGCAGCTTTCTTTTGCGAGCTTAGCGTATCTCCAAGCATATCGGCTTTATAAAAAGTGTATGAGATAGGAACTATGGCGGAAAAATTCCATCCGGCAATCTCTTGGGTGTGCGCTAAACGTTTAACAAAGTTTTGAATTGTTAATACCTTTTCACCATCTTTTGCCTCGCCGGTTTTTTCAAGACCAAGCTTTGCTCTTGTGGCTTGCAGGGCTTTATCCGTATATAAAAAACCGGCAACAGCCGATTGTGAGTGTTCATATATATTGCTCTCCATCTTTGCACAAAGCTCAGCGGAAATGGTTGTTGCTCCTAAATGACTTATTGTGTTTAGTGTTTTAGCCCTATCGCTACTTTTTTCTGTTAGCTTTGGAAGAGTTAATGGAGGAAGTCCGGAAAGCATATTATCAATCAAAATTCCTTTATTATTTGCTTCGCCATAAAGAGGCTTACAAAAAATAGAGTAAAATTCAACCTCTCTTTGTAAGACTAAGAAGTCTTGTTTGTTCTTTTTAAAGACTTGGTCGTATGCTTCCGCCGTATCTGCAACAACACCGCCTTTTGAGATTTGTATATAGTTTAGATATGGATAAAGGGCATAATCAGCAAGAGTGTTACCGGCTAAAACTCCCCAATGAACAAAATATTGTATAGCTGTTTGGATGAGGGTTGTTTCTCTCATTCTTTCGCCATCCCTATTAGACGGCGCACCTACTCCACCGCCGTTTAAAACAATACCTGCTTGGACTTTTTCACCTTCGGGCTTTATGAAAGAATCGTTAATCGTTAAGCCGGTAGGGACTATCGGAGCAAGAAATAAGATAACAGTGGTAATAGGAGCTATCGTCATCTTTTTCCAGCCAATGTCCGTCTTGCTGTCTTGGTCGCCCCAATGGTTGTAACCTGCTTGAACCAATTTTTGAGCGGAAAAGCCAACAAAGCCTGCAAAAAATAGCATTAAAACAATGCTGTGTTCCGCGATACGCATATTTTCAATAAAAGCTATATAAAATCCCCATACCTTGCCGTCTAGTAAATCCTGAGTAGGGCTTACGGGAACGGCTTTTTTTATACCTAAATCTTTGCCGAAGAACTCTCCGACCGTATTGATACCGTTAAGAATCCAATTATTATCAGATTTTGTAAATTCAATAGCGTCTTTAAAATTTGCGCTACCCGTTGCGGGATTAATTGCCGCTTGGCTTTTAAAATAATCGGCATCAAGGGTTACTGCTGCGCTAAAAAATTCAGAAACAGTAGGATTTGCGTTTGGTTTTGCATACATTTCTTCATATAGTTTCTTTGAAGTAAAATCCGTTACGCCAATGTCTTTTATTGAACTTCTAATGTCTTCTATTTTTATTTTGGGTTCGGCAAAGTTTATTCTTACTTCGGGATGCTCGATGTCTATTGAAGTCCAAAATCCGCCAAAATGAGAGGTTTCTTTTGTTATTTTAGTGGCTATATTACCTATATAATCAGTTACCCTAGCCTTGTTTTCCAATCTTGCAGGATTTACTTGAATGTTATAGGCATCATCCACAATTCCCTCATAACCCTCTTTGCAGCTATGATTTACTCTGGTTTCTGCGTAATGCTGATGTTGAAGCATTACGTTTTCAGGCGAAATTTTATCTTTAGCTTGAGCTTGCTCATCAATAGACTCACTATTTCCAAGCACATATTCACAAGTGTATGCGCCCGTGCTAAAGTCTATGTGCGTCAAATAGACAGAATCATCATCTTTCTGGTTGGGTCTTTCCACACATTTAAAGCCACTATAAAATTTCCTTTTGGCTTCGGCGTTTGCGGCATTAAAAGAGTATTGAAAGTCAAAAAGCCTACCCAAAGTTCCATAGCTGTTATTGTCTTTTTTATAAAGACCCGTTCCGCAAGTTCCCCACGCAATGCCGCAAAGGGCAATTAGCGCAAGAATTTTTCGTATCATCTGATTGCTCCTTCAGGTTGAGGAGGCATTGTTGTTATAGGCATTTGATGTGGTAAAATAGGTCTAGGCTGCGGAATGATATTGCCTTGAGAGCGAACATCGTCTTTTTCACTTATAGGAACTTGCTTTGCGGTAGTTCTATCTGTTTGACTTGCCTCATTCATAATGGACGTATTGATTTTAAATCTAGGCTCATCGTTTTGAATCATATTCTCAGGAGTAAAATCAATACCTCTCATACCATCTTTCTTGAAATCAACTTGCAAATCTGCAAAAAGTATAGTGTCTTTTTGGATTCTAAAAGTATAAGGTATGCTATCAAGATAAGCATTTCCCACGATGCCAACTATATTGCTAACCATTTCGATTGCAGCACCTGTGATATAATCGCTTTTATTAGGTTTTTCAGTTTCTGTTTTAGTAGGCGTTATTATCGTTCCTCCGCTACCAACTATAACATCGCCGCCCGTTTGTTTTTGTCTTGATTGAGCAAGAGCGTCAAGATATTGCTGTGCAAATTTAGTTGCCGAATTAGCGGTAGCAATACCTGTCGCCGCTAAGATTTTTTGAATTTTATAGTCATTAACCGTTGATGCTACGTTGATTGATGTTCCTATGCCATTAAGCACAACGCCTTCTTGGACTAGCAACTTTTTATTACCAAATTGAACGTAAAGCGGCGTAGCAATAAGAGCTTGAGAGAAAAAGTCAGGCGTTAAAGTTACCGCTAGCTTTCCTTGTCCGTAATCCATAAAATCGCAAGATAGGGTTGCGTAGCCGGCAACTCTTTCGATTTGCGTTTCATTTCTGAGCGTGCAATACGCCTGTAAATATCTTATGTCAGGCTTCTTTGCTTCTTCCAAAGACTTTTGTTCTTGTTTGGCTTGCAAAGCTTTGGCTTGTTGTTGGGCGTTGAGAGTTTGAGTGTAGAAATCATATCCCGCTTCAACTCTCGCTCCATTGGTATTACCGTTAAGTCTGGGCATACGTTGATAGGCTTTGTAGTGTTCATATACAACTTCAGGATAGTTGAACTGCCCTTCATCTCTCTTTTGGTTTTCTAAGTCTATCAGGCTTGATTGCTCATAAGCTCTTGTTTCAAAGCTTGTTTTGCCTGTGTTCTTTTTGCTCTCATAATCCAAACTTCCCTCTTGCCCGTTTGCTACAAGGCTAGAGCCAATCAATGCGATTATTGCCGCTGTTGTTGTAAAATTTTTATTTGTTGCCATACTTAAAATCCCTCGCTATATCACCGAATATATCTTTTTTCCCTGCATTTTCTTGTATGATAGTAGGATTGGTAAGATTTTCGTTTGTGTGTTTTACATCAAAGCTCTTTTTTTCAGCAAGCAAAGAGTGCATTTTTTCTACACCCCAATTTAGCTTATAGTTGAAAAAATCGGCATTATTTTTTTGTATCTTATAAACAATGGCTCTATCTTTGTCTATTGTATCAAAGACATAGCCGCTATTAACACCTTTCCCAAACACTTGGTTTTCGTGATAAACTTTTGCACCACAACCTGTTAAAAAGACCACAGCAAAGCAGCCAAGAATAGTATTTTTTATCATTTTGATTTTCCTTTGTATTCCGTGCTTGGATAGAATTGATTGCTTGCTTCTATATTTTTGTTGAGTAGGCTTCTATCGCCATAATTATAGTTTTGAGATACGTTAAAACGTAAATTTTGATAATCCACTTGTCCAAAAGCAGAATCACGAGTGATGTAAAAACTTACTCCGTTAATCAAAATAACATCGTAGTCGCCATCTTTTTTAAACGCTTTTATCATATTGTCGCCGTTTAAAGTAAAATATCTTTTTAAGACTTCAAGAGGACTAAATTTTATATCTCGAACATAGCGATAGTTTAAAGATAAATAGTTATCATCAATTACGTATCTATTAAAATACTCATCCTTATACACGACTTGATTGTATTTTTGGATGATAATGTTTGTATAGTATGTCCTTTGGGTATCTCTAAAGGTTACTAGGATATTTCCATTGACAAAATCTTTAGATGGCTGAATCATTAATAAATTTTGAGCAAAATTGAAAGTGTCCATATTGACAGATGATTTTACATATAAAATTTCAGTGCCTTCCGGGAAGTTGATAGAGGTTAAAAAATGAGGATGAATATATAAAACATCGGTATTTTTTAGCTGTCTTACGCTAGCTTCTATCAAAAAATTTAAGTCAATAGTTTCAGTTACTATCTTAGAGTATCTGTCTTTTTTCCCTAAAACATTTTTTGAAAAATTCTCGTTCATATTTAGTTCAAATCTATCCTTCAAGATTTGAGGGTTTGAAAATTTTAACCTATCTTGCTTTGTTTCGTGAGGATAAGATAGCCCCAAAATAGGTATAGGTTTGCCTTCTGCGTCATATTGCTGCGGTTGCTGCTGCTGAAAGAATGCAGAGTCTGTATCTACCGCAAAAATATTTTGTGCCGAAAATAAAATTAGTGCCAATACAATACTTTTTTTCATTTCTTGCCTTCTTCAATTTTTAGAAGATTTATTAAAAATTTAACTTCTTTTTCATCAATACCTTCAATATATTTTGCGTTTTGCAAAACAACATCCAAAAGTTCATTGTGAGCTTTTAGTCTGTCTTGCTTTATATTTGCACCAAAAACAAAGATGCTTTCACCGCGTAAAATATCTTCTGAATTAGCCTTGATTGATGATTCTACTTTTGATGTTTTCTCAAATTTAGACACTTTTGAGCTTAAGCTGCTCGCATCAAATTCAGAGCTTTTTATCTTGTTTATCTCTTGTAGCGGCAAGGTATATTCCGTAATTGTTCTTTTTTCAAAAACATCAGAGCCAAAAAGCAAAGTTGCCGTTAAGCCTAGTGTCAAAAAAGTTTTATTCATAGTAATCATTATATTCATCCTTTTTACTGTTTTTTTTCATTTGTTGAGCTTTACGTCTTTCTCTTTGTATGCGCTGCTGCTCTCTTTTAGCTTTCATTTTATTTATAGCTTCTTCAGAGCAAATATCCTCTTTATAAGCTACTACTAAAATTCCTTTTCTGTCTTTTGGGCTAAACCAAAACACTCTATCTTCACCATTCTCATTTTTAGGTTTTTTTATATACCCTATTTTTGTCGTTATAACAGGAATAACAACTGAAAGAAGAAAGTATAGGGCAACATATAAGACAAGACTGCCAGAAAGCCCTTTTATTCCGGTAGTTTTAAATATGAAAAAGATGGTAAAAAGAAAATTGATAAACATTCCGAAAGCAAAAATCTTTTTGTAGCCAAAGCCGTAAAGTAAGATATAGCAAATAGCCGTAAATATACCAAAAAGCGATATATGATTAAGGACGAAGCCGTTTTGAGAAACAACAAACAGACAAAGTAATCCCAATAAAAAGACAGCGATGAAGTCCCCGCCTAGATATAAAAATTTATGCAGACCGCTTAGACTTGATATTTTATCAAGAGCTACTCTATCAAATTCATATTTCCCTTGAAAAAACCATTCCTCGCCATCCTCTTCAATCGTCATATCCAACGCAGAGATATTTTGCCAAAGAGGAATATATACTATTCTGTTTGAAAGTATCTCTCTAAAATAATACTCTTTAGTTATTCCACCATCGTTACCCATTTGTAAATCGTTCCTGCGCTAGTTTTATTGTTATTTATTCTATTAATGATATAAGTAAAAGTGCTGTTGCCTTCGTTGTTTATGATTTGAAAGGTGCTATCTTTCTTCTCACTTAAAATTTTTAAACTCATTAGCTTTCTAAAACTCATAAAAGGCAAATTGTCATTGTTGCTCTTGTTATGTCTTTTGATGGCTGCACTAAAATCCGCCTCAAGCCCTTTGTAGTTGATAAAATCTTCAACGGGTCTAAATTCTTGAAGCATAATATATTCATCTTCAACAAAAGGCATTCTAAAAATAGAATCATCATCTATTCCGTTTTCTAAAAGCTCTTCTCTTAGAACGCTAGCCATATATTCACCTTGTAAATCTACATCAAAGCCCACCAAAAAATAAACTTTTTCATATCCATTCGCAAGAGCTTCCTCTCTTGTTTTTAAAATTTCTTTAAAAACTTCATTGTCAGAAAGCTTTGTGTTGTTTTGATAAATTCCCGGCTCTTCTGTTTGCTTGACGTTTAGTGGAATTTTCATATCAAAAATTACCACTTTTTGATTAAGCTCGTGATTGCTATGGCTGGCAATTAAGGATTCGCTAATCAAAATAAAAAAAGAGTTCATTTGCAATTCTTTAAAAATTTATCTTTTCCAATTACCATAGGCTGACCGCCTATTGCTGACACTATCGCATTATTTCCTTCAAAATGCACATCAACCTTAAGATGCTTATTCTTGTAGAAATCATAAACAGGCTCACTCTTGTAAGTTCCGTCCTGTTTTTTAATCAACTGAGTTCTGATTCCTGTAAGTTGTTCAAAATTGCACTCCATTGTTTCAAGCGCACTGCTGGAATTAATAGTAGATGTTCTTGATGCAGATTGTTTTGCCTGTTCAGCCGGAGCTTGTTGAACTACGTTGATAGCTTCTTTTTCAGGAGCTTTAATTTTTGTTACGCTGCTATTGCTTTTTGTTCCTGAAGCTATTTTCGTATTAGCGGTAATATCAGGATTATAAAATAGCTCGTCTATCGACATAAAGCCCTCTTTTGGATATTTAATTCTTGCTATCAATTTTTTGGTTGAATAGTCATCGAATTGGACTATAAACTGAGTGCCTTTTTTGTAAATTTTAGTAAGCTCGAAGCTACAATTTGTATGCTTGAAAATATCGCCCTTGTTGTAAATTTGGTCGTTATATTTAAATTGCAATGTTTCTAGGTTGAAAAGTCCGTATTTTTTAATATTATAAATTGCACTTACAAGACAATCCGCTTGCGTATCTTTAGTTTTAGATGTTGTCTTGGCGGGTTGTTTTTTCTGTTGAGTTTTTTTAGACTTGATTTTAGGTGAAGTTGTTATACTTTGTGTTTTAATATTCACACCTGTTTCAAGCCCTATCATTTGTCCTTGAGCAAGAGGCTCTTTGCCGTCAATGTATCTTATTTTTTCTATTGTAACAACTTTTACGGGGGTATTTTTAATTGTTTCAATAGCGTTTAATTCAATATTTTTTTGTAGCAAATTAAAATGAGTGTAGTCTAAATTTGTATTTTTCAGCTTAATTGCGCCCGCATTATAGGCTCTTAGCTTATCAATTAGCTCATCAGCTTGGTTTTCAAAGCTAAAGCTTCCATATAAGATAAAGTATCTATTGTCGGGATTTTTTATAATAATAGGCAAATCTGAAAGCACGTGTGAGCTAATGCTCTTTAAAAATATGATTTCATAAAGGCTACTATTTGTTACATCTCTAAGAACTAAAAATTTACCATCCAGACCAAGAACTTTCGAGCCATTTTCAATTCCTGTTGAAAGTTCATTATTAATTTGAGATATGGTATCTTTAATTCCCTCTTTATAATACTCATAGCTAGTAACTTGCTCATATCCCGGGTTGCTTATAATATGATACTCTTCATTTCCATTAAAATAACCAAATGCGGATACTGAAGCAAGAAGTGTAGCTGCTATAAAAGATTTTTTCATTTTTTTAAGTCCCCTTTTTCACCCTCTACCTTGCTTTTCTCTCCTTCTTCGATTGCTAGCAGATAGTTTGGATTTATTCTTTCATCTCTTATAAAATAAATAGGCTCTAGCCCGTTAATCTCATCACCATTTATGGTTTTTATACCAATTAAAATATTTTTAACCGCCTTTAAAAAGTCTATTTTGTTATCGGATAAAGGCTGAGTCGTTTTCAAATTTACAATATTGTTTATATCTTGGATGCTTAATTTATCTTTGACAAGTTGAGAAGTTCTTAATAGAACGCTGTCATCAAGATTTACAGGAATCAAAAATAGATTGTATTTTTGTATTAAATTTTTATAACCGTCTTTAAAAAATATATAGTTGAAGTCCTTGCTGTTTGGGCTAATGACAATATATAGATTGTCTTTATCAGCATTTGCCTTGTCTATTATAGGGATAGCATATTTTTTTAGTTCATTTAAAGCCTGAGAAGGAACTATATTCATCTTTCCTCTTAAAAGTAGTGCCTCGTCAAAAGTAGTGTTTTGACTTCCATTTTGTATGAGGTCGCCACCGATAATCACAGAATCATCACTCACGGCATATACAATATTGATTTCGTTAGTGTTTTTGCTCTTGTAGCCTATCTGCAAAATAGTTTCATTTGCAGGAAGCGGTTTAACGCTTACTATTATGATGTCGTCAGGGGAAATTCTGTTTTTTGCCAATACGCCTTCGGCAATTCTTATGTATGTCTGTTCGTCTATTTCGGCTAAAGCTTGAGTTGAGAACAAGATGCCACAAAACAAGGCTGGGATGATTTTTTTTGCTATTTCCATTTTTTGTCCTAATGATATAGAGAGGTTGCCCTCTCTAAAAATTTTAAATATCAAGGTTAAAATTATTGAACTAGCTGCTTCCAGAAGTCCATAACTAGGTAATCCCACATTTGCATAAATTCCTTTCCTGCAAAAACGGAACCGAAAATACCGTATAGAATAAAACAAACCACTATGCCTGCTATAAAGCTTGCAAATATTTTGCCGTAACGAGATGCTTTTGGCTCTGTTTGCCCGTTGCTTTGCTCGTCTTTTTGTTCCAAGTAGCCTTTGATTCGGAAAGCCATAAAGAATCCCAATCCAAATGGTAATAGGGCAAAAATCCATCTCCAATTTTGGATTGTCTTGATTACAGTTGTTTCTGCACCCTTACCCGCCTCGTTAAGCTTTGTCAAACCTTCGCCTGCCGGATTAGCTCCACCACCTGCTGCAAAAGCCTCAACAGCCGTTAAGGCGATTAAAGCTAAAATAAGAACCAAGCCTTTATGTTCGCTTAGAAAGCCAAATAATGTTCTTCCCGCTCTAGCAATTCCTTTACTAAACGAAAAGAGCATATCTTCTTTTGTTTGATATGTAGTAGCCGCTTTGACCATTTACATTCCTCCTTTATATAAAAAATTTTAAACAGCATTTTAACATTTTTTTTATAAAAAACATAGAGTATTATAAAAAAGTAATAAAAAATTGCACTTTTTGTTTTTTTTTATGTATAATAATGCAGTAAAATATGCCAAAAGCGAGGAATTGGATATGACGGAAAATAATGACACGTTAAATTTTGAAGGTGCGATGGAAAACCCATCCGGCAAAAGAAGAAATGGAGGCACTCAAAGACCCGCCAAAAAAAAGAGCAAAAGCGGACTAATAGTTACTATTTTATTCTTAATGGTGGCTGCTTTTGCTATTTTAAAAACGAGTGGTATAGGAGCAGCTCTAGGAATTTCAACAATAAATCTTGATGAACCGGCTCCAGAAACAACTCAAGCCTCAAAAACAGAGCCGGCAGTTGCGCCAAAAGAAATATCCAACGAGGAATTAACAAAAAAGCAAGAGGCTCTTCAGAAACAACAGATAGCTCAACAAAACAAAGAAGCAATGAATGAAAAAGCTGCAAAAGAATTTGAAGATATAGAAAAAAGAAAAGATGAAATTTTTAGCAATATAGAAAAAGACTTCAAAACAAATGCGCAAAAGGAAAACACCGAAACGGCTTCACAAACAAATGCCGTAGTCGAACTTCAAGTGCAAAAAGATGAAGATTCATCGAATTGGAAGCGTAGAATAGCATCGCTATTTAAAAACGATAAAGACGTTGTTTTTATTTTGGATGCCGACATTCCATCCATCATTGCTAACAATTTCAGGCAAGAAGCCTATAATCAATATAGAATTGCCGGAACAGACGCTAGAATTTCAAACATTTCATTTGTGCAGCCTCGCAATCATAATGATTTTTTAGATATTAAAGTAACGGTTGAATCGCTGCCTCCAACTCCGCCGCATTCTTTTGAGAAGTTATATCCTATATCAAATTATGTTAAACTTGATTTTTTTGATGATGCTATTGTAAAAACATCAAGAAATAAACAAGAAACACTTGTGGAAGGCGATTTTATATTTCCATATATGCAAATTAAAAAGATTGGACAGCTAGAAAATGGTAGAATCTTCGCTGAAATTATTATCACTCAAGACGGATTCGGAGGAAATAATTTTGTGTATAGATATGAAAGAGATATGCAGTAGGAGTTAAGTATTATGAATAGTATATCTATTATAGATGCGCCTATTTTATTTACGGCTGTAATAGCAGGGCTTGCTTCAATGATTATATTTATCTATCCCATTATCTCGTATGTAAGAGAGTTTAATAGCAAGCAACAAACCGGGAAAAGCTACATTGAAATTTTTGCAAAGACGTTTGGATTGCAATTTGCCATTTTGCTCTTTATTCTGGCTTTTGCTTTTTTGTGGAACACTGCGGTAGGCGACCATCCTAGAGTAAGGTCTTACTCTATGAAATATGGAACTGCCCTATTCTACGGACATTTTAATCCAAATAACGGAAGTTTTACAATTCCGGCAACCGAAGATGGAAAAGGCTTTTGGACTGTATGGCGCGATTTGGGAGCTAAGGGCGTTACAACAATAAATTCCATCACTTCAAATACTATGAATGCAGGAGCGGCAAAGGCTATCGGCGGAGCAATCGTAGTTATAGGTATGATGACGATGGTTATATGGCTTGCTCTCTTGATTTATCCGCCGTTTTGTATATTAGCTCCCGTTTTTATGGTTATACGGCGCGAGCAGCAACAGCAGCATACAGACGATACTTTTGATAGGCTTTACAAGGGGCTTATTCTCTCTTTAACTTTGGTAGTCTTTGGCTATATTCATTCGTCCATAGCTTCAGTTTTTGTGTCGGCTCAACTAGGAGTAGATTTCAGCTTCTGGAAAAATATGGAATCAATCTGGTCTGGAATTTTTATGGGAGTATAAAATGGCAGAGAACAAAAACAAAAACAATCGCCCCGAATCAAAAGAGCATTCCTTAAGACGCTTTTTAATAGAAACGCAATTTTTCAGGAAGGCTTCCATCTGGGCTTATATTTTTTCTTTTAAAATTTTAGTCGCTACTGCAATCACTCTTTTTTTGATTTATTATTTTGGAGAGCAGTATTTGCTATGGATAGGAATAGGCTTTATGGGCTTTGTGATTTATAGTTACAAAAAAGACAATATTAACTTTACTTTCAAGATAACCAGAGCCGCAGACAGAACTATATTTAGCTTTTTTTCAAAAATGACAAAAAAATTCTATAACAATAGAAAAAATATGCTTAGGATTGAAGCAATGAGTAGTGAGCTTTTATTTAGTGAGCCGGCAACCAAGAAAAAAAAGAAAGGACAAAAATGAGACGCTTATTAACAGTCATTTTGCTATTTTTATTAGTTCCTTGCGCGTATTCAAAAGATGTAGTTGATAACAAGGGTAGAAATTATAGGAATCCTAAATTATCTTTGTTTGACAACACGGTTCGTTCTCGCAATATGCTTGGTGTGCTAGCCGTTACTCAAGGAATATCTAGCAGGCTTGAGCCGCAAACTCTTTTCAAAATAAGAGAAAGCAGCCACTATCAGGAGAGAATAAGTGATGCACCTCAAATTTTAGACTATAAAATTTTAAACAATTCGCTTAATATCTTAAATCAAGAAAAGAACATACTTGATATAAAAAATTCTAACAAGCCTTAATAAAACTATATGGCGAAAGCAAAAAAAAGATGTTATTATTTTTGAAAATTCAAAAAAAAAGAAAGGAGATAGAAGATGAACTTTCTTGAAAACCCAAGAGTGTTGTTATATTTTAAAATTCTTGGCAGACCTTTGCATATACATATCTTGTTTGCTTTGCAAATGCTGATTTTATTTAAGACATTTATAGATATGACCTATGCTAGTGTCGATAATGACAAGTGGGTTATGATTTCCGGGTTTTGTATGACTATTGGACTTCAGCTAATCTTTTCTCTAGTAAAAGCTGTAAAAGTAGCGGATTGGAAAGACGATGCTCTATATAGTATTAAGACCATATTTTTGCTAGTTTTGACATACGTTGTTATATTGGCTGTATCATCGGCACTTGTCCTATTTTTTGACACTACGCTGGGAATTTTTCTTAATGCGATAGAAACAACAATTTACGTAACCATACAACTAGCAGTAATTCTAAGCGGGACATACGGTCTTTTGATAGACGTAACGATAAATAACTTCTTTACTTATGACTTTTATCGTGCAGGTGGAAGAAACTATCCTTATGAGTATCTTCCATACTATGAAAAGCCTAGTCCGTTTTCGATTGTAATTTAAAAAAAGGAACAAAAACAATGAAACAAAAAATTTTTTCAGTAGCAGCTATCGCTGTTTTAGCCTCCGGAGCTTTTGCTTTGGAACTTAAGGACATACAAAAAGATATTGACGCTCTTAATTTAAGCAACAGCGCGGAGTTTAGTAAGAATTTTGCACCGCTCCTTAAAGAGTTCCCGGATGGAGTAAAATTAAGTCATTTTTCAAAGCTTAAAAATTCAAATATGATAATGGCAAATATAGTAACCCCCGATGAAGGTATGTTGCCGATTTTTATCTCTTCTGACGGAACAATGATAAATGGTTTCGGCTCAGTGCTGATTGCAGATGATACTCTCAGCCTTGAGATAAAGGAAAAGCTTGAGGTTATACTAAAAGACAACAAGAAATTTCAAGCACAAGAGCTGGAGCTAGACAAGAAAGTGCTTGACATAACAAGCAAAATTCCATCGGAGTATAGTCTTGATTTTGCATCAGAAGATGCCGCTTCAAAACAATACGCAATAGTAATTAGCGACCCTGAATGTCCTTTTTGCCGTATGCACTTGCAAGAAGAGCTGCCTGAGATGCTAAAAACTATGAGTGTTAAAGTCTATTTTGCCCCTGTGCATCAAGATTCTGCTTACATAAAATCAAAAATCATACTAGAAAGAGCAAAAAAAGCAAAGACTAATGCCGAAAAAATAGCGATTATGAATGAGTTATATAATCCTGATTTCAAAATTTCAGACAATGACAAAAAACTACCTATTGACAAGCTAAAAGCTTATAGAGAAATAGTATTTGCCGAAACAGGCATTAGGGGCGTTCCGCACGTTTCAATATACGAAACTCCTGAAAAAAAATAAGGAAAAAGAGATGAGAAGAAATTTAAATCAACCGCAGCACGTTATGATTACAGACCGTGATGCCGATTACGAGAAAAGATTAAAAGACAGCATCCCTTATGTGGAAGGCGATGAGCTTAAATTTTTTGAAAAGCACTATGGTTCTGCATACCATAAGGATATAGATATAAGAACAGAAAAGGGCGTTGTTTTTGTTGAAGATAACACGGATGGCGATTTCTTCAACAATATTGATGAAATGACAAAGGACTTTAAAGTTAGGCAGTTTATCCTAAGAGGAAGGTATGAGGGCAAACTTGCCAAATACTTCTTTGTTGATTTGGACAAAGAGGGAAAAGACAGAGTTGCAACAGGCATAGACGGCTATTATGAGAGTAATACAGTAGCCTTGATTGAAATTTTCAAGAAGCATTACGGAAATAGCGTTGGCAAAAAGTAAGCAAAAAAGCGATGTCGCCGCAACGTATATAATAGATACTCTGAAAAAAAATCCAAACTATGAGAGTTTGAAAAAAATTTTATACGATGCAACAACCGACATAGACAACCCTGCCGTCAGTAGCGGCAAGGAATTTTTTGATGCTGTGGCGTATCGCCAAAACATTGAAAATCAAAAGCTATATACGGCAATAGCCGCTTTGGTTATTGCAGAACTTCAGAGTGAATTTGAAGGAAAGGAAAAGCCGCTGTTTTTACCAGTAGAGGCACTGCCTCTTGCCTATATGTTTTTCTCTTTTTTTAAAATGTCGCTTAATGCAAATTTGACCGAAGAGCTTTTTGGAATAGAGGAAGAAAAAAGCCTGTTTGACGCTAACGCCAAACAAATTTTTTTAAAGAATTTCTCAGATATTGCCAACTATCCAGAAAAAAGCATAAGATTTATTGCTGATTACCCTTATAATTTTAGCGATAAGCTTGAGCAGATGTCATACGAAATTGATGAATACAACTCTGTTTTTATGCTAGACCTGCTAAGAGAATTTGCAGGCTGGGGAGCAAAAGAAGCTGAGGATAAAAAGGATAGTCTTGAGAGGTTTGACTATCTGCTTGGACAGATTAAAAAAGAAATCCCTTTAGTCGGGGATGTTTTACGTGTATATAAAAAACAAAATTCACATTAAGGATTTAAAATGAAAAAATTTTATGGTTTAAGTCTTGTCGTGGCTACTCTTTTTTTGGCGGGATGCGCAACAAAGGGTGAGCTTGGTAAGGCTGATTTAAAAGAGCGCGGATGCGAAGCTTTTAACTTCACTAGCTTGCTTCTATCGAAGGCTAAAGCGGCTGAATTTATAGACAAGAGAACTCAAGCGGAAAAGAACTTCCAGAATGGCTTATGGACAGCAAAAGAGTATTGCGATATGAGCGAATTAACGCTTACAGAGCTTTTGGTAGAGTATGGCAAAAAAACCGATTATTCAAATTTGATAAGTGTAAGAAGCGGCAGCAATATAAAGCTTAACAACAGTGGTGCTACTGTCATCGAAATAGAGGGTAGCAATATGCAATACGTCAATGATAGAAAATCATTTAACTACGTTGCAACAGACGATAAAAACGTAATAAGCTTTAAAGATGGCGATGAAATAAAGCTTGATGGCAAGAAATATCGCATATACAACAAACAAGAGTATAAAAACGATAAAGAGGCGTGGATTATAGAGATTGTGGAGATAAAAGACAAAATGCCTAAATCAAGCCTTATAACCATCAAAGAAAACAAATTTGTTTTGGGAAATTACAAGGTCATTTTTTAGCAGGATAAATAATGAAAAATATAAGGGTTCTGAGCAACGAAACACCTATCGGAGTTCTAAAAATATCATCTCAGGGCAGGAATGAAACTTACTTTTTTGAATACTGCGATAGCTGGATTTCGTCAGGATATGAAATAGACCCCAATTTACCACTCATAAAACAGGAATTTGTATCTAAAGAGCTTTGGAGTGCTTTTAGCGATATTAGTCCGGATAGATGGGGGCGATTGATTCAGGATAGAAAAGCTGGAAGCAACTTAACTACAAGCGAATATATGCTTGGAGTGAGTGATTATTTCAGGATAGGCTCATTAAGGCTGATGGTTGATAATGTTTTTGTTTCGCCTACGTCAGACATTCCAAAGCTTACCAGACTTAATGAGCTTTCAGCCTCTATCATAAATATAGAAAAAGGCGATAGCGTTCCTGAAGATTTAAAAAATTTAATCGAACCTAGCGGAAGTCTTGGCGGTGCTAGACCAAAGGCTAGCGTTATTAAAGATAATTGCTTATACATTGCCAAATTTCCGTCTATAAGGGACGAATACAGACAGATAAGCAGATGTGAAAAGACTATGCTAGATGCTGCAAAGATAGCAAAGATAAATGTCTGTGAAAGCGAGCTATTTGAAGTTAAAAACGGCACAGGATTGCTTGTAAAAAGGTTTGACAGGGATGAGGGAGCAAGAATTCCGTTTAAATCGGCTATGACAATGCTAGGAGTCAAAGAAGGCGTTAGTAGCGAGGGTAAAAGCTACTGTGATTTAGCCTTTTTACTAGATACTAAGAACAAAAAAGAGCTTTTTAGACGAATGGTCTTTAACGGGCTTTTTGGAAATACTGACGACCATCTAAGAAATCACGGAATACTTTATGATAAAGACACAAAGAGTTGGAACTTGTCCCCCGCTTTTGATATAACACCTGAAACCATAGCTTATTCCAAGCAAAATCACGCTTTAAATTTTATAGATTATAAAAATTTACCGGACATAAACCTATTTGATTCCATCAAAGAATTCTTTGAAGTAAGCAGCTCAGATTTTAAAGAGATTTTATCGGATATGCTTAATGCCAGAGAGCAGTTTGAAACTATTGCGAAAAGCAATGGAGTTAATTCAGACAACTTAAAGATGCTAAAAAATAACTATATGCACGAAGATTTTGAGAAGGCTGAAAAATTAATATCCAACACTTTCTCTAAAAAGATTTTTATCAACAACAAATGCTGCTTAGGTATCAAGAGTTAATATTCTCTTGATACTATTTTGCATTAAGCAACTAAATTTCTTTTCATACTATCTATTGTGTCAATCGCAATAAAAGATACGTTTTTCAAATCCCTACTAAGCTTTTCCGGGTTTTGATTGTTGCTTACAATAACAGACCTGATTTCATCTATGCTTCTGCCGGTAGTTTCTAGCAGGGATGAATGGATGGCTTTTTTTAAATTTTCAAAGAACGATATTCTTTTGTTTAGTATATCGTTGTAGCAATGGACTACGTTAGTGTCAGAACCTTCTCTGTCCAAACTAGCCCTTTTTAATCCTTCAGCGTTTTTTTCACAGATATTGCAAATTTCTATAAAAAAATCTATATAGTCTAAAAAATCATCCTTATACTTTATCTCTTTGTCGATAAAATTTCTTAGTATCTCTTTTATTGTTTCTATATTATCATTCATATTTCAATCCTTTAATTTATTTTTTAAGGCTTTTGTGATACTTGAGCCTCATAAGCTGTCCCCTTGTCCGCCTTCTTTGAAAGCAAAAGCTCCTCATTGAAGTCTTTAAAACCGGCTGATGGAACACCTCTTATTATTTTAAAAGTCGCAAATTTATGCAATAAAAGCTTTTGCCTGTCATCAAGTGTTGCATCTTGAGCCTTTAAAATTTCTTTTGCAGTGTCGTTTAATTCAGACAATGAAGATATTTTACTCGTATCAATATCAAGCCCGATTCTACCTAATAATCCGCCTAAAGATGAAACTATCCTTGCCGCCATTTTTTGAGCAAATTCATTGCCTTTTTCATCATTATCCGGAGAGAGTATCACTCTGGAGAAGCAAACAAGAGTCCTTTCAAAGAAGTTCTCAAGAGATATAAAAAAGTCTTCAGATGGATGCCCCATAGTTCCGGCAATCGTTGTTTCCTCTTTTTTTAGATAACCAAGCTTAATCGCACTACTTCCATCAAATACGGGATTTTCTACTATAAGCAAGGTTTGATTTTGAGCATCTTTGTTTGGGAAATTCACAAAAGAGATAGCCCTTCTGCTTCCTTCTCTCATACGTTTTTTAGCATCAACGTAGCCTATACTGAATTCTTGCTCGTTTTTTTCATCGTCAATATCTGGCGTGGCATTATCATCTACTACATTTATAGTATATTTTTCTTTTTTTGTTTGGACTAAAAGCATTTTAGACATAACCTCATAGCCCAAATTCGTTCTCAAGTCTTCCGGGATTTTTTGCTTAAGTAGTTTTTCTATAATTTCATCAACTCTCTTTTTTTGGCTATCTTTAACAATATAGCTACCCCATTTTTCTGAGTAGGTTTCAATATTTTTTCTTGCGACAGAGAAAAAGTTTTCCGGGAGTGCATACATCACTTGGTCGGCACACATAAGGGCTTTGCCGCCCTCTACCATATCCATACCACAAGAAATTCCTATTAAAATAGGCTCTTTAGGCGTATTGTCAAAATAAGGATTTTTAGGGAAAAAAGCTCTTATGGTGCTTTTGTTTGTATTATTTAGCGACAATATGTCGGCTTTGAGGTTTAAACCTCTAACTTTTATATCATCTGCAATATCAACTGTTTGGGCAAATTTGACTTTTGTGTATCTCTCTTTCCAAGCAGCAAATCTATCCTGATTTCTAACGCTGGCATCAGGGATTGTGTAATCTCTTCCGAGTGTGGCGGCAATATTTAAATTGTATTTTGCGGCATTGCTCTCGTCTTTAGCAATCTCGTTTAACAAATTCAAAACTGTATCATAGCTATAAGAAAGCATCCTGTCGCAAACAAAATTGATTACATCTCCGCCAATGTGAGGCTTGTATTCTCTTACAAATTTGCTTTTTTCCAATACACTCTCAGGTATATTTAGCTGATTAGGCTCAAAAGCATTGTTTTTTGGGTTAAAGCTTACGAAAAAGTCAAATCCTCTAGTATCTCTTTTGACGCTCAGAATCACGGTTTCATTATCCCTTTTGTAATAAGGATAGGTTCGGCAAGTTTTACCTCTCTCTTCCACATAGCCCATTAGCTCAAGCATTTTTTTAAAGGATAAATTTTTTAATATAAACTCTGCTTTTTCGGCACGCTCAATCTCTTTCTCTTTTTTAAAGAAATCTTTTTTGTTAGCATTGATAAAATTTTGAATAGAATTAATGCTGTTAAGCATATTTCCGTCAATAGGTTTATTTAGCACTTTCGCAATCTTTATAGCAAAATCTTGCTGTTTTTTGCTTGGCAACATCATTTTTACGCCTTTGGTCGAGCTATATTAACCTTCGGCTGCTCTTCGATGTCTTGCTTGGTTTGCGATAGTGTTTGAGCTTCAAGCTTGGCATTTTTATTCTCAGCCGTTAAAATTTCAATAGCTTCTCTTACAAAGCTTCCCTCTCTTGTTTTGTAATCAAGGTTGCTTAAATTTAATACGCTTTCACTTATGTTTTTGCGCTCATTTATAAACATATCGGTTGTTGTCTGTATGCCACAATAATTTAGAAGTCTTATATACTCTTGCATAGTTTCATCGGGGTTCTTGCCTACACTCATATCAACTCCTGAAAGCATATAATCCTGCTTTGTTAGCCCTATATTACTATCAATGTCCAGCTTAAATTTTTTAATAAATTCAATAGAGTAATCGTGTGCCAAAACAGCATTTGGATTGTCAATATAGCTTTCATAGTCTTTTAATAAACCAACTAAAAAATCTCTTCTACTGTTATCTGAAATATTTGATTTTATATCTTGCTCATAATCCTGTAAGAATATGTCGGCTGCTCTTATGAGGTTTTCAGGACTTTTAAAATGTAAATTGATAGAAGTTGCTCTTTCTACCCTGTCTGCAAAATGAATAATATCATCCATATATGTATTTTTTATGCCTACTGCACTATAAATGTGTTCGGCAAAACTTGCTTCATAATCCCTAATTTCAGGTATCACATCTTTTACGGGCGTTGGAACATCACCCATTAGCATTGCTTCTGTCGCATCGTGTAAAAGAGCCTTAAGGATTAGCTCTTTTTTCTCTTCTTCTGTTTTGTGAGAGCCAACGAGGTTAAGTTCAACAATTTTTGCCACATTAACACTGTGCTGTAACGTGGAGTAACCTGTGCCTAAAAAGCCTATGCTTTGCTCCAAATTTGCTCCTATTTTTGCGACAAGCACTTCAGGTTTCATATTGCCAACATTGAAATTTCGCATTAGCTGTTTAAACACAAAGGATATAACGTCTTTTTGCTTTTGAAAATGCTTTTGTGTGGCAACGTCCTTAAAAACTAAGTCAATATTTTTAGCAAATTTTTCTCTGATTTCCTCAATATCTTCCAGAGGGCTTAACTGTTCAATCTCTTTGTAGTTAGGGACAAAGAAGCTTGCAAGTAATTTAGCTGTTTTTTGAGCGAGAGTTACAATCATCCTTGAGATAGGATTGTAGCTGTCTATTATTTTTTGTCTTGCTTCGTTTTGCTCTCTTAAAAATCCTAACATTGCCTTTATGTTCTCTTCGGCGATAGCAGGGTCGATTATATCCATTAGCTTTGTATGCTCTTCCTCGCTTAGAGAGAAAAAGTCCGTATCTAAAAGCAACGCCCCTTTGAAGTTACAATCGTATTGTTTTGCCTCGACTATCTCTTCGCGTAAAGCATCGTATTCAACCACAAAGGTTCTATCTGGATTTTTGATGTCTTGAGCGTAAATTTTAACTATGTCGCTGTTGTTTTTATCTTCAATGTAGCACATATTTACATAATTGACATCTTTTCCTAAATCTACAAATTTGCCGTCTATCAAAATTTTAGTGCCGGCTGATGTTAAGACTTGAGGAATTACTGATGAAATAAGATGAGAGCCAGCCTTAATATTTTGTGAGGCTCGATACTCTTCAGGAGATATTGCTGCCGCTATCTCTTTGTGCAAAGATGCAAGTTTTTGAGGTGTGATTATTTTATTTGCTTCTAGCGTATTAGATAGCGATTTTAGCTGCTTTAGAATTTTTGTAGCGGCTAAGAAATTATTTGAATCGCTAAAATTTTTGACAACTTGGGTCATAGTAGAGATTAGTTTGGCAATATATCTTGATTCCATATCCAAAATTACATTTTTGTCTTGCATATAATCAACCAAGTTGCTTAGATAGTTGAATATCCCGGCATTTTGCTCTTTTAGTCCGTTTCCCTCTACCAAAGAAAGGCTATAAACATAAGCAAAAACGCTGTTTTTTATTGATTTGCTTGACAATATTGTATGAGACGATTTTAAGTCGGCTCTAGCCTTTAAAAAGTCATTGTCGAAATTTTCAGACATAATATCTTTTAAAATTTCAGATAGAGCCAATTTTTTAATATTAAGCTCTGAATTTGTAAAATCGCTTCTTTTAGCAAAAAAGTCAAAGTCAGAAAAAGCCCACTTTTCGTCTATGGTGTTTGATGAAATTTTAATAAAAGCTCTTGTTGAGCCATTCTCGTCATAAACGGGCTTAAATCCAAGCTCTGTCAGCTCATTAAATTCTTTGTCCGGGTCTTTGGGCAATCTAATGTCATAGCCAAACGATGCCTGCTTAATTGCCCAAAAAGAAGAAGAGTTCATTAGCGTATCAAGCGGAGTAGTATTAAAATCTCTTATTTCATCAGTAAGAACCTTTAAGCTTGCCGCAAAAATCTCCTGTTCAATTTTATCTTCACTTATCTTCTTTTGCGAAAGTTTTTCACCACTAAATTTCTCGATGCCGCAGTCTATTCCATCAGAAAAAAACGTGTTCATTTCATCGCTAGTCATCATTGTATTCGGAGTTGTCATAAACAAAGTAGTATTTCCGTCTATTCTGATAGTATTGTTTGACTTGGCTTTTGCAAGCAAGGCATCGTTTTTGTTGTCTATATAGACTTTTTCACCCATTTTTTTATAAAAATAGCTTCTAGTATCGTCCGGGTTTTTTTCTTCCACGATATACTTTATCCCGATAAATTTGTCTTTTATCTTTTTGTATCTTGAGTCCGAAAAAGCGTTATGTATCTCTGAAGCCAAAGCATTTAACACTTGGCTTTTAGAATATGCCTTATCAACCAGAGGCAAGACCAGCAAATCATTCTTGTCTGAATAGATAATAGATAAGTTTTTAGCATCTACAAGCGTTCCGTCTTGAGCTATTGCAATGTTGTTTAAAATTTCACCATTCATCAAGTCATATATGCCAAAACTTCTACTATTTTCAAGTATATCCTTTATTCTTGGGGATATAGTTGTTTTGATTCCTTTTGCATATTCAGAAAGCTCTACATCTCCATCTGCTGAATGTAAATTAAAGTCTTTAATATTTCCGTTTTGAGTAAAAATTAGCTGTCCGTCCCTGCTTTGGTCGGTTTCCTCGCCTTCGATAACCGCCTTAAATACTTTTTCGTTCTCAATATAGCTTAAGTGTTCTTCTACCATCTTCTGTTACTCCATCCTTTTTGAATTTTATATACTCGTTCATATTGCTAAAAGAATTTAAATTTTTAGGGCTTACGTTGTTTTCGACTAATTTAAAGATTTCTTCTCTTCGATTAGAAAAATCTTGAGTAAGCGCATCAAAAATAATAACGTCAGCACTTGTTTTGCCCGGAAAAGGGCGCATTGCCCTGCCTATTACTTGCTCTAAGCTATAAATAGAGCTTACCGGAGGTAAAACAGGCGACATCACCCTTACTGTGTCTATGCAAGGCAAATCTATTCCTTCTTTAATTAAGCTCGTGGTGGAAACTAAGACAAAATTATCTTCGTTGCCTAATTTTCTAATCTTGTTGAAAACTTCTTGCTTGTCTTTGGATTCGCCATTCAAGTAAAAAATTTGAGCCTTGTCTTTAAAGTCTTGAAATTTTGCATATATTTTTTTAGACCAAGATATGGAATTTGTCAAAATGATAGCTTTAAAGCTCTTTTTTTCTTGAAATTCATTATATACAAAGCCTTCTACTTCTCTTTGTCTTAAAAAATCTTCATCAATGGACTTCTTTAGATAGCCTATTTTTATGCCTATATCTTCCCATTTTGTAGGAAGGCATTGAGGATATTTTCTAAAGTGGTTAATAGATAAAACTTCAAAAATTCTGCTGGCATAGTCTAAATATTTTGACTTCTCATCCTTGCTATAATCTTTGGTGGTATCAAAATTTGGCTCATATCCATAAATTTTAGTTCTTAGCATTATGGTTTCAATAAATTTCATCTTTCTGTGCAGCTCGCTAGGCTGGCTTGAGAAACAATCTTTAAAAAAATTTTTAATATTCTCAACCTCGCCTATACCGATTGGTTTTTGAGTTCCGTTTGGCATTGTTTTAAAAATATTATAGGGCTGAAACTCTTTTTGTTTTAGGATAGTAGAGATAACCATATATGCTGATTTAAAACTGCTATCTATAAAGTCAATATAGCTTTTTATGCTCTCATCATTTATTTTTTTTAATAAAATTTTACCTATGAAATCTTGTTGCGCAACGTCATTAAGTCTAAAAGAGCCACTCTGAATAATATTCACATCAGGTCTTACAAGATAGCCGTTATCGTAAAGCTGCTCAATATTTACGCGATAAGCAATATTGTTGTTAAAAAGGTTCATTAGTCTAGTTTGGTCTTGATAAGCACTTCTGTATGGAGTGGCACTTACGCCATATACCCCTTTGCAATATGGCGCAAGAGTTTCTATGATGTTTGACAATACGTTTGCTGATGCGTGATGACACTCGTCAATAATAAGATTTTGATGTCTTCCTTTTAGGTCTTTAAGTAAAAAGCTGCTCTGAAATATGGACTGCCAAGTCGATACTAAAACCTGCTTTTTTGCTTCACTAGCTTTATCTGCCGTATTACCATCTATCGACCCTATTGACATACTATCTCCCAATATGCTTTCAAGTCTTTCTCTGGTTTGTTTTACCAAATCTATTGCCGGGACAATAATGAGGGCTGTTTCTTGCTTTTGTTCAATCAAGTAGGCGATAATGTTGGTTTTGCCTGAGCCTGTCGGCGCATAGATTATCCCTCTGTCCGTTTTCATTAGTGCATCAACGCACTCTTGTTGGTATGGACGAGGAGGAAATTTTTTATGCTTAGTTACAGAAGCTATACGAACGGTATCGCCGTCCGGAATATTTAAACACAAAACAGAATTGTTTTTTTGCTCTTTTTTTAACTTCGTAATCAAAAAACCCTGAATTGTTCTTACGTTGGTTTCGTATGCCTCTGTTAGCTTCCTAAAAAACCTTTCATAATTTTTTATGCCTTTTATGTCTTTTAGTCTTGCAAGATACTCAGGGTATCTTGTTTTATAAATTTCTATCATATTCTCAAGCTCACTAGCTAGACGATTTTCGTCTTTAATGCCTAATTTTTTGCCTATCTCTATTATGTCGGCTATGTTTATACTGCTCTTTTTGCCGTTAATAGGCAGTGTTGTTTGCTCGTTTGACATCTTAGTAATAGGAAAAGTGTTTATAACGTCATAAGCGGGCGTAAGCTTTAAATTTTTACCATCTACAAAAAAGCTGATATTCTTTTTGTGAAAATCCGAATTAAACATCAAAGCGTTGGCGAAGACGTATTTTAAAAATTTAATCTTTTCATCTTCATCAAGGCAGTTTTCTTCGTTTAAGAATTTTGCTATCTTGTCAATAGTTCCATCGTATTTATCGGAACTTTGCATAAAGGCATTGAGGCTAACTTGACTTATTTTATTTTTATTCGCATCAAAATCAAATCTTTTAACGACATAGTGCGAAAAATCGTAATATTTATGATAGATTAGTCCATTATACGGAACTTCAAAACCGAATTCTTTTAAAAAAGTCGTATGTAAATGCTCATTAATTGCCAAATTCTCATAATGGTTAGCGGGCTTTAAAATTAAATCGCCGTAACACTCGGAAAGAGTATTATTTTTAATAACCGCTTGAAGCTTATGTTGATAGCCGGGAAGGGATAATTTTTGCTGCTTAGGCGGCTTTGAGTCTGATTTTACAAATAAGACCTCAGAGCTTATATTTATATCCGCTTTTATCTCGTTTGGAAAATCAAAATCTCTTGTAGCAATATCTGAAAATTCAATCTCTTCGCCATTATATAAATTTGATGAAGAGAAAGTAAAGTCCCCTATGGTATTGTTAAGATGCTTTAACAGCTCCAAATCGTTTTTTGGATTAAAAAATCTGCGCATAATTAAGAGGTCTGCGCCTTCTGGCAATATATCATAAAATAGATGAAGCTTGCTATTATCTAAAGCGTAGTCGTCTAACTTCTCATTGTAAATATAAAAATTATCCTCTTCTATCTTTCCAAATTTTTGTTTGTTTTTAAAGACAAAGATTGGTCTAACATTGTCCATCGCTTACATCCCTGTTTTTATGCCGCTACTAATTTTTTCTTTTGGTGTTTTATGCGGCTTAATAAAGTCGATAGGGTCTAGCTGCTCTGCAAAAACTATCTTGCCCGAAAACGCTTCAATATCCCCATCTGCCGAGCAATTATTAGATAATTCCATTAGAAATATAGGCATTTTCCTATTTTCGGCTATCTCTTTGCTTTTGTTTATTAAAATTTCTGCGCTGTCGCTAGTTGCTATAAAATCAACTTTTTCTATTATGTCTGATAGTGGGTTCTTAAAACCTAACTTGAGCATTACAAAATCTTGCGTTTTTGTTTTGGCGGCAGCTGTATCCGCATTTGAAATCATATCGTGCGTAACTATTACGGGTGCTAAGAAATTTTTACTATAAGGGATGGCATCTGTCTTTTGAGTAAGATATTTTGAAAGCTCTACATACTCAAAAAGAGTTATAGGCTTGGAAAGCACTATATGGCTTTGTTTTGCTAAGTCAAGCTCGCTTGTGGCATCGTTTGAGATTAGTATGTTGTTATCAATAGCCATTTTTAGTAATTCGGTAAATTCTTTTAAATTTTTAATACTTCCGCCCAAAGCTTTCAAGTGTCCGCCAAAAGAAAAACAAGGCTCTTTGTCCGTATCTTTATTGAGTTCGGCATAATAATTCATCAGTCTTGTAAGATTATTATGGACATTTTCCCCACGTCCGCTAAAAACAATTTTTCCTGTGTCCTTGCCTGAATTTACTCTTGAAGCAGCAATCACATCAGCCCCTGTATTATCAAACACTCTCTGGGCAACTAGCCCGTTGATTCCTACGCTTAAATTTTCCGTAAATACAAGTATAAAAGGGTTGTTTTTGATTTGTTTGACTTCTATTGAGTGCAAGGCTTGTTTTGTAGCTTCATAGGCTACTTTCTTTCTTCTTTCGTTTAGATGATTTAGTGCGGCATAGCCATTATCTAAAAAATCCTTTGTTTTGGTATCTGCATCCACGCTTTCTTGTTTTTGCATAACCATACGAATAAAAGGCTCACTGTCCGCCCCTATTCTGTTAATAGCGTTCATCATAGGAATTGCTCCAAAAGCCAAGTCTTTTGTTGATATAACGCTTTTGTTCTTGAAAAAATAGCTAAAAATAGGTCTGCGAAGTTTTGCTAGCTTTTCTATTTCGGCTTGTAAATTTTCCATTTTTCCTATTTTTTCTATGCTTTTTTCAGCTTTTTCAAAATTCTTGTTAGTAATTTGATTAACAATCTCTTCACCTAAAGTGTCAATTTTTTTAGTTATTAAATTGTAGCTAGCCTCAGCGTTATTGATGATGTTAAGCCCTTTTTGAACTATATCTCTGTTGCTGTCAAGAGATGCCACATCAGAAACAGCAGTAAAGGCTGCTAAGTCTGCTAAGTCAGGCAGTTCTAAATCGTGCCTTTGAGATAATTTGTCAAAAAACTTATATAGTAAAATACCTGTTGAAATTTCAACTTTGCCATCTACGTTTGGATTAAAAATATTTGGAAATTTTCCAAAATCACCGTTTGCGTGATGGTCGAAGGCGAAATATTTGTCTTTGTAGTGTTCATCAGCTATTATTGGCAAAACGCTTTTATGAGTTCCGTTGTCGCAAGTGATGATGTAGTTGATGCTGCCGGTTTGTAAAACCGCTTTAACAAAATTTTGAGATATGCCATAGCCATCGGTTCTTTTTGGGATTTTAAATTTTAACTTCTCTAAAAAAGCCTTAGCTGATTTTTCATCGGCATTGCCCTTTTTTACCTCTTGTTTTGCAATGGCGGCTAAGGTTTCTATCATCATCGTGCAAGATAGCATACCATCGACATCATAATCGGCATATATCAATACGCCGTTTCCCTTTTTTATCTGATTTGATATATTTTTATAGAAATGGTCTATTTTGCCTACCGGTATATGAAATTCACCGGATGCGCTATTTTTTTTAAAATTTGAAATTGCGTTATTTATCTCTTTTTTATTGATTTTGCTGTTATTCTCTGTTGTTTTGAAAAGGTCTTTTATTAAATTTTTCATATCTAAACCGTTCTTATAAAAATTATCTATATAAAAACCCCGCCACTATCATTATGGCGGGGGTTGCCAAATTATATTTTTGGTCTTGAAACTTGCTCTTGGTCTTCGTCCGGGTCGTCTAATTTGATTTCTTCTTGGTTGCTAAAGTCATTTTCATCAATATCAAAATCAAATCCGTTGCCCATATCGGTATCGTCATTTAGCTTATATTCCCAATCGTCTAAATCCCCTATGCCAAATGCGCTTGTTAAAGAAATGTCTTCATTTTTTGGCATTTCAACTTCATCTATTAAAACAGCATCTTTAGGGATGTCTTCTGTAACAATCGGAGCTTTAGTCTTGGCTTTAGCTTTTGTGCTTACAGACGGAGCTTTTGCAGGTTCGTCTGTTACAGGGATGTTTGGAGTTATGATAGTGCCAGCCATTTCTTCAAAATTTTGTTGTTTTGCCGCCGCTAGCATCTCATTCATTGCTTCTAGCGTTAGTTTAGGTTTATTCATTCCGGCATTATTTATAAAATTTGCGACTCTTACTTCTCTTGCGTCTTTTTGGTTTTGCGCAAAGCTTTCTCTTGGATTTATGCCTATTTCAGCTTCATAGTTTTTGTTGTTTAAGACTCTGGCAAGGGCTTTGCTTATGTCAGAAGGCATAGGCACTACAAGCTCTGTCGTTTCGCCATCCGCACGTCTTTTTGACATCTTTGTTGAACCCAAATTGTTATCATAAAAAGCGTTAGGGCTTGCAAGAACTTGATATTTTTTATCATCTTGCGTAATCTCTGTCATTAAAGAGGATGAAACTGTTGGAATAAGCCTATCATAAAGAGGACTGAATACCTTTTGCTCGGGATTTTTCTCTTTGTGTTCTTCAAGCTTGTTTCTAACCTGCTCTGCGGTTTTTACCATAGCTTGGTTCATATCGTATATTTCACCTAAGCTCTTATTGACTTCTCTTATAACATTTTGTGAGGTTTCAGGATGGTCTGCTTGTTTTAAGAAGCAAAGCGTTCCTGTTTCTAGGCTTCTTTTTAGACTTTCGTTTATTAGTTTGTTGTGATAAGATGAAACGCTTTGTCTAAAATTTGAACCGTTATCTGTATGTTTTGACAACTCAATAGCCACTCTTAAAACATTTAAATTGACTTGTAATGCTCTTGGCAAGCCTTTTATCTCATTTCCGTTCTTAATGTTTTCTAGGAAATTTTTAAGCTCAGTAGGGCTATTTTGTAAGTCGGTTAGTTTTTTGATAAGGGCTTTGTAGAAAGGTGCGACTTTTAGATTGGATTTGTTTGTGATTTCGCCCTTATTTTTTTCTGTTCCATCACCGTAAGCTTTTACAGTTAAAAATTCAATAGCCTCTTTAACTTTTGCAGGATAGCCTTTGTCGCTTCCCTCATAGTATATATTTCCTTCATTGTCCATTCTGTCTATTCTGTTAAACACCTCATAAAGACTTGGGTCAAGTCCGCTTTGCGGTCTAGGGAAAAAGGCTCTTGCCGGGACTTTAAGCTCTTTTTCGTCTTTTGTGGTAAAGCTTTTCTCGGAAAATACAATTTTTTCTGGCAGGATAGTTGCTTTAATATTTAAAAGAGTGTCGCTGTCGATTCTTCCAGAGATTTTAGCTGTCGGAGTGCCAAACACAACATTTGCATATCCTGACGGAACTCTTCCTGTATATTCAAAGCCCGGATTAATTTTAGATTTATTTAGCACTCTATCGCCGTCTTTTGTAAGCCCTATTTGCGCTATATTTTGATTAAATTCAAGCACTGTCTTAATAGCTTTTTCCATAGCATACAAGAAGTTGTTTGCAGATTTTAAGAGTTTATCCGGAGTTTTTTGCTGTAAAACTTGTGTGGAAAAAAGACTATCCCCATAGAAGCTTATAGATGGAAACTTATTGCTAAGTGGTTTTAGCTTATTTACTATGTCTTGAGATAAGGATATGGCAGCTCTTTTATCTTCTTCTGACGGTTTTTCTTTTATTGTTATGTCGTGAAGTTTAAACATTGAAGGTTTTACCTCTTTTGCCACTGCTGAAAATAAATGTCCAGCCGCAAATATATCTTTTTGAGCCTTCTCAACAAATGCTTTCATATCGGCTCTTACTTCTTGTGATATATACTCTGTCCTAATTTTGTCAATAAGCTTATCGTCTTTAAGAGTAGGGAAATTGCTATATTTAGCCGAAAGTTCTAAATCTTTATCGGCTGCTAAAATTTCATAAGATTCAACCTTTGTGGAAATTACGCTTATTCCCAATTTTTCTTGTAGGTCATCTTTGTTGTTTGCAATATTTGTTGCCGACATAAAGATTATCGACTCAATAGGATGGGCTTTAAATTTGTTCAAAATTGCGGTTGTTTTATCGCCATCATTAAGCTTAAGAGGTATTGAAGGGTCTTGTAGAGAGAGTGCAATAATTTTCTGCGCAATATTCGTAAGTGCGGTTAAATTCTCAGGTATGATATTTAAAGACGAATTGCCGTCATCGTCTTTCACCCACAATGACTTATCTTCGTATTTGCTTGTTTCAGCTATAAACATAGCAAGAGCATCTTTACTTCCTTGCTCCAAATTTGCCTTCATAGCACCTTGCAAAACATCATTGATAGCGAAATTCATCTCTCTTAGAGTTACTCTAGTTGCAGGGATATTCACCTCTTGTAACTTAATAGTTTCATCCGGCTGTTTAATCTCTTCAAACATCGTAACAACGCTTGAGCTTTGGTTGTTGCTGTTATTTGCATTGGTTAGATACAATTTAAAGTTTCTGAATTGACTACCATCTTGGACTGATAGTGTTGCAGATGTGATTTTAGGCTGAAAAAAAGCATTTATTACAGTGTGTTTTTCTTTGATGTCGCCTAGCATATTGAGATACGCTTGAGGTTGTTCATCTGTGGAGTTGTCTGAAGTTATATCTTTGATATATTCTCCATCTTCTAAAATAGGATGCTCTTCAATATTTTTTCTTGTCTTTTCTTCGTTGATGGTTATAAAATTTTTACCACCTACAATTCCACTGAAGACATCTCCGCTTCGCTCTAAACTAAATGTGCCGGTATCGGCGATATTTATTTTTTGTGCCATTTTTCGTCCTTTTTAGAATTATTTTGAAATTTTTACTTTTTTACTTTATTTTCGGTCTTGAACTTTTGCCAAAGCTTCTGCTTGAAACAGGCTGGCGGTCTTTTATACTATTTAATACTTCTTTCGCTTCATCGTTTTTCTCTTTAAATATATTGAATTTTTCACTTTTAAAACTATTTTCTTCTTTGTCAAATACACTGTTTTTTATAAAATACACTCTTTTAGAATCTAAATCACCGCTATAATCAAATTTTTTTTGTGTTTCTGCTTTTATTCCTTTTCCGTCAAATTTTTTTAAAAATGCTTTTAAGTCTTCTTCTGTTAATCGAAGTTCTTTTTTTAGAGTTTTTGTGTCTATTTCATAAGAGAAAGAACAAGTATAGCAGCTTGTTCTGGCTTTTAAATCTTGGTTTGCCTTTACGTAGTTGTCGCAATCGGTATAAAGAACGCTTAAAGGCTCTATTAGATTAATCTTGTCGTAAAACGATAGCTCTTCAAGCATAGAGCCTACTTCATCCTTGCTTCTTAGCCCTTCACTTCCTATTAAATAGTGCATTAAAGTATCTTTTTGGCTTTCCGAAAGCTTTGTTTTTGGCTCTTCAACCTCTGAATACCCAAACATTCTAAGAAGCGACAACCCATAAGCTTTGGCTGCTTGTTTTTTTGCAGACTGCTCTATAATCATATAAAAATTTTCTCTCTCATAGAGATAAGCTTCTGCTTCCTTAGCATTCATACGATAGCTTTGGCTGCTTCTTATAAAATCTTGACCGCTCTCTTTGGCTTCTATAAGTGTCTGCGCTTTTTGAGAAAGAATACTGTCGTCAAGATTTTTTCTAAGTGTTTTTAAAGAGGATTCAGAGAAGCTTATAATGTCGCAGTTGTTAATATTCCAACTTCTTTTTTGTTGCTCGTAAGCTTCTTTATCTTGTGGAGTGTCGATGCTTCTTGAGCTTATAGGAAAAAAATATCCTTTTTTGTGGAAAAAATTACCTATTCTTTCGCCATTATCATAAAGTGCGTAGATTGCGTTTTCCTTATAATCTATATTAGGATTAAAGTCTTCTTTGTTTAGCTCTATCGGCTTGTCAATGCTTTCCATATCGTCCAAGCTTGAATTTACTTCTTGCTTACAATTATCAAGCATCCACTTTGTAAGGTTTGCGATTTGATTAGCATTAACAAGTGTTGCAATATTGCTCATAGCACAATCCCCTATTTTTTCTTAAAATTATAGACTATTTTTACAAAAAAGCAATAAGAAAAAATAAAAAAGTAAGAAAAAATTGCACTTTTTATGTTTTTTTCTAAACAAAAATGCAGAAAATATTGTATAATTTAACAACCAAAAGTTTATAAAAAGCTAATAGAGTGGTGAAAGATGAAAAAATTAAAAGTTCTAACATCCGAATTGGATGAGCTTTTGCATAAAAAATTTGCCTGCGAACAGATAGTTTTTATAAATTATGTTGTCAAGGTCATTCTAGGGTGGTTTGAAAGTCCGGAGCATATAGAGATAAAAACAAAGAATAATTTGATTATTGTCTTTGCTTACGGAGTAAAAGCCTTTATCATTAAAACCACCAAAAAGCAAATTTTAGATAAATTTAGCATTGATAGTGCTACAATCAGCAAAATATTTTTGTCTGAGGGCAACCCGGAAAGCACTATAAAAGACATTGTAAGACACGCTCAAAACATAGCTTCTAGGCAAGATACGGATAGCAACAAAGAGCTTGAAGACTTTTTAAAATTTGCCAAAGACAAGCTAAGCTTAAGCCCTTATGATGTAAGCGTGCTAATCAATCAGTATAAAAAATTGAGCTTCTTGTCAAAAGAAAAAGTTGTAAATTTTAAAAATGAAATTATGGAGTAAATAAGATATGAACGTTAAAAAAGGCTCACTAACTTTTAAATCATTTGAGATGATTGACCTGTTTTTACTAAAAATTTTTGGATATTTTTCAAAAATGAATTTGGAAAAAACAATTAACTACTTTAGCATTAACGGCGATGATAATTCCATTAGCTTGACTCCAAATAACGCCATTAGGCTATATGCCATCAAACTTGAAACAAGAAGCAATAGGACTATTAGGACATATGATTTTGAAGGGTTTTGTAATGATATAAAACACGACAAAGACGGAACTGAGGTTATGCTAAGTTTCGTTAAGCAAAGAAACGTGGAGGCTATATATCTTTTTACTTCAAGCAAAAAAATAGCTCTTGCTATGTCCAAAAAATTTGAAACAAAACTACTTGAATCGTATGAAATACTTAGTGCCTTATATCATATCTTCTTGCTTGATGTTTTTGAAATTAAAGGAAGACGAATTTATAATAAATACAACGATATAAAACACACTCAGGATATAGATTTATTATATAAACAATTCCCATCTCTTATAAGTATTGCTGCTGACAATATGTTACAGAAATACACACCATATCAAATAACAGCCTTTAAAGACAGAGAGGATTTTTCTATAATCAATCTGTTTAGAACGGAGTGGTATGGCGTTTGTCATCTATTTTTTGACTTCTCAAGCAGCAAAGCAAACGGAAGGCTTGCCCTATTAGAGCAGGGAGCAAAGCTTGGCGATTCTAGCTATCTTAAAGAATATAATAGCTTTGTAAATAATCCAGAAAATAAAGAGAGCGTCATACGACTAAGAGAACACTGCTTTATAGGACACGGAATATTTTTTTTAGAGGATAGAGCCGTTACAAGCTCTTTTCAAGATGCTTTAGGAGTGGTCGCCGAAGAGAGATACTACTCTATGGATAAAATTTTGCCAAGAACCTTATTGCTTACTCGTGATATTGATTTTGATATATTAATGGAAAATAAAAATATCGGCAAATACTTCTCCACAAGCCTTTGCAAAGAGTGTCTAAAGGATGTAGAGGATAAAGGCGAAGTAATTTTAAAGCCTGATTTCTTTGGGACTGATATAAACGGTAATTTCTTTAATTTTATGTTTAAAGGTAACTCATCGCCTCACGCTTTAATTTTCGGAACTACGGGAGCCGGAAAATCAGTTGCCGCACTTAAGATGCTAACCCAAATTATCGACTATGATTTTGAAAACAAAGTGGCAAGGGACTTGCATTCTGAGAGAAAGATTAGATATATAAACGTAGGCTACACGGGCGGCAGAATTTTTGAAAATATCAAAAAGAACAGCACCGATAAAAAGATAATAGAGATAATCCCTTCCAGCGTTTCTAACTTAAGATTTAATCTGTTTGATTTTGAGGATATGAATAATCCAACAGAAGAAGAGCAGTCTATGTTTGTCAATTTTATCAACTTAATTTTGGACGTTTCAAGCTCAGACACGGAAAGGACATTAAGCGGAAGCGAGGAAAATGCTTTATGGAATTCCGTCTTAAAAATGATTGCGGAAAAAAGGTATGCAAATCTCTCTTTAGGCGAAATTCAAGGTAGCTATCCTAGAGTATATGATGAAATTATAGAGGAAATTTTAAATATTAAGGATGAAAACGGGCAGCCGAAATTTAGTTTAAGAACAAAGGCTGATGAGCTGCCTTCTGAATATGAAAGGTTTAAAAAGCCTATTTTAGCTGATTTGATAAACACAGTTATTGCCGGTATGAACGATATGAATAAAACATCGCTTGAAAAAACGGTATATCAGACTTTAAAGCAAAAGCTAGAAAACATTAAAAATATAGCTGCTTTTGCGTATTTTAACAACGTTGTGGTAAGAGATAATTATCCTGCATACTATGTAGATTTTGACAAAATCAAAGATGACAGAAAAAGTTTTGTCGCTATCGGTTGGCTACTAATCAAGAATTGGTTTAAATACGATAAAATGCAAGCTTTAAAAGCATTTAACAACAACGAAAGGCGACCTGATAGCTTCTATTTTGTAGAGGAGGCTCACAACTTCTTAAAAATTCCTGTTTTTGAGGACTTGATAAAAACCTTTGCAAAAGAGGTTAGAAAGTATGGCGTTCATCTTGTGCTGATTACTCAAAGCGTGAGCGACATTACACCGGGTTTAGCTGAGTTGTTTAGCACAAAATGCTTCTTGTTTAAAGAGCTGGACAAAGGAAATGCGCAGCAAGGCGTTATAATTGTTAATGGTAATGCAGAACTTGACCCATCAAGTCAGGAAGTTTTTGATAAGATTAAAGACGATGCGGATGATGATAGAACTATCTTTATGATGCACTCAAACGGCGTAAATGCCTTTAAGTTGCCAAGATATAAGCAATATCAAAATCTGTTCTTGCCTTATGATATAGGATAGTGTTATGAAAAAATATCTACTTTTTTTAATAGCAGCTTCGACTCTATTTGGACTAGATGAAGTTGATACCCCACTAAGGGCGCAATATAGAGAGCTTCAGGCAACTAATTGCTATTGCAATAACCCTGCCGGGACTACACTTATTAATAGCTCTCTCATAAAACCTAGTGAAAAGAAAATCAATGAGGAAATTTCTCAAATGATTGTTGATGCTAGAAACGAAGTCTATTATATCAGGGAATTTTGGACTAGAGGGTTAGGTGCTGAAGCTTCACAATTTGCTACTCAACGAGCTATGTATCAATATTTTAACTTTGAGGAAACAAAGCAGCACCACGAATTTGAAAAGAAAAATAGATATAAGTGTGTGGCTTTGGATTTGGAAATCAATGCGATTAGCACTCAAATAGCGGATGCCGAATTGGCTTTGCTTAAGCTAAAAGAAAGTAAATAATGGCATCAATTCTTCTTCAAACCAACAAAATAAACCGCAGTGTTCGTTATTTGGGGCTAGAAGAGAGCCGTTTTAGATTTAAAAGATACACAAAGACAGCGAGGGCTTTATTTTGGCTTAGTTTTTTTTGTGCCTTCTTCTCGCCGTTTGCATCGGTATTTTTCTTTTGTCTTTTGATTTTAAAGACAGGGAATCAACTTTTTGGAGTGTTTTTTAAGAACGAAGCCTATATCAGACAATATAATGCGATATTGCAGCCTCAAACCGCAAATAAAGTAGTTTCTATCATAGGTTATAGGGTTTATGACGAAGAGCTTGACGGGCATTTATCCATCATAAAGTCAGGAGATATTGAGTCATTGTCTGCAAAACAAAAGACAATGGAACAACCACATAATAAACTAAGACACGTTGGAATAGATATGAAAATCGCAAAAACGCATCTTTGCTTAGTGGGAAAAACCGGAGCTGGTAAAACAGAGTGCTTGCGCTCTTTAATGGATGACATTATGAAATTTGGCGGTGGAATAGCCTTTAATGACGGAAAGTCAGATATTAAAATGCTCAACGAAGTTATGATGCAGGCGAAAAGAAATTACAGAGAAACATCCGTCCGGGTTTTAAATTTCTTGAAAGCCGAGAAAAGCGCAGAATCCAATACCTTTAACTTTTTCAACAATCAACACCCAGTAAAGCTTGTTGAATTTTTATCAAGCCTTGCCTTCAAAGAGAGTTCAGAAGGCAATACGGCATATTTCCAAAATCGCGGTAAGGCACTTCTTTTGCCTGTCGTTTCAGCTTTATATACTAGAAATAAGCTTTTGAACGAAGGGCTTGACTCAGAGAAAATCCGTGATAATATGCAAGTTCTAAACGTTTCATTAATTTTTATCACCTTTTACTGTATGTGTCGTGATATAGACGGCATTATTGCGAAAAATAGCAAGGTTGTTGCAATGATTAGCGATAAAAGTATCATAACCGCAAAAACAACTTTCTTTGACAATATAGAAAAGCTGCTTGCGACCATCATTCAAGAGCCTACAAGAAGAATTGATATAGAGCGTGAGCTTGGAATTGAATACGCTTTCATAAAAGACGCTTACACAAACGTTTTTCAAACAATAAAATCCTATCTTGGAAACGTATGGAATAGATTTACCCCTATGCTTGAGAGTGTTTCTCTTGCGGTCTATGGGCAAGGCAGAGCAAATTCAAACGACCTGAAATTTTTTTATACAAAAGACCATAATCAAAATAATTTATATACCTTACAAGATATAAAATTTTTCTACAATAATATCAAAGAAGCATATACCTCAGACGGTAGCAATAACGAAGATAGCGAAAGCAGCAAGCAGACAAAAGAGGCAGCAAAAAGAGCCTTGAAGGACTTTGGGCTAAACACTATTAACGAAAAAAGCTTTAACTCTATTTTACAAGATGCTTTTGCCGGCAAAGATGGTTCTCTTGAAAAGCCACCTGCCGATGCTATTCAACAGCACGCTTACGCACAACAACAGTGGGAGCAGCTTTTTAACGTATTTACGGCATTTAAGCACATAGTAGCCCAGCCAAAAAGCGAGATAGACCCGATAGATGTTATTTCAGACAACCAAATTTTATATACCCTACTTCCTCCGCTTGAGCTTTCAAGAGCGCAGGTTGAGATACTTGGTAAAATTTTAATTATGACAATTAAAAATTTTGCGGGTATGGCTCTTGGCGGCGAATTTATAGGAAGTCATAACACCATAAAGAACATAGCAAAAGACAAATTTACACCAAAGCCATTTACTCTAATATCTCTTGACGAGTATGGAGCTTATCCTGTTGGCGATATCGACACCATCTTAGCTCAAGTGCGCTCTTTGAATATGTCGGTAGCTCTTGGTATTCAAGACTTTGTTTCGCTTAAAACATCAGGAACAGACGAAACAGCCCAAAAAAGAGCTTTGGCGAATACATCAAAGATTATTTTCAAAGTTGCCGATAGAGATGTTATAGAGTGGCTTGAAACTATGATAACAGAGCAAGAGGTAGAAAAAAGCGAATATAAAAGAGATGCGGCAGGCGAGCTAGTGCTTGATACCTCTACGCAATTAGTAAAGGAGAAATTAGTGCCTATCAGAAAAGTTCTTGACGCAGACAACGGATTTTGTTTGATGCTGCTGGGAGCAGAAAATGATAGGGCTGTATGGACACATACTTTCTTTAGAGGCGGTGAAACAGGCAACGTCAAGCTTATTCATACAAACGCCATAAAAGGGCTTAAAAACGACACTATACACAATGCCAAAAAAGGTTTTGATGATTTTAGAATGGAAACACTTGGGGTTGCATAGTGGGAGATTTTGTAGATATAAGAAATTTCAAGAACAATAAAAAGCTTTTTCTCTTCCAAATTTGCCTTATATCTTTTTTTGTATATCCGTTGATATATTATTATTTTGGATATTTTTTAAGGATTGAATCGCCGGATGCTAAATTTCTGATATTAGCTCATTTAATGTTTTTCTCCGGAGCATACTGTGCTTTAATTACCCTCGAACACTATAAGGATGAGCCTATTTATTTCAAAAAGACTATAAGCCTGATTTCTACCATTTTTATTCTTGATTTATTAATCCCGCCTATGTTAAAGCTGGCAAGAGAAATACTTATATTTTCTTTGAGCGTGTTAAGATAATGCGCTTTACACACGAACAAGAGAAAATTTTTAGAGTTTGTTCAGAAATTAATCCGGGTGAAATTGTTGCTATCACTGCGGCGGCAGGCTCAGGCAAAACATCGTCTTTGGTCGAGCTTGCAAAGAGATTGAGAGATAAAAAAATACTCTATTTAGCTTATAATCAAAGTATCGCGGCAGAATCAGTTAGAAAATTCCCGGCAAACACCACAATAAGCACTGTTCATAGTTTGGCGTATAGAGAGCTAAAAATAAAGCCTTCGGAGCTTAAAAACGGGGATTATAACTCTACTGAGATAGTAGAGCTGTTTGAGGTTGATTACAGCTTGGCTGCGGCTGCTTTAGAGTTAATAAATTCATTTGTCAATTCAGACGAAAAGAGCATATATTCGACTAATCAGGATGCGCGTCTTTTAGCTTTAAAAATTTGGCAAAAGATGCTCGACCGAAAAATTTTAATCACCCATTCGGCATATTTAAAAGAGTTTGAGCTACAAAAGAATAGGGAAATTTATGATGATTATGATGTCGTTATGCTTGATGAAGCTCAGGATAGCAACGATGTTACTTTGTCGATATTTTTCAATTTTACAGGAAGTAAAATCCTAGTCGGCGACCCACACCAAGCAATATATGGTTTTAGAGGCAGTGTTAATGCCTTCGATAAATTTGAAGCAGACTATAACTTGGTGCTGTCTGAATGTTTTAGATGTTGCCCTAATATAGTTAAAAAGGCAAACGAGGTGCTTCACGCATTTAAACAAAATCCTATAACCATAACCAGCCGGGTTGTGCCGTTAAGAAAGGATGAGGAGCAAGACCGAATAAAAAGCCGAGCCGTAATTACGAGGACAAACTCAAAAATCATTGAACTTCTGGCTGAAAGTTTAAAAAGTGATATTAACTATGTCCTTGTTAAAAATCCAAACGAAATTTTCAGCCTCACCTTAAATATTGTGCATTTTTTAAAAGGAAATTTAGACAAAATTGATACAACCAGATACGGTTTTTTGCTAGCTTGCAAAAACGAAGACGGCTTAAAGGAAAAGATAGAAAACGATGGCGGAATAGAGCTGAGTAGTGCTTATAGAATCGCCAAAAGATACGGACTTGGGCTTTTTAAGATAAAAAATAAGGCTATTGATAATTTTAAAAACCAAAAAAACCTTGAGGACAAGATATACCTTGCAACCGCTCACTCTTCAAAAGGGCTTGAATTTGACTATGTTGAATTAGAGAGGGATTTCCCGTCCATTAGCAAACTAGCTAGAGAAGGAAAGAGGATTCATAGCGACATAATTGAAGAAGTAAATTTATACTATGTAGCCATCACTAGAGCTAGATATGTGTTGATAGACCGCACTAGAAACGAAGAATTTGGCGGAAAAGGTTAAAAGCAAGCCCTGTTTTTGGTATAATGCAAATAATAAAGCATTTTTTAAGAAAAATCAAAGGATGAAAGAGAAAAATGGATATCGTTGAGTTCTATACCGACTGTATCATATCATTAGCAGGAAACAGCTCTGACCTTACGATAACAAATCTTAGTAAAAACTTCGGAATAACTTACAGAATTGCTACTGTCTGGAAAAACGAAAATATCAACGGAATGGACGGTTGGAAAAATTTTATAGTAGAATTTTTAATGAGATATGATGAGCAAAAACAAAAAGAGCTAGAAAAAAAATACGGGCTTAAAACAACTTCAGAAATTCCAATAGAAAATCTATCGACAATACTCAAAATTCCTTTATCAAAACTTGAAAAATTCAAAAATGACGGACGCTGGACAGGCAAGGCATACGAAACATTTTCAAGGCAACATCCTAGAATTTTATTTTTTCAAAGCTTATTTGTTTATAGGGTATGTGGCAACAATTTTTATCATAATTTTGCAGACTACAAAAAGTATGAGATAGAAAACAATGGAATTGCCGATAGAAAAAATGACTGAAAAAGAGCTTTTGGCTTTTAAGGACAGCATAGATTGGGAAAATTTATTAAGCAAAAGATTTGTTAATGAGATAGTTCTTGAGCAGGTTAAAAATTTAAAGTGGGAGTGGGTCGCTAAAAATCAAGGTATTTCTGTTTTTTTGTTTGAAAGGCTTACTGGAATCAATTATTTTCCATTGAGAGCTAATGAAGACAAAAACAACAGAACTATTGACAATATAGGGCTTGATGACTTTGCTTTGAGGTTGCACTGTGAGGAGATATATTCAATAAATTGGTATCTTTTTGCTGAAAATGCAAGATTAAATTCAGACCATCTAGTTCAATTTTTTATAAATTTTATGCAAAATGGAAGCATATTTAATAAAAAAGTTGTCAATTTGGTAGCTATAAAAGAGGCTTTATTAAAAAACCGGTTTATCCCTAAAGAAAGTAAAGAAGATATTGAAAGACAGATGACTTTTTAGTCATCTGTTGATTGTTAGATTGTAAGAGGACAATTTATCTTTTGTGCTTTTATTCTTAAATCAGCCATTATTAAATTTAGCATTACATCGGAGTTTTCTCTGGCAGTAGTGTCTTTTTCTTCGACAGATACTTTTTCCACATCTATTAAAAACTGAGATATATTATCTTTAAATTCAGCCTTTTCCTTTGGGCTCAAAACCTCTGTTTTTAGTATAAAATCGAGCAGCTTATTGCTTGCACTTTTAATTTTTTCAACCTTCTCAATTCTTGTCAAATTTGTTCTGTTTTCCATCTTGCGCCCCTGTAAAAATATAGTGCAATTATATGGCTTTTTTGTTATAATTGCAACAACCTTATATAAATAGAGAGAATAAAATGATAAAAAAATATATATTTTCATTCTTGATTTTAACTAGCTTTAGTTTTGCTGCAAGTTATGATGCTAGAGAGCCTGATGACGGCAGACCTAAAGTGTCAATACCGGGTTCGGGCGGAGCTACTTGCTGCACCGGAACTATGGCTACAAGCTGCGCAATGGACATTATCGACAGTTACGGCGTTATGACGGATAGAGTCAAGGAAAATTTAGAAAGACTTGAACGAAGATGGAACATAATCTATGACGAATATGTAACAATCAGAAATAAATCAATCCCTATGACTGCAAATACAATAGAGCAAGAAATTATGCAAAGCGAGCGTATAGCTACTGTCTATCAAACCTCTTATGAGGCTGAAAAATACAACAAGCTAGTAGAAACAGAACTTGAGCTTAACAACCTTTCTGGAAGTCTTAAATTTTTAACAAATGAAATTAGCGTATTAAAGGTCAAAGAAGGTAAATAATGTCAAGAAAAGGCGCATATAGTGAAGTAGAATCGCTCAAAAAGGGCAAATATGAAATAAGCCGGGATTATCGCCGCACTGAGCTTCTTTTTGCTGTCGGTTTTACTATCATCATAATGGTCTTCTTCTCAGGCAAACTAATATCAAAAGACCTATTCGTATTCAGCCCTGCGGATTACTTCGGCAAGGATTACAAGGGTGATTTTAACTATGTTGTTTTTTTAATATCCATTTTTAGCTGCTTATTTGTCGCTTGGCTTTTTGTTGGAGCAAAATCTCTTGAAAAGCACCGGGACAAGTTGTGGTTTAAAATTTTAAATTTGCCATTTTGGTTATTTAAACTATTTTTCTATATACCAAAAGACCTTGAACATACTATTGGATTTGAGGCTTGCTACCTAAGAAAGCTTGAAAAGAAGTTTTTTTATCAAGAAATCAAAAAAGAAGACGGCTATTCAAGAGTAAAAGAATTAAGCATATTTTACGACAGAAAATATCTCTTCGGGAAAGAATATGAGAGCATTTTAAGACTTTTTCGTTCAAAAGAGCATTTTGACGATTTATTCTTCATTATAGAGGGTTATCTTACCAAAAGCAAACTGTATGATACGGTTATATATAGACAAAACGATGACATTTTCCCTACTGAATATATACAGCAGCATAACGCAAAAATTGAGCAAAAAGGCGGAAAAGAGGAAGAGAAAATATCCAAAAACCGCGATTATAAATATTTTCAATCATATATGCTCAGAAAAAATCAAAACGGCATTCTTGAAGATAACGTTACACTATCGCTTAATGCCATTAGAATTTATATGGACGATAAAAAAAGAAAATTTAGAAAATTTCTTGAAGAGGAAGCTTTTGAATTTAATAGAGCTTGCACAAATCCAAAAATGGAATTTGCTAAAAGGTTCTATGCTCTAGCCCAAGATGTCCATTTTAGGGAAAAAATAATACAATTTTTAGACAGGGAGGAAGGCAAGAGGGTGTTAAGCCTTCTTGATGATATGTCTTCCAAGTCAAGAGCCAGAACGAAACGCATCAGAGGACAAGGCATACCTAAAGTAGCTATATTTAATGACAAAAAGACTATGGGCTACATTATAGATATGCTTATGGCTGACTTTACTCTTGTTTTGTTCCGTATGGTAATTGGACAGTTTATGAACCTGCCTGCCGGGACTATTGTTGTTAAGCTTGAGAGCTACGATACACGTATGATAATCGAATACTATAAGCAATTTTCAACGATTGAGATAGTCGAGAAAAAGAACGATGGACAATCACGACTTTTTCAATCTGATAACTATGCAAATTTGTTTTTCATCTTATTTGCTAGATTTGTTGATGATAAGCAAAACAATGTCTTTTCAGAGCTTTATTTTAGGTTTAATACCGCAGAATATACAAAGCCTCTTACCTTTGATGAGATAGAGGAGCTGATTGATTCTCGCGGCATAGAAACAGCAATGGATGTTGTGGATAAAATCAACGAAGAGCATAAAGCCGGATTGCAACATACAAACACAGCAGAAGATGCAAGAGCTTCTTATTTGCAAGATTTACAGGCGTAGCAAATAAGTATTGTAATTGATTTTGGTATTATTAAAGTAGTTTTTTAATCAGGAGATGTTAAAATGCGAGAAATTTATAACAATATATCTTTGATACTTATTGTTTTAAGTTTTATATTTTTTATTTGTTATATTGTTTTTTTATTTAAAGCGAATAAAGAGCAGCACTTATCTTGCCTGAATATGAGTTTTGTGGGTATCGCTTGTTTTGTTGTTTCAATAATACTTGGCGTGGTTGGTATTGTGGTATTTAATCCAGAATATAACCATTTTGCTGTTATTATGATATACGCTTATCTTATAGTAGCAACACCAATTTTTTTATTTGCGCTAAAAAAATCTCCTCTATCAAAAAGAAATTTCTTTTTAAAAATATTAAAGCCAAGCAAGTCTTTTATTGCAGGATATGCTCTTGCGCTAATCTCATATAGCACTCTTGCTTATTTTAGTGTCTTCAAGATAAATATTTTTCTAGCAGACACAATATGGAACATTTTATCCGTTGGTTTTTGTATTCTACTTGTAATGGGTTTTCTTTTATCTATTTTTTCAAATGACAAACCTGCTGAAAACAAACTAAGTAATTCTTTGTTTGGTTTTTTAGTAGCCTTTGTAGTAGTAAATTTCTGCTATTTTAGTGTGTTTATTTTTACACCTATAAGCAATAAGTTGTATGTTGCCTATTCACCACTTACAAATTTTATTAGGATAGACAAACTTGAAATAAATACTCAAGCCAACAAACTTAAAGGAGAACCAATAGCATTCTTAGAAAAGAATCTAAACTCCGATAAAGACCCCAAAAAAGTTGTTGAGGATTTTCAAAACAAATACTTCTAAAATATGCTAGGATATACTAGATTTTTTTTAGCAATTTTGGTTGTTTTATCTCATTTTGATATAAAATTTTACGGCTTAGACATTGGCAAATTTGCCGTTTTTTGCTTTTTTACTCTTGCAGGATATGTAAGCGTTAAAATTCTTACTCAAGTATTTTCATTTGATTCAATCTCTTTTGCAAAAGATAGATTTCTTAGAATTTATCCAAGCTATTTTATTACCCTTACCATCTCTTATATTTTTTTTCTTTCAACACAATACGGAAATTTTGACACAAATTTATTAAAAGTGCTGCTGTCGTATATCATTATCCCACTTAACTACGTTGAGTTTATAGACCTGTATCAAATAAAAGTTATAGATGATATTTACTTTGCTTTCCTGCTTCCGCCTTTCTGGAGCTTAGGGGTTGAGATACAAGCCTATATTTTGTTGTGTCTGCTTTTGGTATTCAAGAAGAGAAAAATACTTAGGATTTTTGCCTTTGGTAGTTTTGCCGTTTTTTCTTTGGCAAATTTAGGAGTGTTTGAAAAGGCGTATCTTTTTAATTATATGCTGCTACCGGGAAATTTCTTTACTTTTTATCTAGGAGTGTTGCTCTATGAACGCAACAAAAAAGAGATAGCTATTTTTGTCGGATGCTCTTTGCTGCAAATTTTTTATATTTTTACTTTTGATAAAATTTACGGATTTAGCAGAGAGGCTATTTTTGCAATATTTTTTATACTCAGCATTATCACCCTGAATCAGCATTTTAAATTTAAAGCAAAGTATAATTTTTTGATGGGCAATTTGTCTTACCATATATTTTTAAACCACTTTTTATTCATCTATTTGTCTTATTTTATATTTGGACATTTAGATAAAGTTTTTGTTTTGCTTTTCTCAATAATCACTTCAGCTCTCTTTCTAAAAATTGATAAAATAATAAACAAATATAGAATTATTAAATAAAATATTATAGTTTTTATATTTTTTTATTTATTTTATATACATTTTTATTTATTTTGTGGTTAATTATATATATTGATGTTTTCTGCAAAGTATTTTTAAATAAATTATCATATAAATTATATTAAAATAAATTTTTTTATATATTTTTGTATTTATTTTATATAAATTTACAATATTTTTATATAAAAAGTGAGATGTAGCCCAAAAGTATCAAGAATGTCAAAAAATTATAAAAAATACATCTTTTAAATAAAAAACTGATATTTTTATTTAAATTATCGTATTAAAACATATAAAATATATAATTTCTATATTGTTTTATATAAAACTAATGATAATTTATATAAAAATTAAGTTTTTTACAAGTTTTTTTATGTCATTATTTGAAAAATAAAACAAATCTTATGAAGAGGAGTAAGAAATGAGAACAAACAAATCTTTGTTTTTTGACTTGGCAGAAATTAGAGATACTCTTCTGATTGCAAGAGGGTGTGTTCTTTTTGAAATCAATCAAAAACATCTTGAACTTCTAATAGAAACTATCAACAACTATGAAACGATAGACGTTGAAGTTTTTAATGCCATAAATAAAAACTATAAGATGCCAGAGCAGCTTGCACAAAAAATAAGAAGTGTTTTTATAGAACACACGAGTTCTTTTCTTGGCAAAGAAAAAGAAGCTATGAAGGCAAGAGAGGAAGTTTTTAGCAACGAGTTACTACCTGAACTTATTGCGTTTGTGGATTTTTTCTACGAAATTATAGATGCTCAACAAAGAGCAGCATAAAGAGGTGTAAAATGAATAACAGCTGTATGGTTTGGCTTTGGAATGAGAGAAGTAAAATGTTTAAGGGTGTTATTTGCAGAAAAAACGGAGGATTTAACGAAATAGGTAAAATTCTATTAAAATACTACAACAATCCTTTAAAGATAAAAAAGCTTTTAGACTTAGGCTCTTTAAATGAAGTTGGAACGACAGTAAATGATAGTTTTCCCTATTATGACAATGGCGACAATATAACAATATCTAAGGCAAAAGACTTGGAGAGCATAGGCAAATTTAATGTTGCTAACCACTATTTCTTTGTGGGTGATTGCTGGTTTGTTAAAAAAGGCTTTTTTGTGAAAAAACTTAAAGAGGTCTTGGCTTGATTGACTTTTAGAGAAATAGTAAAAATCAACCCTGCTCTACTACTTGATACGATTCAACACTTCTAAGTCTTGCCGCCAAAGAGTTAAATAAAAGCTCTTCTGTATGGCAGCCGTTTTCATATATGACTTTTATGTGAGCGTTTTTATACCCATTTTCTGAAATAAAAAATTCTCCAACTTCTTGAACATAGAGCATTACGCCTTTAATAATAAAAAAATCGCCTGCTTTTATATCTTGAGAGTTAATTACCGGGATAATTTTTTTGCTTTTGTCCTTTAAATTTTGATGAGTTTCTTTAAACAGTGCGTCAAAGACCGCAAAATCTTTTACTGCCCTACTCACTGCTCTTTGGTCTGGATATTTGTTTTGCTTTTTGGCTGTTTTTAGAATATCTGATGTGTCATAAAGGCTTTCGATTAGCTCTTCTTCAGCATTTAAGACAGGCTCTGATTCTAGCCATTTAAAAGCTTCGTCTAAATTTTTAAATTCTTTTTCTGAGGGATTTTCATTTTTCATAATTTTTGCCCTGCTTTTGTTTATGCGCATTTACGAAATTATCGTCTTGAGAGCCAAAATATTTTTCCAAAACACTTTTGTCTGTCGCCTCAAGGAAAGAATATAAATTCCTTCTATAACCGCCCTCTTTCTTCCATCGAGATAGTGTCATATATGGAATTTTAGTTATTTGGCTTAGTTCTTTCATTGTCATTTTCTTGTCCTTATCTTACCTGTTAGCAAAAAATGCTCTTCATCAATATCTGAGTATTTTTCTTCACTTCTTTTAAACAGGTCAAAGTTTTCAAAGATATTGCCAATAATTTTTACCTTATTAGACCTAACGCCTAAAGAGGTGCTAAAAAAATCAGGGTTTCCGCCCCATTTTATTGAAAATCCATCGGCTTTTATAGACTCATCAGAACTTCCCCAGAATACATAGCCAACAGATTTTCCCTCTTTGATTATATCTCCTGCAAAAATTTCTTGCCCATTTTTATCAAACAATCCTGTTGATAGCATAAGCTCAAATTTCTCATCTGTTTCAGAGAGGGAGTTGAGATAAACAGCCTCATTCTCCCCTAGTCCATCTTCGTAGAGCCTTCCGTTTTCTTTGTTGTTGAAGCAAATTTCATAGTTGCCATTTCCTTGAATTCTAATACCTTCAATGGTTCTCATCATTTTGGCTGTTTTAAGCCAAGCTCTGATGCTCAAATTCATCATTAGTTTCATTTTTTAACCCTTTATATTTAGGATAGGCTTTACGTAGTCTATTGTATTTACAAGCTCTCGTTGCAATTCCATAACTTCAAAAATATCTTTATATGCTCTTGGCGATTCATCTAAGGTGCTGTCGGTGTGATTTGTTACTACTCCTCTCATAAGTTCGTGAAATTCTTGTATATCAAGTTGCGCTCTTGCCTGATTGCGGGATAATACCCTGCCCGCTCCGTGAGAAGAAGAACAAATTGAGGCTTCATTTCCTAGTCCCTCAACAATAAAGCATCCGTCCTTCATATTTCCCGGAATTACTCCCATCATACCCTTTTCTGCGTGAGTCGCTCCCTTTCTATGAATTACAAATCCATCCTTTAATTCTGCGTGGTTGTGATTTCGGTTTATAAATCTATCGGTAGATACCTTGCCAAAAACCGCTTCCATAGACAATAAAACGTTCTTTATCATCTATTCTCTGTTGTCTAATGCAAAATTTAGGGCTTGGTTCATATCGTTTAAATACTCTTGTCCCTCTTTTGAATTTATATCAAATCCAAAATGACCCTCTGTGTTTGTGGATAATCTGGCTCTTACACGGCGATAAATAAATTCTTTCTTGGCTCGTTCGTAGCCCTCTGGATTGTGGTGCATCCACCCGCTATTCTTTGCATCAAATTCTTGCGCGTATCGCTCTTCGTCTGTATTCTTGATTGCAGCCAACTTCATATACTCTTCGGCAATTACCTTTCCAACATTTCTTGAGCCAGAATGGATTATTATATTAATAAAACCTTCTCTATCTTGCCCAAGCTCTATAAAGTGATTGCCACCGCCTAAAGTTCCGAGCTGATACACTCCAACATCTCTAAAGGCTGTTTGTGCAAATTTTGCTATTGGGTTATACTCATTTGGGTATCTCTTTTTGTTTGCGTGTCTTTCTGCACCAACAGGAATTCTTGATAAAATTTCAAGCTTTAAAACTTCTAATTGCTCTGTTTTAAAATCCTTAATAGATGTTCTAATTGCAGACATTCCGCAACCTATATCATAGCCTACATAAGAAGGGAATATCATATCCTTGCTCTTTATCACAGAGCCGATAGGTAAGGTATATCCAGCGTGGGCATCTGGCATTAACGCCCCTGCAACATTGCAAGGTAGCGACATTGCCTTATAGAATTGATTTAAGGCTTCATCCTCAAGCACTTCCGCGAAGATGTTTATATTCTTTTCCATTTTCTGTCCTTTTCAAATAAGATTTTGTTTTGTTTCAATAAAATTATATAGGATTATTGCTTAATGTTTCTTTAATATTTTATCTATTAGATAAAATAATTTATCTATTTGATTATCTATTTGTCTTTTTTGTATATATTTTTATATTATTTTAAGTAAGAATATATTATAATAATTCTAACAAAACAAATCTCACCTTAAAGGACAAAACAATGAAAACACTACTTAGAAAAATAGAGCAAGCTTACACTCTTTATTATAAGGTTGAAAAAAAAGAGATTGAAATTGAAGCTTGCGTAGAAGAGCTTATTGAGAAGATAAATAAGGCTTTAAAGAGTGAAAAACTTGAAAATTTAAGCACAAACACTCTTCAAAGAAGTTCAATTTATAGTATTGATGAAGTTTGGCGAGAGGGATTTCTGGCTCTTGCCTTTGGTGATTGCTCAAGCGATTACTACGTTCAATATATTGTTGAGCTAGAAGGCGGAGGAAACCTTGCCATAACCGTCTTTTTTCCTAAAGAGGCATACACAAAAACAAACAAGGATGCAATTCAAAATGTTTTCAAAAAAGTATATAAAAATTTTATAAAAAAATATACAGAAAGAGCTTAAACAAGTTGGCTATTTTTTTCTAAATTCCCAAGCAGGGACTAAATCCGCCCTGCTCCAAATTCCTATTTTGGCACTTTTTGCTTCTTCTTCAGCCTCAAAATATTTTCTTTCGGAAGCGTATTTTTTATAGACCCAAGCCATACCGCGTTTAACCTGCTCTAAATTGGCTTCTAAACCATCACAAGACACTACCCCTACCGACCTATTGTATTTGTCTTTATCTTTCACTAGAACGCTTGCTATGCGTCCGTAGCACATATCAGATAATGACTTCTTAGAAACATTGCCAAAGTCTTGAGATTTTTCAGGTGCATCTATGCTTGCTAATCTTATTTTGTGTTGCCTTTTGTCTTTGTCTAAAATCGTCAAGGTATCACCATCTGCTATTGAAATCACCTTCCCTGATATTTCATTGTTTCCAAACAAATTAAAAGATATTGCCTGCAAATTGCTTGTTGCTAAAAAAAATAATAATATCAAAAAACTTATGTTTTTAAATTTCATCAAATTTTTATCCTGTTTCTTCTGGTGTTTTTCTCTGGTTCGTCAGCTTTTGTGCTGTGTGTATAAATTTTACTTTTGCCAAATGAGGTAACAAGATTGTCGTTTTTTGATATTTGTCTAATAACCGCACTTGCGTTCATATCTGGATTTGCCATTTTACAAATAGCGTCTATGGCTTCTTTAAGCACATTATCCCTTATGTTTTCTTCTTCTGTGTTTCGTCCGTAGTTGTATGAAATATAATTATCAAAATATTCGCTTAACCCTTCCGAATTGTAATATTTCCCCATATACATCCCTATCGTTTTGTCTTGATTTATAATTTTTAATGCTTCTCGCACATCTTCTGCCTTATCATTAATATTCCCATCGGTTAAAAATATATTAAAGCGAGAATCCTTTATCCATCCTCTAATTTCTCTTTTTGCTACGTGTAAAGCATTGATAAAGGCTTCGTTGTAATGAGTTTTTATTGCAGAAATTCTTTCAAACGGCTTGTCTTTTAGCTTGGACAATTTTACAATGGTGCAGTAATCTTTTTTTGTAATACTTGCGTGAAATACAAGCGCAACATCTATAAATTTTGCATCTTGTAAATTTTTCAATACAGCAATCAAATGCTTTGCCGTATTTAGGGGAAATCCAGACATAGAGCCGCTAAGGTCAAAGAAAAAAGTCAGCTTAACAGGCTCTTTTACCTTGTTTGTTTTTTCTAAAAAGATATTCTCGTAAGTTGGATTAAACGGCAGAGTGTGCAGCTTTCTTTTGTTTAAATTTTTAGAAAATTCGCTACTTTCATCCTCTTCTGTAAATGGAAAATATTTTTTTAGTTCTTGTTTTGCTTTTTGAGTGCAAGACCTCACTATGGACATAGATAGCTCGATGTCGTCTTTTTCTACTGATTTTGCGCTAGGAAGCAGTGAAAAACCTTTGCCTTCTTTTTGTTTTTCTAAATTTGAATCCCTGTTGGTTGTTTTTTTGTCGTGAAATTTACTCTCTTTGTTGTTTTTTGTTAAATTTCCATCTTCATTAATCTTTACGGCAACTTTTTTTATTTCGTCTATAATCTCATCTTGTTCTTCAGGGCTTAAACCGCCAAGAAGGTCGCCCTCGTCAGATAAAATATCTGGAGAATTAATATCTTTTTCCTGAGCATCTTCCTTTTCTTCTATTCTCCAAACATCCTGCTTGCTTTTTTCTTCTTCCATTTTTTCCATAGGGTCTATAAATTCGTCATCATCATCGTCATAATTTTCACCAACTACGCTATCTTCAGGAGCGTCAAAAGCCGATTTTTTCTTCTCGCTGTCAGCCTTTCCTCCGCCTGAAACTTTACCTCTTGCTTGCATCATTGATTTTGTCATTTTTGCTTTAGGATGCCTTTTTTCCATTTCATCTAGGAAGTCTTTTACTATGCTTACTACTTCGTTTATACTGACGGCATCTAAAATTCTTTTAAAAATTTCTTTGACAAATGGATAGTCTGGGCTTTTGTAGTAGTATTTTGGGTCATCGAGTGTTACGCAGACGGGAAAGAAAATATCATATCCTGTCTTGTTTTCTGCTTGAAGCTCAGGCGAAATTTTAAAAAGAGGATTTAATAAAACTTGGTAGTTTTTATCAAAATTCCAAAAACTATTAACTCTTACGTCCTCTGCAATGTTGATTAAAGAAAATGGAACGCTTTGCTTGTCTAATTTCTCTAGGTTTATCAAATTTGAGATAATTATGTGCGCAAGTTCGTGTCTAAAAACAGAAAGGGTCATTTCTCTTGTGAGGGCAAAAGTATCATCTGCTAAATTTATCTTTTTCCCTCTAAAATTTATAAAGCCGTTTCTGTCTAATCTTTTGTTTGAGAAATCTTCCGTAAAGGTTGATACAAAAATTTCATAAACGCTTTTTTGTGGATTGAATCTCGCAAATGATGCGTTTGCATCTAAGGCTTCCAAAATCTTTTGAGTTTCTTTTGGTAGCGTAGTTATATCAAAAAAATACGTAGTAACAGGAAATCCTAAGTTGCTTTTTACTCTCGGGTCGTCAAAAATATTAAAGGCTTCAAGTGCTAAAGCTTTAGCTATATTTGAAGTGGCTAGCTGACTTCTTCTTGTTGATGCAACAGCTTCTGTTAAGTTCATATCAAATCTTCATAGTGGTTTTTTTAGCTGGAGTAGAATCTATTTTGTTATCTTCTTCCTGCTTGGTTATTTTTATGCTGCCCCCTTCATCAAATTTCATTTCAGGAAGTGTCAGTATGGACATTATGTGGGCTGCTGAATCTTTGCCTAAATTTGTTTTTATATTGTATTTTGCTGCAACCTGAGCAAACTTTTTTGCGTGCTTGTCTATGTTTTCGCAAAAAATATCCATTTCTGCTGCTTCTTCGCTATCAGGACATCCCCTAACTCCCAATATTTGAGCAGAATATCTCTTAAATCCATCAATCACATCCTCAATATTGCTTGAAATATTAAAAATATGAGTGATTAGTCTTGGATTCATAGTAGGAGATGATAATACGCTAGTTTTATAATCAGGCTCTTTGCTTGTGTCGTATTCGGGCTTAAGCAGCTCGCCTTTGTTTTGTAAATCAAAAATGTGCTTTACTAGATTGATTGTTTCATTGACAACTTCTTTAACGGCAGCACCATCTGGGCTTATGGCATCTAACTTTTTAAATAGCTCAGATTTGATGCCAAATCTGCGAATAGCTATATTTTCTTTCATTTCGTCATAGGAAATTCCATCAACTCTAACAACAGAAAATCTGTCCCATTCTGCATTGCTAATATTTGCATCGTTGTCATTGCCGGTTATGGCTAATTTAAAGTGATTTTCGTTAATGGCATAAGGGACTGCCTCACTGATTAGCTTTAGGTTTTTAGAATTTAATGATGCCCTAATCTCCTCTGCTTTTTCTTGGCTTATTAAAGGTAGCACAAGACCTTCGGCAACGCTTTTTACTAGCTGATTTGCGTATATGTTCTTGTTTTTTATCGTATCATCTTCGCCGGCTGATACAAATTTCGTCTTTTCTGTCCTTTCGTTGGTTATACTTGATAAAAATAGCTCTTTTTGTCTGTTTGTCATCTTATTAACATCCACAAAAACAGAGTCGTTTTTTACTGAAATTGCGCTATCATCAATCGTATATAGTCCATCGCAGCGTTCCCCTACTTCAAACATCACAACGGTTCTTTTGTAGGCTTTGTCATCAATTTTTATATCTATTCCGTCTTTTCCCGCTATGGTAAGAAAATTTCTAGGAGTTACCGAATCAAAGTGCATAAAGCCATTAACAGGCATAATCGCTGATTTTAAAGCCGTAAAAAGCTTTGGGTTATCAGCCATTTCGTCAAACACAACAGCTGCGCCGCCACCATTGTATAAAATGTCTTTAAAAATAGTCAGTAAAACGCCGTTGTCATAAACTAATTGCGTATTTCCCGTTTTTGGGTTTTGAGCAATGGTCGTTTGTTTCATAAGGTCAGCTAGCGTCATTTGAGGATTTATCGGAATCAGCTTTGTGTGTCTGTAAAATTTTAACTTTTCGCCTTCTTCTTTAGATAAATTATACCTCTGAGAAAGCTCTTCGGGATTTTTTGAGTTGATACTTGAGAATATATTTTTAAGGCTAGTTGTCTTACCATATCCGGGAAGTCCCATAAGGGCTAGAGGTTTTTCATTGCTGCCTATAATTGCCCTGATAATTGATTTTTCCACCTCTCTTGATTTGCCCTTTTTATTAGCCAGACAGAAATCGTTGATTTTGTTGAAAAGAGCAGGATTTTGTTTTTGAATCATACTTATTATTGTGTCTTTTCCATTTGAGAGATAATTTCTCATATCGTCTTTGATGGATTTAGGAATTGAAGTGTCGATTGATATATCAAAATACATCTCAGACGAATCCCTAGCGGACTTTGGGTCAAGGCAGAAAAACGCCGTGTATTTGCTTGTTTCAGGAAGGCTTGGGTCAGGTATGTAGTCTATTATGACAGGGACTCCTATGAGGTAGCTTTTTTTATCAAGCTGTATTCGTCCTATGGTTGAAAAGTCATTTGTTGATGAAATTTTTAAAAGCGCACTGCTCATTTTTAGCCTTTCTTTGTTTTTTTAAAATTATACTTTTTTTATTGAAAAATTAATAAAAAAAATGATGTTTTTGCATAAATTCTTTACTTTTTTATTTTTTTTAGTTAATTTTATATAGTTTTTAATTTTATATTAAGTAAATAAATAATATAATAAAAATAAAAAGGATTAAAGATGGATAGACATTTTGGAATTTCTATAATTAAACTTCTTGTGTTTGCATTTCTTTGCTTTTATTTCTTTGAAATAGCAACAAAAGATAAAGTTTTAGAGGATTTTATTAGTGTTTTTTTTGATTATTATTGGGGATTAATGCTTCTTATTCTTTTGTTTTTTCTTCTTCTTGCATTAATAGGCTCTAAACAGAAAAACAAAGAGGAAGAAGTGAAAAAAATCTTTACACAACTTGGAGCTTTTGTTGTTATTTTTTCAGGTTTTTACGCAAGTTTAATTAGTTTTAGCATTAGTCATAATGAAAAATATATCGAAATTTTAAAATCACAAATAAACGAGTGTTCTGTAATTAACGAGAAGAACAGTCATCTTTGTGATACTTATAAATATACTTTAAATGAATATTATAAAGATTTTGAAGATAGTATCACAAAGTATGTAAAAGACCTTAATGACCCTTGCAAAAGCAAGAATAAGCTTGAACTTCCAAAAAGCACTTTAGAAAAGCTAGGCAATATGGCTATATCGTTTATGTTTTGTCTTTCTTTAATTTATTTTTTAACTATATCAATAGACCCGATTGCTAATGCGGCTATAAATACAAAAGAAATGTTTTTAAAAATATCAGGAAAGGATAGGAATAGTAAAAATGAAAGACCTAACTTACGTAAAAATTCCAGACGATAATGGAGATTTTACAATCTTTTTAAAAAAGACAGTTATTGAAGAGGACAATGGAAATAAAGAGTTGGTTTATTTTGAACCGGGATTTACGATAAAAGACGATAGAATAGTCAGAAAGGATATTATATACGAGCGAAAATTCGTATTAGGGTATGAGAGCAATGGATTTGCTCTGTCCAACGAAGATGATTTTAAGCAATATGCTAGAGAAAAATTTGAAGCTTTTAGAGGTGAGCTACTTATAAACCCTTTTGCAGTGCATTTTTGCGGCAAGAAAGAGCCTGAATATACGGACGAAGAAATCACCAAGACTGAATTTTCTTGGTAAGGATATAACTTTTGATTAGGAGCAGAATATGAATTTTTTAAAAATCAAATTGTGGTTAGAGAGTGAAAAGAGGTTTGCTGCTGTAACAGCTGTTAGCTTTGTAGAAAAAAAGGCTGAGATTGATTCTAATGAGATTGTGTTCTTTAGCGATGAGAATTTATGCTTTTTTACAGGTGTGTATGACATAAATTTTAAAGAAATTTACACAAATCATAAAGTCAAAGTCAAAAAGGATGGGCTTTTTAGAGAAGCTCTTGTTTGTTTTGATGATAAGATGGCTTCTTTTAGACTTGATTTTGGTAATGGAGAAAGTGCTTATCTAGGAGATTTTATTGATGTTTTTTATGGTTTGGAAGTAGTAGGCAGTATTCTTGGTGAAGAATCCAAAAATAAAGATGATGAAATTTATAACCCTGAAGATGCTGGAGCGGTATCAAGCGTTAGCAGTTTGATTGATAATATTTTCAATTAATTTTTTGAGCGTTTAGCGTTAATATATAAATTTAAAGTTATTATATAAGTTAATGTGATGTGAATAACTTATAATAAATATGATTTAAGCGTGGCTTCTGTTTAATTTTTTTTTGGAAAAAAAGGGAAATTTTAGTATTTTTTTTTGGAAAAAAAGGGAATTTGCCAATTTTTTTTTGGAAAAAAAGGGAATACGGCATACTATTTTTTCTACGAATCAGCTAAAAAACATCTGTCATAATAGGCAAATACCCATAAATACGGTATTTCGGAAAAAAAGTGAGTTGTGTTATAGTCTGGTAAAATTACTAATATTCAGAAAAGAAGCAAGTTTTTAAAAGCTGTAAAACCAAGTATAATACCCTTAAATACGTTATTTTGGAAAAAAAGGGAATACGGCATACTCTTTGCAAAATGCCTATTTTTTGGAAAAAAAGGGAAAATTTAGTATCGCTTTTTGGAAAAATAAGGAATTCTATATTATTTTTTTTCACAAATTAGTCCAAAAAAGCATCTATTATAATAAGCAAATCCCTATAAATACGTTATTTTGGAAAAAAAGGGAATACGGCATACTCTTTGCAAAATGCCTATTTTTTGGAAAAAAAGGGAAAATTTAGTATCGCTTTTTTGGAAAAAAGATGAATTTAAATAGAGTTTTTAATCAATTTAATGTCTATAACTGCCTATTTTTTGGAAAAAAAGGGAAAATTTTAGTATTTTTTTTGGAAAAAAAAGGAATACGGCATACTGTTTTTTCTACGAATCAGCTAGAAAAACATCTGTCATAGTAAGCGAAAACCCACAAATACGTTATTTTGGAAAAAAAAGGAATACGGCATACTCTTTGCAAAATGCCTATTTTTTGGAAAAAAAGGGAAAATTTAGTATTGTTTTTTGGAAAAAAAGGGAATTTCATAGTATAATTTCAATAAAAATTGAGAGCTTTTTATGAAATTCAAAGACAATGAATCTATCGCAACCGTAAATAATGACGTTGAATTCAAAAAAATTCTTAAAGCAAATTCTGTCATTCGCGGCTGGGTTGTAAATCCAGCGAATCTAAAAGAAAAACCTAAGCAGCTTAGTTTATACGAAAAAAGAGTGTTAAATTTTTTGCTTAAATGCTTTCAACAGTGTTATAGAAATAACCCGGAAAGCCTGAGAGAATTTAACACGATTGTTTTTCCGTTTGAACTGTTTAAAAACACTGTGGATGACAATAAGAATTATCGTAAAAAAATTCAAGATGCACTAATTTCGCTTGTTTCAAAAAGATTTGTCCTTAAAGATTTTGTCGAATTTGAAACCGGAAAAAGGCTAGGCAACTACACTACGACACTTGTTAATAGCTTTTCTGTCTATAAAGAAGACAAAAATATGCTAAGAGTTACTATTCCTGCCCCGCTAGCCGGAACTTGTTGCCAAAAACTAGGGCATTATACACATCTTGACTTTAAAACAATCAACTCTTTTACTAGAAAATATGCTTTAAATTTATATGAATATCTAGTTTCAAAAATACAATTTCAAGCCAATGAGCGTAATTTTAAAGATGAAATTTCATTTAAAATAGATGAGCTGGAGAATATCTTTGAATTTCAAAAATCTGAACTTAGGGATGATTACAGTTTAAATTCATTGCTTGCCGATAAAAAGCTAGGTGATATTATGGATTCAATCAAAGAAGCTGTAAATTTTAAAAACTATGAAGTATTATCAAAAGACTTAAAATTAGTTATTTCGATAGGGAAAGATGTCTATTCAAAATTTCAAACGATGCCACCCGATGTTGTTGATTTGGCTTTTGAGAAGTTTTCTAATTTAATAGATGCCGATGTTTCATATCCTGCGAGTAATCAAGTAGTTTTTACTCTTGATAAAACCAAAATGATTGATACTATGGCAAATTTTTTAAACATCTTAGCCAAAAATTACCCTAATCAACCATTACTAGATGCCGATGAAGATAAAGTTAAATACGGTGATATTGCTGTAAATTCTAAAGGAGATTTTTATTATTTAAGTAAAGATGCCTCTATGCCTCTCATAAAGTATAAACAAAAGAAAAAAATTCTAAATTTCTTATACAAAAACCACTATGAGCATCTAATGAAAAAATGTAAGCAAACTATCGTTCTTGACGTAGAGTGTGAAGAGCTACAAATGTCAATAGAAAACCAAGAGAGAAATGATATAGCTGAAACCATAAAATATTTTATTGGCAGGAAACTTTACTCATCAAAAGCTGATTCTACATTTGAAATTGTTAGCTTGAGTGTTGATGATAAAAAATCCATTGAAGGGGAGTTTAAAATTTTCGCCAATATGATTAATACAGAAACCAAACAAGAGGTGCATAATAGTTTTGCCAGCCTAGAGCAACTAAAAAAAGCCCTAGAAAAAAGCAGAAAAAAGATTGAACAAGACGTAAATTTGTTTGATGACTTATAGATTTTAATAAAATAGTAGCCCAAGAACATTGTGTCGGGTGGGGCGTTAATGAATTTATAAAATTATCAAATTTAATATTAAATTAAGTTATTATATAATATAATAATTATAACAAAACAAATCTTAGGAGAAATACAATGGCAAACAACAGCTTTAACATATCCTATAACGACAGCCATAGGGCGCAACAAGATTATGGCTGCGCTACAACTGCTTTGTATATCAATTCCACAGGTCAGTTTTTAATACTAAATGGCGACCATCGAAGCGGATATGAAAATTTAAATTTTGACGAGAGCTTAGACTACTTTTACTCTCATATCAACGAAGCGAGCGAATTTTCAGAACACGGGCGAATTTTTGATTTTAACAACGGAAATGCCCGATATGTAAGTGGTGGCTACTAAAATTTACCGAATTTCAAAAAAAGGACAAAAATGCAAAACGATTTAAAAAACACTATTGAGATTCTTTTAGAGGCTCAACTTCAGCTTTCAACAGAGGATATAGTCAAAGCAGGAATCGACAACCATACGGCTTGCAAATTTAACGGTAACTTGCTAAGTTTTTATGCTGTTTTGGATAGCGACAATAGAGAGAAGTTGTTAAATTTTATATTTAAAGACCTAAAAAGACTACAAGAAATAGCAAACGAATTAAAAGAAGATGCAGAAAAAATACTTGGATGCGATTTAGTTTTAATTCAAACGAGTATCTCTTCTAGCGACAATAGATTTTTTCCTGTTGCAAAAATTATAGACAAAACAATCAGGCAAATAGACAATGAAAAATTTGTGTCATTTAATGGCAAAAAAGGTTTTAGCAAAAAAATAGGTAAATTTCAGTATTTCTTAGAGATTGAAGGCTTAATGATTGAGCATCCTAGTTTAAAGGATAAAAATGGAAAATTTAAATTTATCTACTAGCATTAGTGATTTTATTTATTACGTGTGGATTTGGCTTTTAGTGTCTGTCGGCTTATTTTCATTTTTTGGGTTTTGCTTGACAAACCCCTTTGTTAAGCTGGAAGAAAAAGAGATAAAAATTGCCATTTGGGGCGGTTTCTCAGGTGCAGTATCTTCTCTTTTGGCTTTATTGGTCATATTAGGCACTCCCGTATTTGCCTTTTTAAAAACCTTAGACATAGAAATCGTATGGAGCTTTATTGCGTTTGCTTTTAAAGTTATATTAAACAATTAAAATAAAGGATTTAAAATGCAAGTAAATGCAGAAAAATGGAAAAACAGCATAATGGCACAATTTAAGAGCTTTAACGATGAAATGGAAAGAATTTTAGACAATTTAAAAGGCAATGATGCAAATATAGACGAAGCAACCGAGCTGCTAGAAAGACACAAAGAGATAGTAGGAGAGGTTGAATTGTTTATGGACACGGCGATTGAAAATGACATCGGAAATTAAAAATGAAAAGTGCAACAGAGTCTAAATATCTTCAGGGCAAGGCAACCAAAGAACAAGCGGAGCAAAACCTAGATGAACAAATAATCGAGGAAAATTTTGCTCCGATTGCGGGAGCTATTAAAGAAAGCCAAATTGATATAAATGAGTTGTTTGGATTGATTTTGTCAATAGAGGAATCCATACAGAACCAAAACGAAGAAAAATAGATGCCAAACAACTCTATTTGCGCGATTAAGATTTGCTATAATTGCCTAAAATTAAAATGTAAAAAGGCTCATAGATGATAGGCTTTACGGATTTTTTGCTTGCATTTTTTATAGCTTTGGCTGTGATACAAAAATACAATTACATAGTATTAAAATCAGAAAACGAGTGCTTAAAAAGAGAAAATGATTTTTTAAAAAAGAGGTCTGAAAGTAACGCATAAAACTATTAAAACCTCACCCAATATATAATATTTTTACTTCATAAAACCTCATAAAAATATCAAATTTAATATTAAATTAAGCACATAATTAATATAATAATTCTAACAAAACAAATCTCACCTTAAAGGATAAAACAATGAAAAATTTAGTCTCAAATTTAAAAGAAAACGAGCAAGACTACGAATGGTATCCTACTACAAAAGAGATACTAAAATGCGTAAAAGAACACATAAATTATGGTTTTAGCTCAATTCTTGACATCGGAGCAGGGGACGGCAGAGTTCTTAAAGAGCTTGCTTTTATTGAAAGCGACAGAGGCTCTTATTTTGAGAAAATGTATTCCATAGAGAAAAGCGAAATTTTAAGAGCTAGACAAGACAAAGACATAATCCCTCTAGGATGTGATTTTTGGCAGAATACACTCATCGATAAAGAGGTTGATGTGGTATTTTGCAACCCGCCTTATAGCGAATATGAGGAGTGGTGCGAAAAGATTATCAAAGAGGTAAATGCTGAACATTTGTATCTTGTGATACCTCAAAGATTTAAAGACAGTGATAAAATCAAAAGAGCCTTACAGGCAAGAGCTATTAAAAATTATGAAATCATTGGAAACTTTGATTTTTTAACAGCCGATAGAAACGCAAGAGCTAAAGTGAATGTTGTTTATTTTAAAATGAAGAGCAGATACAGAGATGAGGGCAAGAGTGCGTTTGAGTTGTTTTTGGACGAAAATTTCCCTTTTAGTGTAACTGAAGGCAACAGCAGTGAAGCGCAAAAAGAAAAGATTAACAACTATCTTGTAAATGCCAAAAATCAAATAGAGGCATTGGTTAAGCTTTACAATGCGGAATTGAATAAGCTTATGGATAATTTTAAGGCTATTTGCGCACTTGATGCAGATGTTCTTGAAGAGATAGGCTTTAAAAAATCAGTTTTGAATGAAAGTATATCCAATCGTATTAAAGGACTAAAACATATCTATTGGAATGAACTTTTTGATAGATATGAACCTATCACGTCTAAATTTACAAATAGCTATAAAAATAATCTGTTAGAAGAGCTTAGATATCGCAAAAACATAGACTTTAATCTCGACAATGTTTATGCTATTACGATATGGTTTTTGAAAAATGCTAGTAACGATTTTAGCGAGCAGGTGTTAGATTTTTATATGGTTCTTGCCGAGAAAGAAAATTTAAAAGCTTATAAGTCTAATAGGCATTTTACTACCGATACTTGGCGATATATGAATATGAATGAGCGAAAAAACCTCTTTAAAAAAGATGCTAATCAAAAATCAAAACTAGATTATAGGCTTGTTCTTCAAAGAGGTGCTTTTTATTCTATGGATTGGGGAGGTCGAGGCTATTTCACTGCTGATGGTATAAATATAGTTAATGACTTTTTGGTAATTGCCAGAAATTTAGGTTTTGCCATCAATTCGGAGCAGTTCATCAAGGGCTGGTATCGTGATGTGTATATATGTCCGGGAGAGAAAAATTACCTGTATTTTAACGGTAATGAAATTTTGCTTGAATACAAAGTCTTTAAAAACGGCAATATGCACATAAAAGTCAATCAGGACTTAATGAAAGCAATTAATATAGAGGCAGGAAGGCTCTTGGGGTGGCTAAGAAGTCCAAAGGAAGCGAGCGATGAACTTGACATCAAACAAGAGGATGCAGAGAAATTTTTTCACTCTCTGCCCGAAATAAGTATCGATAATAGCTTAAAGCTACTAAGTGCATAATAGTATCGGCGGCAGAGGCTGCTTTGCCGCTTTTTAAATAATTCTATCTTCAAAATTTGTGATATAAACAGCCGCATAAGGGTATCAATGTTCAACTTAGAGATGATTGACGGGTTGGATTTTATTGCTTAATTTTTTATTCTTGTCTTGGCGAAGATTTCTATGCTATGCAAGCAGATAGGTATTTAGAAACACCCAAGCGGAGTAGTTTTCAAAAAAAGATTAGATGCGCTTTGTTGCCTATCGGGATATTGCTTCTAATATACTCAATTTATTTTGTGCCGGGCGAAATTCAAGGGATAAAAGTTTAGCGGTTAAAGCTGTGGCGGAAATTACCGCTTTTGCTAGGATTTTTATATCATAGGGCAGGGCAGCTACTCTGGTTTTTGTAGCTTTAAGCCAGAGCAAATCCTAGACCCCATAACGGCTTTAGCGGCATAGAGGTTATTGTCTGTTCTGCCTGCTCTCTTGTTAGCCTTATTATGCCAAAGTTTGTTGTGTTTCCCGAAATAAGCAGATTATAAGTGCCATTGTTGAAAAATTCCCAATACCAGAGGCAATTATCTTCTCTCACAAATAAATTTTTAGCCTCTTCGAGCGCAAAAATTTTATCACCTATAATAATTTTTTGGCTGTCATCCGGGAAATTTTTGACTTCTAATATCTCATTGCCGACAAGAGGTAAATTTTGCAATCTTTTTTCGATAACTTTATCGCCCGCTTTGAAAGTTTGTTGTGTTTTTGGCTTGACGCGATATGAATAAAATTCCCAATTCCATTTCGGATATTTGCAATCTTCCCATCCATCCTTAAAGACTTCGCCTTCAAAACATTCTGTGATTTGTATTTCTTGCCCGCCTATAAAAGCCTGCATTACCTTGAGCATTTTTTCTGTTTTCATCCGGTTATTTCCTTTTTTATTGGATTAGCCTAAAATATCGTAACAAATTTTCTTCAAAGAAATTCTAGTTTCTTCCAAGAAGGTTTTAAACTCTTCATCGTTCGCACAAGCAAAGATTATCGGCAAAAAAAAGGGCGTAGTTTCCCCATCTTTATTTGTAGTTTGGAGTAAAATTTGGTCTTCAAGAAAATTTGTAACATAAACACCTGCGTATTGTTTATCAGAATTATATAGTTCAACTAAATCTTCATAGTTTTTTTTATAAAAATTGCCGATATATTCTTCTATACAGTCTTTGCCAAGAATTCTTATAAAAGGTCTGTTTTTATTAATGACATCAAAGAGCATCCACAATCTGCTGCACACTAAACTAGCCAAATCGTGATGTTTTCTAACGAGTTGTATATATTCCGTTTTCATCACTGTCCCTTTAAATGCTTGTATTCGTCATCATAGACGCTACCAATGACTTTTACCTTTGTCAGCAAATCACAAAAGAAAAAGAACCTGCTACCTGCTTCGCCGTTTGAATCGGGCAGTATAATAAAAGCGGCAAGCTCTGTATCATATTTTACTTTGCCAATGAGTGTATAGCCCAAATATTGGTCGCTTTCAAATTTTAAAACATCGCCTTCGCAAATTTCTTTGCTTCTGCGACTAAATCTAAACCCGGTATATTGCAGCAGCTCAATATCTTTTAATAAAACTTCAAAAGTTTCATCTCTTTCTTCGTCCATAAGGGTATATTTATTCTCGATGAAGCTCGCATAAGACACTTCATACAAGCCTTTTTTATAAATAACCCTCTCGTTTGTCTTTGTAGATATTGCGGTTGTATCCCTTTTTAAAAAAGCCCTATAAGAAATTCTGTCTAGCTTTTCTCTTTGGATTGGATTTTTCCAAGAGGCTTTTTCGACTTTTACGCAATACACATCTGAAAGCTCAAAGGTTTTATTGTCTTTTAGGCTTTTTATCATAAACGCGGCAGATTCTTTGTCATAAAAGACACTTCCCGTATATGAAGCATCGTCTTGCTTAAAAGAAACGATATTCCTTGAGTAGATATATTTGCCGTTGATGTCTTTTATTTGAGAGTTTCTTAAAATTTCAACGTTTTTTGCAGAAATATCAAAATGAGCGGATTCGGCTTCATTAAACAGGACGCATTTGTTGTTTTTGAAATCCATTTCCCATACCGGATAAAATCCTTGAGGGCAACTCATTTTTGTTAAAAATAGAGGCTCGCAAATCGTCTTATTTTTTCTTAAAAAAGCCATATATCTATATTTTTTCATCTTCTGTTCCTGTGTTTATTACTATCTTTTTTTAAAAATTCTCTTTTTGGTAACAATTTTTGAAAAGAACTCATCGGTGATAAGTAGGCGAACTTTTTGAGTGTCTAATAAATTGTCTTTTAAAGAAAAATTGCCATATCGTTGCTTTAAATTTAGCACAAGCTCATTTTTGAGAGCTTTAACAATTTTTTCATTGTGCCTTAAGCTCTTTTTTCGTCTTATGCGTTTTTGGGCAAGGGTGTTAATGTCTTGCCCGGTCAATAAGAGTGTCGGCTTAGAGCTGCTCTTTAGTTTTTCCGCATAAAAATCACTTGGTGGGAAAAATAGATGCGCTTCATCAATTAATTCGTTTTTATACATTGCTTACTCCTTTATCTCTATTTTGTGCATATTTTTTAAGAATTTTTCTTTTTCTATGCGTTGTCTAATTTCTTCCATTCGCTTTTGCTCTGCTAGAGTTTTTGCCTTTTCGGCTGTAATTTCTCTTTGCTTTATTCTGATGCTAGCCATTTGGTTTATCTGCTTTCTACTTGGATAGTTTTCAAACCGATGACTTCTCCCCTCTACAAATTTAACTTTTGCTGCAACGCATATATCGGTATCTTTGTATTGCTCAGAAAGACAATACTCAGTAGCTAAGGCTATATTTAATCCTTCTTTCTGCAAGAAAAAAGCAGAAATACTTATGAATATGGCAACCACAAAACTTAAGCCAAGCACATACTCTTTTTTGCCAAATGGCATATAGTCTATTTTCATTGTAAGCAAAATGCTTGTCGCAACAAAGCAGGCAATAAAAAGAACAGAAATTGAAACGTAAATATATCGCCCGAATGTGTCATACATAAGAAGGTAAAATTCTTGCATAGCTATCGCCCCTATCAGTTGTTTTGTAGCTTAGACTTTATCTCTTTTATCTCTTTGGCTTTTTGGATGTCTTTTTTAACATCTGTAATCATAGCCCAAAGGGTTTCTAAGAGATTCTCATCATCGCTCTCTAGCTTTCCTGTGTAGCCTGCGAAATGGTCGTCATAGTATTTATCAAAATTTTTGCTGAAATACTCATACTCTTTAGCATCTAGTATCAGCTTGGTAAAATTTGCGACTTGTTCATTGCGCAAAGCTTGGCGAGCTTCTCTTTTTTCTTTTGTTGCTCTTGCCTTTGCCCTTACGTTGCTTATAATATCTTTCATCCCATAAAAGCCGTATTCATAAAGCTCCGTCTCCTTGTCTGTAACAACAAAGCTATTTTTATTTTTTATGAGGTCTTGGAAGTCTGACAAATTTGCTTTTTTATAAGCATCTTTCGCTTTTTTACCTGATGCTTCTTTAATTTTATTGATAATAGCAAGACCATACTGTAAAGCCATACGAGCTGATTTTGGACGCTTCATCAAAGAGGGATAAGAAATATCCAAGTATGTGCCAACATTTGCTAAACTCTCTTTTGAAATGTTATCTTTATTCATTTTTCATCCTTTAGTCTAAATCCTAATTGTTATAATTATTATAATATATATATACTTAAAATAAAATAAAAAACTATATTATATTATTATGGTTTGTGCTAATTTTATCGCGTTATCATCGGAAGAAAAGCATACACTGCTATTTATTTCTTGAGGATAAATTTCTATATTTTTGCTAGGTTCTCGGCTTGTTATATAAAGCTTATTGATGCTCAGTCTAGGACTCCCCTTAAAATCTTGTATAAAAAAGAGTCTGTCCTGTATAAAATTTAAGTGAAATTTATCGACATCGCTGTTTTTTATGTCAAATAAAATTCCGTCTTCAACGTTATTTTTGTTAAAATAAATAGTTAAATTTGGATATTTTTTTAACGGAAAACTATCCCAAATTTTAAAAAAATTATTATAAAAGCCTGTCAGCTCTTTAAGCAGCCATTTTTCAATTATGACTTCAAAAGTGCAGTTTTTATATTTCGATTCTTCCAAACTAATATCATACTCGCCGCTATATTGAATGTAGGCATTCTCAAAATTTATCTCTTTTGGTTTTATTTTTTTGAGAGAGAATATATTTTTTATGGCATTAATGTTTAGTTTTGTCCCTTTTTTTATACTCAAAACTGGAAATATGATAGTTTTTTGGCTAATGTCTTGAATTAAAAAATCAAGTCCGCTGTTGTGAAGGGCAACGGCGATACTTAAGATAAAAATTTTGCTGTCTATCTCTGTATTATATAGATAAATTTCGTCTATTTGTCTATCATTAAGGCTAAAAACTATATAGGGATTATCTGTTAGCTCATTTAAGTCGCTAACGGCTTTTAAATCAGCTTCTATCTGGTTGATTAAACTCTTTGGGGCTAATAATCTGTGTATGGATTTTTCGCCAAATTCAAAAAATTCATAGTGTGTTTTTAGTTCAATCATTTTTTAGCCTTATGAAAAAATAGAGCAGGGAGAATTCCCTGCAAATTTTAAGCAAAACATTCCACTTGAATATTAAAGCAGCCGAATTGCTCTGGATTTTCCCTTGTCTTGTCCCACTTGCCGTATTCACCCTGAGTCATATCTGGGTTTAAGTAGATTATATCAAATCCGCTTGTTCTTAAATTAGCCTCGATGGCTTTTAAAGCCTTGTTTTGGCTTTTGTAGTAGCCAACAGTGTCAATACTATCGCTACTAAGCCAACAATCGCCTATTTGGGCTATAAATATATTGTTGCTACTCATTTTTTGCTCCTCAGAAAAACTTGTTTGCTATTTTTTCTAAGATAGCGTTTATTCTCTTTTTTAGAGTATTAAAGCGTTTTAGTCCAAGAATGAGCATTGATAGCTCTGTAAGCAATTTAAATGCGCCAATCGCCAAGCTTCCTAATATAAAAATTAGTGCAAGTGTTAATGCCGTTTCTAACATTTTTTGTCCTTTTTAGACGAGATTTTTTGTTTTGTTAGAATTATTATATTATATATTAGCTTAATTTAGTATTAAATTTGATAATTTTATGAAGTTTTATGAAGTAGAAACAAGAGGCAAAATCCTCTTGTTTCTTGTTTTTTAATGCGCTTGTTCGCTTTGCAAAACTCCCTTAACAAAAATGAGCTTTTTGTCTGGATATGCAAAGGTGATATTTGCATCGCCGCCGTTTCGCCAAACAGCTTGGCAATCTTCGCCTGCACGATGAAAAAAATTAGCTTTGTAGTAATAAGAGGATTCCTTGTTGTTACTTATGCTTACTATGTCGGCATAACGCAATCCAAGAACCATAAAAGCCATATAAAATAAAGCTCCAAAAGCGATACCAAAAACTGAGCTTATGGCATATCTTTTAAACATCGGGCGCATACTTTTATTTTGCATAAACGTAACTAAAAAAGCACAAACACTGCCAAAAATAGCACTTGAGAATAAAAAATTTACATTTATATCCGATATTTTTGCTAGCATATAACAATTAATGGCTAAACTTACTCCAAAAGAGGTTGCTATAACAAACAAAAAAATATCGCCATTGACTATGTTTCTTTTAAGCTCTTTTCTTAAAGAAAGCAAAAGTAATTTTGTTGAATAATCCATTAGATTTCCTTTTTAAATTTTTATATAATTATACAAAATATACAGCTAAGTTTCTTCCCATATCTTTTGGGTTTATAAACTCTTCGGCAACAAAATATTTTAAATTGTTTTTGTCAAAAGCTTTTATATAGCTATGAGCGATATAATATTTGTCTTTGCTTTTATAAAATTTATACGTTAATATTAATTTTAACGGTAGTAGTAAAAAAACAAAATACTTAAAAATTATATCAAATCCACCTAATATAAGGTTCTCAAATCTAGCCATATCCCAACCAATTTCAGCTCCCAAAAAAAAGATTAGAAAAAAAATAGCTATTGCGACAATTATTGGAATAATTGCAGGAATTTTGCTCGATTCTTCTACCTCTTCGTCTTGTTGCTTTATGATTTTAACACCTATAACACCAACACACACAAATATAACCCCTGCCAATACTTTTGAAAGCACGCTAAAAATGGACGATTTTGCATTTTGAAGCGCAGCATCTATTGTGCCGTCATAAGAGAAAGATTGCTCTTGTTTTAAACTTATATCCAATCCTGCAAACGCCCCAAATATCAAGTTTAAAATACATATTAAAACCCAAAAGCCTAAAAAAAATTGAATATAGTCGATTGCAAGCTTTTTAAAATTAAATTTAATCATTTTCTATCCTTTTATTTGTAGGTTAAAATGTTAAAGCCAAGACCATAGACGGGAATAAAATCAATCTTTGCCAGCCTATGAAAATATAGGTCAATTTTGTCTTTTCCGTATTTGTTTTCAATAAAGACAAAATTTTTATCGCCTCTGGTTTCTGAAATTTCATCAAGCATCAGAGCCAAGACCCTGTTTATGTCAGATACATATTCGCTTGTTTTATGGTGTTTGTAAAATATGGAAACATTAAAATCTGTCGGGTTTTGTAACTTATTTGCAATAAAGGCAGGAAAATCATATATGCAATCATTGTTCCGCATAAAATTGACAATCTTTTCTTTTGGCTTGAATATCTTGTTGATTCTAAGGATAAAGTTGATATTTGTTTCGGGAAATAAATACAATTTATCCTTTAAAATATCCTCGTATGTTATATCGTTTAGCTCGTCAAAATTATCCTTATTGATTTTTGAAAAAGCTATGGCAAATTCTTTCAACTTGGTTTCTTTAGGTTCGCTATATATATCGGGCAAATTTAAAGTTTTCACCTTTGAATATTCCCTTAAAAGCTTGGCTAGCATTAAAACCTCCTTGCTTCGATAAGGATTTCGTCTTTTGAATAATCTTCAAGACTTAAAGCACCTGAATTTTTAAGTTCAAGATATTGTTCGTTCATAAATTTTGTGTTCTCCGCTTGAGCTTTTTGTATCTCAGTAGCAACTTTCTCAATTTGTTTTTTGCCTTGCTCTCTTAATTTATCCATTTCGGACATATCTTTTGCGCTTAATAAATTCGTTTTTGTATTATTGAGAATTTCAACGATTGCTTCATTAGTATTTATAACATTGAGCTTTTGAATTTCAACGATACTTTCTTTTAAAGTAATCATCATATTGGCTGCACTCTTAAAGGAATTAACCCCCACCATTGTTTTTAGCTCGCTATATAAAATATTGCGAAGTATAGGGGTAAGCTCGTTTATATTTTGAGTTAAATGTGTTGCGGATAAAATTATAGGCTCAATGAGGCTTTTAAGGCTGTCGTGCTTTCTTTTTACTTCCGACTTTGCTTCGGTGAGCAATCTGTCCATTGCCAACTTGTCTGTTGTTTCAGTAAGGGTATTATAAAATTCTGTTGCTTTTGCAATCCATTTATCTAGCTCTACAATATCTGAAGCGAATCCGCTTCTAGTTTGCTCAAAAAGCTTAAGGTGTTCTATTAGTTCATCGTATTTTTTTTCAAAGTGAGCTAGGGTGTTTGTGATATATTCTGTTAGCTCTTGCTGAAGTGCTATCTCCGTTTCCGCGCTCTTTTTTAATTTGCCAATTATAGGCAACTTATCGGCAATTCTGCTAAATAGTCCTTTGCTTTTGCTCATATCCTCTATTTGTTTTTGGACTTTTACCAGCATATCGCCAACATCCTTTAAGTCGATAACTCTTGCATCAGAGTATATCTCTTTTAGGTGTTTTTCTGTGTTTTGAATTGATAGCAATTCGTTTTTAAAATCTGAAATTTGCATTTTTTGTCCTTTTAGATGAGATTTTTTGTTTTGTTATAATTATTATATTATATATACACTTAAAATAAAATAAAATATGATAATTTTATGAGGTTTTTGAAATTGTATGCAATAATTATGAAGGTGTATAAAATTTCGTAGAGTAGGGCAGGGCAAAGAATACCGATGGCTAAAAGTATCTATGCCCCAATGCGGTTTTAAGTTGTTTGAGTTGTAAATTTGCTACTAAGCCTTATTCCGCTTCAAGCGTTTTGCAGTTTTGATAAATATTGCCTATGATTTCCCAAAAATTGGTTATAGGCGTTTTGTCGGCTTGTGAATATGTGGAATTTAAAGGCATAGTATAATCACCGAAGTTGGCAATAAAGCATCCGTCCTTAAGCTCTATAACCCCAACAGGATTTGATGGAGTTGTATCGACAAAATTTTCATCAGAATCTTCATAGCCACTAGGAGATACGACCAAATCCCTGATTGTATAGCCCGTATAAATCTCAACTCCATTTGCATCTTTAAAGCCCGTATATTGCATAAGCTCAATATCTGCAAAACGTCTTTGATGAAGATAGGAGCGACTATTCGTAGGTGTTATATGAAATAAATCAGCTGTAAAATCTGAAAAATCAAGTCTAACAACTTCCCTAACCCTTTTTAGCTTTTTATCCCACGCTTTAAATTTAATCTCTATCATACTATTATCCCTTATGCAAGATTTGTTTTTTTGTTAGAATTATTATATTATATATTTACTTAAAATAAAATAAAATATGATAATTCTATGAGAGTTTTGAGATTGTATGGAGTGATTTTATTTTGTTTTAAAATTTTAATCAATAATCGTCATATTCGACTACCCAATATTCACCATTTTTTAGTTTATAGGCTAAATAGCCATAAAAACTATCTTCCCCATTTTGTCGTTGCCAAACTAAATAGTTATCGTTTTTTTCAAACAAAAGGCTCTTGCCAGAAGAATCACAAATTAAATCACAAACATAAAATTCTTTATTGCTTTTAACGACTTTGTTAAATTTGGTAAAACCACAATGCTTAATATTTTCGTTTTTTATTTGTTCTTGCAACTCTTCGAGCGCATCCTCTTTTATTTCGCAGCAACTGCTCATAAAAACATCAAAGAAATATTTGATTTCGTTTTTTTCTCTATTACTCAGAAACATTTTTTATTTCCGTTCCTTTTAGGGTTTAATTTTTATGAATTACTTTCTGCTTCCGATTTTTGACAAGATTTCAAAAAGCTTTTGCATTTGTGAATTAGAGCCATCCATACGAATTAACTCATATTTTAAATTTGGCTTGTCGGCTATATATTTTTTAGCTTCTTCAATATCAAAAGTGATTTTAAGCCCCCTACTTGGAGCTTCCCAAGTTTGTTGCAAAGGCAGGAAAGAAAAATTGTTCAAGTCTTCTTCATCTCTAAGAAAAACAGAAAGGGCTTCATTATCCTCGATTTCTCTGATTTTTAGGATTAAGTTTATATTTTTTACTTTCCAATTCTCGTGGTCTGTATGGGAAGTTCCATCAAGAATATAATTAATCAGATATTCTTTGGCTTCATCTAATCCTTCCGCTACTTCTTCACCCTCTAGGCATAAGCCCCAAAAATCTGCAAAGTCAGGGAGTCCGACAAGCGGTTTCCCCTTTTGGATAATAGCTATATACTTATCGCCATTGTCCTTATCCGCATTGCAGTTAATCGTTTTGCCAAATTCTCTTAAAAAGTTAAAATCAGTTTTTGATATTTGATTAGTTTTATATGGCAAAGACACATTCAAATATCGCTCTCCAAAACAATCTACTTTTTCAAAAAAATCACAAATTGTTTCGTCATCAATCGTTACTGCCACATTATTGCCGTATTTTTCGATATAAAAGTCTAACTTTTCTTTAAATTCTTGTAGTTTCATCTGTTTTTCCTTGCTCCAAAGCTTGCCTTTTTCTCTCTTCAGCCATTTCATCGACTATTCTGTTTATCATAAGAATAACAGTTGTTATATTGAGAAAAAACCTTTGTCCTCTTATTGTGTCGATTGGGAGTTTGTTATCTTTGCTGCTTTTGAGCAGTTCCTCTTTTTCAAGCATATAGTCTCTGCCTTTGTATAGCCCTTTGTCGTGGTCTATAATTTCTATTACTTCAGTAATATTGATAGATATATCTTCTTTGTCAAAAGCCTCTTTTGAATAATCACTTTTTGTTTTTGATTCGATTATGTAATCGCCTACCTTTACTTCTATATACCCGTCCTCAGTTGCATCTTTTAAGCTAACGAAGAATTCGTCCATCACGAAACATAATTCTTGTTCTGCTATTTTTGTTTTGTATCTCACTTTTTACTCCTAAAATGGTATCGTTTCGTCTATTTCATATTTGTCATCGTCATTTGATGCAACACTAGGGGTCTTAATTTTACTTGGCTCTGGCTGATTATAGTTGCTTTGAGCCGCTGCTTTTTGTGGCTGGGTATATTGCTGTTGTTTTTGCTGAGGCTGTCTTGAGTAGCTGTCTTGCTGCCCATAGCCGTAGCTGCCTTGATTTCCTTGTTGCTGTCCGTAGCCGTAGCTGCCTTGATTTCCTTGTTGCTGTCCGTAGCCGTAGCTGTTTTGACCGCCCTGACTTCCTTGTTGTCCAGCGTTTCCAAGCATTTCCATATTTTCAACGGCTATGCTATGCTTGCTTCTGTTATGTCCGTTATTATCAGTCCATTGCTGAAATACTAGCCGCCCTTCGATTAACACTTTTGAACCTTTTGCTAAGTATTGATTTGCTATTTCAGCTTGTCTTGCAAAAAACGTGATGTCAATAAAACAAGTTTCTTCGCGTTTTTCGCCGTTGAGCGTGTATTTTCGAGTTACCGCAATGGCACTGTTTCCCATAGCATTTCCGCTTGTAGAATAGCGCAACTCAATATCCCTTGTCAAATGTCCAATTAAAACAACTTTGTTAAACATTATTCAGCCTTTTCAAAATAGTCCAAGATTACGTCTAAAAAATTTTGAATGACCTCTTGTAAGTCATTCTCGCTTTTATACTCTCTAACATCTGCAACCCCAAGATGTTCTTTTTCTTCAGGATTGAAATAGCTTGACAGAATAAATTTATCTGTATTTTTGTCAGCTAATAAAATCGCTAAGGTCGAAAGGCTGTGATTAGGAAGATATAAATTGTCGCTTATTTTAGTAGAAAATAGCGAGTTTATCTTTTTTCTATCAATGTCGGCTCTTTCGATAATGGTTATAAACGATTTCGGGCTAAGTTCCTGTATAGTTTTATTTATAATCTCTAAATCAGTTCCTGCCCTCTCAAAGTTTTTGATTGTTTTGCCTTTGCCTAGTAGCATTTTTATCCTTTCTCAAGTGAGATTCTTTTGCTTTGTTAGAATTATTATATTATATATTTACTTAAAAAAAAATAAAAAACTATATATTTTTAATAGTTTTACGAATAAAATTTAAGAGTATGGCAAAGGGCGATTAAGCCCTTATAATTAGTCGGATTCTTTGAATATAATGTTAAATCGTTCAGCTGTGATGCTCTTGTTGCTTTTGAAATGTTCGTCAAGTTTTGCCCTTAGAGAGTAAAAGCTTTTTTCGGACATTGCAACGCAAGGTAGCATATCGAGCTTGCCGCTTTTAATATCCTCTATTTGCTGCGGAGTTGCCAGCTTGAAACAATATCTGTTCTGTTTGCCTTCAGGTTGTATCAGTATTTCGTTTTGTTTCGTTACGATATAGGGTTTGTTTGCCTCGTAAAATACATATACGCTTGACAAGATAGCCGCCGCAAGAGCTAAGGGCATAATTAGCTTAGTGTTACTCATTTGATATACCTTCCATAATTTTTATCGTGTTCTTGATAGTGTTTAACGCTGTGGTGTGTTCTTAGGACATATATGTATTTATATGTGCCATAGGTTGCGCCGCCTAAAAATTTTCTACTGTGATTTGCACCCCCGCTTGTTTTTATTCTACATATCAGATTCTCTCTCCACATTTTAAGCAAGTCTTCTCTGAAAGTAGCTACTGAGCAGTTGGTAGCTTTTTGGTATTGCCAAAAAGCGGGACAGTTTTCATTGGCTGATATGCGCGACACATAATTAGAAAGAATATCCAAGATGATATTTTTGCGTTCAGTATAAGGAATTTTCATTTTAAAAGTCTTTATATTAATTTTTATTTTTGTGTTGCTCAAGAATTTTATCAAATTCGCCATCGTGTGCTGGGCGGGCATTTAGGCATAACAAAAAACCACTACTCAACACTTCAAAAACGCCAACAAATTCGTCTGTCGCTTCTTCATCATCATCTATGAAGAAATCATCGTCTTTAAATTTTTTAAAATTAAAATCCCCACTCTTGCTCATATAGTTTTTATCGTGAAAAACAGAAAAAAAGAAAAGCTCGTCTGTTAAAAGCTCACGGCAATTAACTACCAAATTGCCACGACTGCCCCAATAAAAATATTCAATGTTAAAATAGACCTGCTTTTTGTTGGCAAAATCTATCTTCTTTATCTGCTGTTTGTTTTCTTCTGGAGTTAATATTTTAGGCGAATAGCCAGAAGAGTAAAAAACATTCGGGCTTTGATGTATTACTTTTTGCATTGTTTATCCTTTTGTTCGCTGATGCTATAATTTTCATTTCTGTTTTTAAAAATGTTTTTATCTCTAGGGAATAAATAATCAAGCAACTCTGCTGTTGCGACCCATTTATTGTTTAAAAGAAGCCTTTTAACTTCATCTAGCGTTTCTTTTGATGTTTTTAAGATGTATGCTTTTGAGTTGTCTATGTTGTAAAATTTTATAGCACCATCGTTTATAAATGTTATATAATACAACTGCTCTAACATCTTTTGTTTAATGTCGCTATTTGACACTTTGTCTTCGGTATAAAAATATATCGCAAGCTTGGAGTTATCTCTACTTACTAAACTAACTTTGTAGCTATATACAAGCGATACCTGTATTCTTTCGTTGTCATTAAAAGTTTTTGGATTACACACAGCAAACCTCCCTGATTTCTTTGATTCCCTCATAAATATTGCCAACAACCTCATAGTCGGCAATATTATAAAATCTAAAGAAAATCTCTCTTTCACACTCTACGAGGTATTCGCAACCTCCTTTGTGATAGACAACTTGCCCGGTATGAGTTCCGCTTCCAAATCTTGTTTTAAATTTTAGAATGTCGTTTCTGAATATTTTGACGTTATTTTTGTCTGTGTTTTTTGTCCATTCCATAACGTCAATATCACTGCCAGCTCTGGTGTCTATAATTTTATCTAAGCCGTATTCATCAAGACATAATGCTCGGACAAAATCTTTTTTGAATTCTTTGGCAAAAGCGATTGATTTTACTTGTAGCATAACCCCCTCGCTTTTATCCCAGATTCTAAAGTCTAAATTTTGCATTTTATCCCTTTAGGAAAGATTTGTTTTGTTGTTTGACTGCTCTTTTTTAATCTTTTTTTAAATTAAGCTCTGAAAATACGTCTTGTAGCACATTAAAAAGATTGTCTATGTTTTGCTCTGTAAATTTTGCATAGCCGAAATTGACTACTATACTGATTTTATTCTTATTGTCTGAAAAGCATATTCGCTTGCCATAGCCACTATCAAAGCCATAAAAATTTAAGAAAATTTCTTTAGCACCTTCAAAGTTATAATCTAAGTCAAAACCCTCTTTTGCGAAAAAGCTATCCGCTTTCGATAGACTAGCCTCAATAGTTTTTTCAAGCGTAGATGCCTCACATCCTGCCTCTTTGCTTAATTTTGATATTAGCTCATTAGCTTCAAACATTTTATTGATTTTTTCCACCAACATACATCATCCTTTATTTTGAAGTTTAAATCTTGAATCTTGTCATACAAGAAAGATTTGTTTTGCTAGAAATATTATATTATTTATTTACTTAAAATAAAATAAAAAATTATATTTTAGAATATAAAATCTTTAGTGCTTTTAAATACTTGCTTGGCTCAACAAAGAGTAGCCCCTCTTGGTTTTTAAGTTTAAAATTTGTGCTATGTGATTTTGAGCTTCAGCCTGAGTGTCAAAATTTTTAATGACTATGCCTGTTGGAGTCTTGTTGGCTTTGCGACCATATATGCGCTCAACCCTAAAATCTTCAAAGAGAGTATTTACACAATCAATTTTATAGTATCTTGTGTCTTTTTCTAAGACAATCATTTTATTTATTTCCTTAGTTATTTTATATATTTAAGTTATTAAAATAAATAAAATACACTGAATTTTATTTATAAACCGCAAAGAAATATATAATAAATTATAGCATTTTTTCAATATTAAAACCATAAAGAATATATAATTTTTAGTGTTTTTTGTTTAAAATTATTTAAAATATATAAAATATTATTTAAATAAACATAGATTAAATAAGCTTTTTATTTAATTACCTTTAAAAAATATATTTGTTTATTTATTTTTTATTGTTTTTATTATATAATTTATATATTTTTCAGAAACAAAGGAGAAATGATGGCGAAAGGCAAGAAGGCAGTAGCTATTGACAACAATACGCTTTCACTAGATTTAGGATATAGTAGCTCAAAAGCGTTTTATATGCTTAACGGCAAAGAGGTTTTATATAAAATTCCAACAGCTGTGAGAGAATTGCCAGAAGATACTAAAGAGGATGATTATTTAGAATATGAAGGCAAAAAATATCTTGTCGGAGATAGGGCTATAAGATATGACATAGAGATAGAACTTGATGCAGCAACCCTGATTAAAAATGCCCCGTTGTTTGTATATGAAGCAATCAAAAGCAAAAATATAGACCACGAGGGACTGACTTTAACAACGGGATTATCTATTAAGGATTTCGATTCTGCTAAAGAATTAGCAGAAAAACTAAAGAGTTTTACCGTCAATGGTGAGGAAATAAATTTAGATGTTGAAGTTCTGCCTCAAGGACGCGGAATCGGATATGATTATTTCAATGATAAATCCGGCAGAGAAATGCCGGATATAGTCTTGATATTAGACATAGGTTATAACACCTTTGACTTTATTTGTTTAGAGAATGGCAAGATGATTTTAGATAGCTCTTTTGCCAATGATTTTGGAGTAAATAGAGTGCTTTCAGAAATTCAAGGAAGGCTCGCCGCAGAATATGATATAGAAAGAAGCACATCAGAGCTAATCAAAATAATTTTAAAAAATAAAATTTTAAACCACAATGGTAAAAAAATAGACATCTCAGATATGTTCCAAGAGGTTCTTGAAAAATATGTAAGAGATATAAAAACTTACTGTATAAGCGGCAAAGAGAAAAGAAGCTTGATTGAAAGAGCTGATACTATTTTGTTTGGCGGCGGCGGAACATATATGATTAAAGAGTTAGGCGGCAAGAAAATCTCTGAAGTTTTTGGCAGAGAAGAGGTCGATTTTGTAGATGAGCCTTATGAGTATTCAAATGCTAGAGGATATTACATCAGACATACCCAAGAGTAGCAATCAGGAGGTTTTAAATGAAAGATAAAAAGAGTAAAACACTAAAGACAATTAGTTTGCAAGGTAAAGAGATAGAGCTATGGGATTTGCTGGAGAATAAAACAGGATTTGTCCGTATGGCTCTAAGAAAATTCGCCGCCGATAGTGAAACGGCAGGAATGTTTTTTACTTACCCGGCAAGAGCTAGAAAAATTATTGAAGATATGGAGCAAGAATACTATGAGGCTAAAACGCAGCAGCAAAAATATGCTGATGATGACCTTGAAGTTGATGAAGATACAGAAGAAACCTCAGTCAAAACGACAAAAGAGATAAGGGAAATAAAAGAGGTAAAAAAACCGGTTAATAAGCCTAGCAAAAAAGGCAGTGGCACTGTTAAATATGATTGATTCACAAAAGGAATTTAAATGGCAGACTTTCCAACTTTAATAGTAGATGACATAGAAGAGCAGGGCGAAGTCTTACCTAAGACAAAAAAAATCATTGATAATGCAACAGCGTTTCTCGAAAAAAATATAACCCCCCAAAAGAAAGACGGGAATAAAAAAAGCGTTTTTTTGTTGTCGCATTTGTTTTTACATAAGCCAAGCGGAATTGTAATAGGCATCTCGGTTTCTAAAATGAGGAAAAGTAGTATTTTTAGCAATGTAGTATATTTTGATTTGGCAAAAGAAAAAGAGCAGGAAGGCAAAATTTTTTTAAATTTGTATGCTAGCAGACAATCTGAAAATTCTTCAAAGATAGTAGAAAGAAGAGATTTTTTATACCAAAATATCCCATTTATAGGATATAAAACAAAAAAGAAAGAAAGTGGAAAATTAGACCAATATTTCTTTTTTGTTTCAAAAGTAGATAATAAAGTCTTTGGAGGATTGGATATTGTAAAAAATAATTTTGAAGCTCACATAATGATTTTGTATTCTATGCTTCAAAATAATAATTTTGAGCCATTTGATAGCTTGGATAATTTAGTGGAGATGTCAATTTATACTAAATTTCTAAAAAGCGGTTCAAGATTTGAGCTGATACATACCGCTCCGATACACAGTTTGTCTTTTACTTGTAAAAAAAGATAGTCAAAAACGAATATCCACTTTTTTGCATTTTAAATTTAAAAATCTATGACGAAAAAGTGGATATTAAAATTTATTTTTGTTTTTTAATCTCAATGATTTTATCTACTATTTTATTTAACTCTTCCAGCACAGGTGCAAGTTCATTCTTGCTATTTTTTATATCAGTGTATGCTTCGCCGTCTTCCCATCTGATTTTTACCTCATAAAAGAAAGACCCGTCAAATTTTTCTATCTTTTCAAAAAAGAAAAGTCTATCAGGATATTTTTCGCTTGATAAATTAACTCCTTTGATTTTGTGTTCGCCATTGAGCTGTTTTGATTTTTTAAAAAGAAACATCTATTTTTCCTTTTGTAGTTTTTTATTTTAAAATTTTAATAAAAAATACTTAATGCGTTTATATATTTTTTAAAAAAATATTATTGATTTTATATTTTTTGCTTGTTTTTTAGAAATTTTAGATTTTATTTCAATAGTAGTCGTCATAGATTTTTTGTTTTTTTTGAAAAAAGTAGAATTAGAAAGTCATTTTTGATTTTTCGCTGCCGAAAACATAAATTCTTAGAATACCTTTTGCGATTTTTAAAAAAAAGGTCGTAGCTTTACGAGGTTGAAAAATTTTTGTAGCAATTTTTAAAAATCAATCCGGGCAAATTTGTGCTAGAATGCTTTTAAGCTTTTATGCACTTTTAAATTCCTATCAATTATATTCTTGCTAGTCAAATTTATTAAAGCTTTAAAACAAAAATACTGCAAAAATCATTCTACTTTTTAAAAACTTAACAAAAAAAGTGAAGTATTTTTGTAAGTTGCAAACATAAACAAATACAGCTAAAGTTACGATTTTATCGTGATTATTGCTATATTTGCTTTAAAAAACAACTTGTATCAAAAAAAGCAAATTTTTAAAAGAAATCTTATAAGCCAATTCGGGTAGATTTATACTAGAAAAGTATTTTTTAGACATTATCCATTTTTTTAAGAATTTTCTAGTCAAGCTATTCAAGTTTTATTGTAAAAATAAAAAAGTGTAAAAATATTAGTGAATTTTGAAAAAAATTAAAAATTTGCTAATGTTTTTTGTATGTTTTATTTATATATAATATAGTTATAAAGTAGCGTATTTTTAGATGCTTAAACTGCATTTGCCTCAATATAATAAAACTGCAAATACATTTTATATAGTAAGTCTTTTTTGTAAGTTATTGCTCAAAAGAAAGAAAAATCTTTCGACCTTGAAAGATATATTTTATTCTATCAGCGAATAAGCTTGAAAATATTAGCTTTACATCTTCGTCTGTAAAAACAAAACCATCTAAATTATCGTTTAAAATTTTTTTGTATATTTTAGTAAGTTTCTTTTTGGGCATATCTTTTTCTACAAAAGAGTTTTTTAGTAAATCAAGAGCTTTTTCTTTGTTGCCTTTAATATTTAAGAATTTTTCCAACAACTCTTTTCTTGCTTTTAATAAATCAAGAGGGTTAATCGAAACAAACTTTTCAGGCGTAGCCAATGGAAACGAAAAGTGCCATTTGTTGCCGCTGTATTCAACTAGAATTTTTCTAATCAGTCTTTCGCTAGCGTTAATATTGATAGCTGTTAATTCTTCTTTTATTCTTGGAGTTAGCTCGTTAATAGACATATATTCATTGCGCTCTAGTATTTTAATAGCAGCATCACATATTTGGCTGCCTTTTTCGCTACTATGCGAAAATTGGACGACATTAGAAATACTATTAACGACTCCTTCATCTTTCTTGATTTGCTCCGGAATAACTGAATACACCCATTTGTCCATATTAAATTTATTAAGTATTTGTAAAATTTCTTTTTCGGTAGTTTTGATTCTGCCTTTTATTTTATAGACTAAAACAGAACACAAGATTGCGCCTTTTGCATCTAAAAGATTTAAAATTTCATTAACTATTTTGTTTTTTAAATCAATATTCTTCATTGCCAAGCCCAAGTATCTCGTTTAGTTTTTCATCTTCAATTTCGTCTTTAACCTTATAAAGCTTTTCATCTTCTATTTTTATATAGTTAGAACCCACTTCCTGAGAGGGCTTTTTGCTCTCTTGGATGGCTTTTTCCATCTCTTCTGTTTTTTCTTGATTTATGCCCGTTTTTATCTGCGCATCGCTTGAGATGTTAATTTTAATAGGCTCATCGCTCCCCTTTGGCTCAAATAGGCTTTCTCCTAAATTTTGAGAAAATCCATCGTTGTATTCTTCTATGGATTCTTGAGAGAATTTTTCGGCTATAAGCTCTTTGCTTCTGTCCTCTTCGGCAAAAGAAACAGCGGATGAAATTTCAACCTCGCCGATATAATCATCCTCATCACCGCTTGGAATTTCAGAGCTATTAAATTCTTGAGGCTCTTCTTCCTCTAAAGGAGCTAAAAACATTTTCTCTTGCTCTTGAATTGTCTTTAAACGAGCTTCTTTTTCTTGATTGTCGCCGTCATCAAAATCATCATCGACAAATTTTCTTGATTTTATTTCGTCTTCATTAGCGGCAGCAAGGATAATTTCATCTTCGCAGGCTTGAGTCTTTGTAAAATTTGAAACAACTATGTTGTTAATATCCGGGATATTGCTGTTGTTTGTTTGAGCCGGAGAAGAGGACACAGCCTCTTGTTCGCTCTCTTTAAGATTATCGGCGGATGTAGAATTTTCTTTTGATTCAATAGCCTTTGTAGCTTGGTTTTCAAGCGTATCTTCTTCCTTCTTTTCCTCTATTTCAATATTGTTAATATGAAAAAAGCCATTAAAAGGATATAAGTCCGGGCGTTCTTTTGCTGATGGTAAAACTATATAATCGCTATCTTCTATCTTGTAATATTTTTTTTCAGGGTTATATTTTTCTTCGCCTTTTGGCTGCTTAATTTTAACTTCTTTCATTTTCTTCTTTACGCCTTAAGTATTCTAAATAAGAGGTTTCCATAGTCGCTTCGTATGGGAAGTCATCATTTTCTTTAACAATATATTTTTTGTTTTTAATGAGTTTTAAGATATACTCCATCTGTGCTACCCAAATTCCATAAGCAATATCGTCTGAGAAGTCAGCTCTTTTAAAGCCAGCATCCATCTTGCCATAATAGTAGTTTAAAACGCTTAGGTCTTCTCTTTTTGATGTATCAACCTCTTTTGTTCCAAGCCCTGCCTTGCTTATAATAAACTCAGGAATACCAATAAACAAAAAAAAGATAAGATAGAAAAACTTTTCAAAAATTTTTGCAATCATTTTTAACTCCTTGTCCGAAAGCTATTATAGCAACTATTTTTTTTAAAACAATAGCCTTTTAATATCGCTTTATTTTTAAATTTCTGTTGTTTGAAGGCTTATCACCTTCGTTTTTGATAAATATATCGTCAAGCTTTTCTTGCGAGCCATAAGCTTCTTTTATCTTTTTCTTGTAAATGCTATGAATGTAATCAGAATAGTTTTTTGCCCTTTGAAAACCTACTATATTACCGGCTTTTTGTATCGCTTCCTTGCCTTCAGCAGAAGTATAAGCTGCTACACCCTTAACTTTAGCGAGATTAGACGACAGATGTAAGAAAACATTATCGCCTATATTTCCCGCTATTGTTTTTGTCCCTGAATAGGCTTGCGACATAGACTTCCATAAAGACGTTAAAATTCTACCTTCTTCAAGCTTGTTGCCGGCAATTTTTGCAAGGGATTTAAATTTGATAGGGGCATTTGCGTTAAGTATATTATTAATTTTATCTCCGGCAATATGCTCTAAATCAGCTCTCATTTTTGCAAAATCGGCAGCACTCTGGATTCCAACTCCTCCTTGAATAATATGTTTTACATTTGCCATCTCAGAAGCAGAAGTATCTAAAACCTTCAAAGCTTCAGCCGATATTTTTTTTGCAAACCCTAATCTGTCCAAAGGCAGCTTTTTGATTTGTTCAGGAGTATATCCAGCCCCTTTCAATAGCCCGATTATTCTAAAATTATCATTTACCGGAAGGGATGTGTCAAATTTTTGGCTAAATACCAAAGAGCGAGTTTTTTCTTTTTCGTCTTTTATGTATAGAAAATCCTTTGTGGCATATCTTGTATTTGTAGAAGCCGACACTAAATAGTCCATTGCGGATTTAGCGTCTTTTTTATCAACTGCTTTATCTGCTTTTATTTGATGACTGTATTGCATTACGCTCAATTCCGGTCTATTTTTAGATTCAAGATTTTTTCCAAAATGTAGCTTCATAAACATAAGTCTAGCGGGCATTACTTTTGTAAAATGAGCCGGGTCAAAATGTAGGCGTTTTGTAATTTCGCTAACATAGTCTAGCCTATTAAGTCCTTTATTCAGAAAATTTAAAAATTTATGTTCTTGAGGAAATTTATCTACGGGCAAGAAATGAATAATATTTTGAAGCTTATCAGCATCTCCCTTGTGGATTAGTTCATAAATTTTTTTATAAATACCTTGTTTGGTTTTATTTAGATTATCTACAAGGTCTTGGTTTATTTTTTCCTCGACAAGCAATTTATCAAGTTTTGTCTGAAGCCGAAGAATATTGCCAAATCCTAAATCTTTTACTGTCAAATTAGCAATTATCTTTTTTTCATCTTCCGGCAAATCTAATTTTTCAGACAGCTCTTTTAAAAAAGCTTCAGGTGCTATTTTGGATAGCGTTCCGTTTGCTAATTTTTCATCTTTCAAGTCATTAAATGCCTTATTTAATATTTTGTTTTTGTTCTCTTTGTCTTCCCTTGAATAGAATTTGTTTGATGCTCCTTTACTAAAAAAAGCTGTCGCAAAATCTTTACCGCTAGGGAATTTCAACAAAAGGTTTTTTTTGTTTTTAATTTTTCTTAATTTTTCCTCTAAAATTTCTATGTTCTTTCCGGAATATCTAATGTTTTCATTGTAAAAATTAACACTATCTATTGACTTAAGGCACTCACTGATTCTATCAGCATCTTTGCATATATAGTCTATTTCTTTGTTTATTAGCCGAGCTTCATCAATTTTGGCGACAACTCTTTGCGATATTCCATCTACTGCTTCCTCATCAAATTTATCTTTGTGTTTTTGCATCGCAGCTTTTATGTCTTTAGTTAAAGCAGTAAAATCCATTTCGCCCGTATCGGCTACTTTTTGGTGAAATTTATTAATTTCTTCGCTCAATATGCTTTCAAGTTCTTTTTTCTTGCCTTCATCAATTTCTAACTTTTCTACAACTTTCTTTGCTATATAAGCATTGGAAGATTTTATCTTTTCTTGAGATGTAATTTGTTCTAAATTTTCAGATGCCATTTTTTTAAGAAGGTCTAAATTCTTATCGATGTGTTCTTTGTGTAAAAAAATTATAGAAAAAAGATTGTCTGTTAGCTCTACCGCTATCTTATCTGCTTGCTTAAGATTTTTGTTTAAAAATATTTCGTGCCTATCTTTTAGGGCAACAGCAGCCTCTTTTTCCATATCCAGAGCTACCCTTGAAGCTATTTTCTTACCCTTTTCTAAATCCATCAGAATCGACTGCTTTTGCAAAGTTTCTTTATTGGCATTAAAAAAAGCTTCTGCTCTGCTAGAAATTTCATTGGCAAATTTATTTTGTTCATCTTCAGACAAGCCAAAATCGTCCATAATTTCTTTTATTCGTTGGCTTAAGTCAATTTTTTCAGTTTCAAAAATTTTTTCGCCAAATTCTTTGATTTTTTCTTGTTGTAAAGCCAATATCTGACTTTTAATGGCAAAAATCATTGCCGATTTAGTGTCTTGTTTTGATAGAGCATCAACATAGGCTTCATTGTAGGCATCCTGTATTAAATATGCCCGTTCAACAAAATCCCTTCTGTCGGTATCTTTGATTTCTCTCTCTGCCTTCAAACGCTCAAGAGCGGCTGCGAAATACTGCTCATTTGCTTTTGGCAAGTCTTCCCCAATCATATCGTCTAAAAATTTGTGTTGATTCCCAATGCCATAATCTATATTGGCTATTTTGGTATCTGCTTTATTGATGGTATTGATTAAGAATTCTTCAGCCTCTTTTGGGACATACCAAGCAGTTTCAAGATGACTATTTTTTTCGCTAAGATGCTTAATTTCATCGGGAGTAAGCTCTTTATTTAAAAAGTCTTCTTCTAGCATACTGTGAGCTGTTTTATACTTATTATTTGAAGAAATCTTAGCAGCTTCATCCAAGTTTTCCGTTATATCTTTTTGAACTCCATCGATAAACTGCTCTGCTGTTTGAACGTTGTCATTATAGCCTTGTATCTCTCTTTCTATTCCTTCAATAGTTTTAAATTTTTCCGTTTCTGTTAAATTTGTAAAATTAGCTAATTCTCGCAATTCTCTTCGCTCAATAACTTGGAAATGAAGCTGCTTTGTCTTTTCCCAAGTGTCCGTAATAACATACATAGCTAAAGCCAAAAAGAAAAATGGCGAAGTAACCATATTGCCGCTTGCTTCATCTAGTGTTTTTTTTGCCTTATCAACAGCTTGCTTTGAATCGGAAATATACTTCTCAAAGCATTTTTCGATTTGGTTTTGTGAGTATTGAGAGCCATTTGAATCATTAGCCATAGCTATCTGTGCGCTTCCGCATATTGCAAGTTGTTTAGCGGCAGGGCTAAAAAGTGGTGAAGTTTCAATTATCTCTTTGAGTTGTTTCTGTTTTTGGAGTGTAAAAAAAGATGATACTTTATTTGAGCGAGCAAATTGACTAGATTTAAAATCCGGCTCGGATTCCTCTTTGTTTTCGTCTTCGCCTGCTTTTGGGTTATCCATTTTTTTGTCAAAAAGAGAACCGCCATATCCATCAAGACTGTAACCGGACATTTTTATATCGTTATTGTCATCTTCGTCTTCGGGCTGACTCGCAAAACTTTTTTGAGCTAAAGAATCAACAGACAAATCTTCACTCATACTCATATCGTTCGGATTTGCTTGAGGAATTTTTATTTTAAAATTGTCTAAATTTATAGCAAATTCGTCTTTAGCTTTTTTATTTACAATATCAGAGTCAGTCAAGTCTTCTATTTCGCCATCTTCTTCAAATTTGCTTGCGAAAAGATTTTCGGAAGGAATTTCAAACGTTATTTCTTCATTGTTTTCTTCTTGTTTTGCAGGTGTCTTTATTTTATCTATATCTATATTCATACTTACTCTTCTCCTCTTGCCTTTTTGTCCATTTCTATTGCATTAGAGTAGTTAGGGCTGTAATAGTAGCCATCTTTTAGCCTTGAAGGAATGTCTATTAACAATAAATTTATATCTATCTTATTGACATCGCAGTAAGCAATTAAGTCATTATCTGCCAAAATCAGGCAATTTCTTAAGGTGTCTGCTATCGGTAAGGCGATGATGTTGCCAAAAGTTTCATAAAAGTTTTTGTGGAATTCGTGCAAAACCCCTTCTTGAGCCTGCAAATATCTACCTACTATGCCAAGTATGTTATCGTGGCTTTCAAGCCTCGTAAATAGCTTCTCTTTTAGCATCCTGAAAGCTTCGTCATAAATTTGTGGGTCTAAATTTGGAACACTCTTTATCGTTTCAGAGTCTTTTAGCTCTTGAGCTGCTTCGTCCATAACTTCTGCGATAATGCTTATGCAATCCGGGTCTATGTTTTCGTAATATAAGCCCTCAAGGCAATCTAAATCTTTTGTGTCTATTAATTTTTGAATAACTTTTTTCATAAAAAGGTCTGCAAAGATACTTCTGCTTAAATTGTGAGCGGCAGAGCCAAAAACAGAGTTGTTTTCCATTAGCTGTTCAAATTGAGCGATTGAGGCATCAGGGGTTGCTTCAAGAGATGCAGACAGGGATGACATAAAATCTACTATGAAAGAGGGCATATTCTTTTCTAGCTGAGAGTATATCTCATCCATTTGTCGCATAAGCTCAAAAAGCTTGTTGGTTGCTTCTGTATAGGAATAGTCAAAAATGTGTTTCCCACAAACAAAAACATCATCGAATAGTTGCTTTTTGTTCAGAAAGGCTTTCTGCATAGCCGGGAAAAATTCGTCAAAAGACTCTATCGTAGCTTTTTTCTCTTCTTCATCTTCAATATTGTCAATGACAAATTTGGCTCTGTTTTTATCTTTGATATATTCATTGATGGATATTAAATCAAGCATTGAGAACAAAGTGTCATAGTCCCTTTTTAGGCTTAAAAAATATTTCTCGCGGTTTTGTTGCTCCATCTCTCTTTTGCTGTAAGCCCTATCATCATCAAAAGAGAATGTATATTTGCCTTCTAGTTGCTCAGTTACAATATTTGAACACTGCATCTAAATCCCTTTATGTGTTAAAAATAATTTTTGTAATACCTTAAGCCTTGAGTGAAATTTTCTAAATCTCTTCTTGAGTAGAATCTGCACTCTCTATAAGAGCCGTCTTTGTCGTCTTGGCTATAAACAAAATGCACTCCGCTGCCATTAGCTTCTTCAAAAATTTCCTTAAACTCTCTATTATTAGCATTATTAATCACAGAAAAAGCCCACTTTTCATATTCGTCAAATTCGCTGCCTATTATCTGTTCTTGCTCATACCAGCTTAAATCCAGCAGCTCTTCATCAGTTCCTCTTGGAAGCTCATTTATAAACTCATATAGCGGTCTAATGGCATAATATTCTTCTAAAGCTTCAAATGACGGCTTCTCTTCATAGTAAAATATCTCATCTTCATCAAGCTGTTTAAATATTTTATCTATGTTATTAGCAAATTCCTCATACTCCTCAAAAGTATCAAGGACTAAAACGCTATGTATATATTTAAAAGTTTTTATTTTGTCTGCATATTTTGACTCAAGTAAGTCTTCTTGGTCTAAAAAAGCAGCATAATACAAAGCCTCTTTCACAACGTCATATTCTGCATTTTCTCCGGATTTAGAGTGTATGATATTTCTAAGAAAAGCCCTTTCTTCCTCATACTCTTCGATGATTTCTCTGTAATAATTTTTAAACTCCAACATTTTTCCTCTGCTTATTTTATTCTTCTGAAAGTTTTTCCATATATTTCATCAAAGCTTCTAGCTTTTCTTTAGATGCGCTTTTCGCAAACGCATTTAGCTTGTTGCGCATAATATTAATTTCTGAGTTCTTTTTTGCCTGTTGTTTAAGCTCAAGCTCTTGCGATAAAATTTCAACTACTTTTTCAATCAAGGCATTACCAAATTTTAAAATTTGTTTTTGGTCGTAATCGCTTTTTATAATCTCTTCGTTATATTCCTTATCTATGTTTGGAATCTTGTAAAATGTGCTTAGTTTTAATCCAAAATCTTTTGCTATTGCCTTTGCATTTTGATAAAAATTTAAATTAATTAACGCTCTAAACAATAATAATTTACACAGTTTGTTAAATTTTTTAGAAAGCTCATCATCTTTTTTTAGCTTATATATCTGTTTTGTTGATAATCCATAATCAACTATAAGCATTTTTTCTTCTTGTGTTAATTTATATGCCAATATACTATTTATAACTTCTTTTAATTGCAATCCGGCTTGTTGAGATATTGTTTTTATAGAGGATAAAATGGCAGCATCTACCTTATCTAAATTTTTCTCTTTTTTGTTTTTCATCTCCTTTATTAAAAGAAACAAATTGTCAAATTCTCTGTTCTTTTTTACATCAGTATAAGAATCTGCGAAAAACTCCTCTTCAGTGTATTGTTTAAAATGCAAAAATATAGCCAAAAAGATAGCTTCTACTTGAGCAAAATCAGACAACTCAGCCCTTAAACTATTTTCATCAAAGGCTGCTATATATCTGCTATATAAAGGCATATTACTATTGATTATTTGCGCAGGCACGGTAGTAATTTTTGTGCCGCCTTCCATATTATTGATGACATTTATCGCCCTTAACCTTCTTCGCCCGGATATTAGCTCCAGCTTGTCATCATCTACTTTGGCAAAAATCAAAGGAACTAAAATACCCTTTTCTTTGATACTCAAGACTAAAGATTTAAAGTCTTTACTCTCCTCAAAATCGCCGTCTAATCTTCTGTCTTTTAACTTATCGACTATCTTATAATCAGCAAGATTGATTTGAACTATATCGTCATTGGTAAATTTCATAAGATTTTCCTTTTACATTTTTGTAAAATTCTCGGTTGCTCCGTTCATAGCCAATATACCCTCAGACATACTAATTTGCAAAGGTGTATTTGCCCTAACATAGCTTCTTAAATCAAAATTTTGGCTCTCACCGAAGTAATATTCTGAGAAAAGCTCTGAAATCATACTCTCAATTTCAGCCGGCACATAAGGGAATTCGCTTCTTGACCCCAACATCTTATCTCTATGCTCAGAAAAACATACACAAACAAGCTCGTTGGTATCAAGCTCAAATTTATACTCCTCCAAAAGTCCATCCATAACCTTGCACATATAGTCGCTTTTTTTGATATGCTCAAAGAGTTTTGTCTTTTGTTCGTTTGTGTTTTTATCTGGAGTTAGGATATAAGGATAAGATTTTATAACTTCCATTGCCTGAGCATCTTCTTTTATCTTGTCAATGATTTTTCCTAGCCTTGATTCTTTCGCAAAGTTGTAAAATTTATGAGCCGGGTCGGCAGCTATCATAAAGAAAACCATAGGCAGAGATTGAGCCTTAAATATCTCTTGATGTTTGCTGATATAGTGGTCGAAAGTATCTGTCGCCTTGCTCTCTGTCGGAGCTGTCAGATATATACTCAGGTCAAATCTACCCTTTCTGAAAAGCTCAGGGTTTTTCTTGACTAATTCCGTAACATTATTTGCTGTTGCTATAAATAAGACATCAGCCTTATTCTTTTTGTTTTTATCTTGATATTCGTTTAATACAGTTAGCAAATATCCAAGCACCTGTTTTGCTTTAGGGCTATCGTTAAACATTTTTTCTATCTCATCTATTAATACAACATAGTTTCCTTCTGTGTATTTAAAGAAGTCAAAGAATTTATTTAGCATCCCAAAAGTATCATCGCTGTTAATAAAAAAGCTTAAATTTAGCTCTATGAGGCTTCTATCTAACTCGCCGGCAATACATTTTGCAAAAAAGGTTTTACCTGTTCCGGGAACGCCAGTAAGAAAATAGCCACGAGATGTAATGCCAAAATTTGTTCTTGTTTTAATTAGCCTTAAGGCACTAATCATACTCTTAAAAGTTTGGCTATCTTTGTCTATGATATAGTCGTCAAAAGTAACTGTTGGATTATAAACATTGGCTTTTAACTTATCTTTTAATACCTGTATCGGTGTAATTCCCTCTTCTTTTTGACGCTTAGTCAAAAGACCGAATTTGTTTTCAACCCTAATGACATCAAAAATTTCACTAAATTTAGGGTCTAGTAGTTCGGGCAAGTAAGGGGCTATAAAAATTTTATATGAAATTGAGCCGTCTTCAAAAGCATTTAATATAACTTCTTTATCTCTAGCAAAGCAGATATTCTCTTGCTTGGTGTTGTATTTTGAGCAAAGTTCATCTTTGCCTTCTTTTGAGAAGAAATATTCATCTTCTATCTTTAAATATAGCATTTATACCTTCCTTTTTGTTGTTTCTTCTATCTTTTCTTCTATTTTTACTTCAGGCGCAGAATTTGTTTTGCAATATCTGCTGTCTAGTAGCTTAAATACTGCAATTTTTGATACTTCCGCCTCAATATTGCTTGTAAAAGGGCTATGGGTAAAACTTTTTTCAACAGCACCAAACAAGAACGGAATTCTATCTGATGCCGGGTTTGGTTTAATATCAACAAAAGCCCCTGTCGATTTTAGCAGGTCTAAGCAACCGTCCATACGAACCTTGTCTATCTTGCCGTCTTCAAAAATCTTATTCAAAGCGTTGTGCATACTGTCGCTTGAAAGCAACTTCTTGGTTTCTTTTGCCGTTTCTTTGATTATGCCTATATTGATAAGCTGATTGTATATTGCAACAGGCAAAGGAATATTTTTAATACCTAATTCCTTAGCGACCTTATCCCTATAAGGCATATTATCAACCCTTGAAACTGATTGAATTGTTGTCAAGAAGTTGTTTTGAATTGTTGAGCCGTCAGGATATAAAATTCTAGCCTGCGGGTCAAATCCAAAAAATGAAAATCCTTCCGCGCTAGGCTCTAGTGCAGCAACAAGAACGTTTGGAGAAACCCCCATTTGAAGTAACTTATTAATTTCAGTCTGCAAATCGTTCGTGTCCATTATAGTCCTAAAATCTATATTATAGTTTAAGCGCAAAAATGTTTTGTCTATCTGGTTTAAAATATTAGCAATTTTATTGTTATTGCACAATACCACAATGGACTTAGACTCTAAATTCCCTTGTTTCTGCTGGTGCTGCATCATAAATTCCAATGCGGCTAAAGATGCAAAGAGGTTTGAGCCTACACGTTCTGTAAAAATAGGGAAGTGATAGCCGTTTTTGATGCCGTCTTTCAAGTCATTGTTGAAGCTTTCGTTTGTCAAACAATGAAAGGCATAATACGAGTTTTTGGTGTTAGCCGCCAAAACTCTCTCTTTGTATGGTTCAAAATCACCTATGATAGCACTTGAAACATTAGGGAAAAAGCTTTGCATTTCTCTCTCCCCAAAGGTAGCCTGCAAAGAAAAGTAAAGTTCAATATCTTTTGCTGCGGTATTTGTTAAAGATATATAACCGCTCTTATCCTGTCTTATCCTTAATTCAGCAATATGTCTTGGCGGAACTGAATCTTTAGGAAATAAGATATTAAAATTTGTATTTTTGTCTATATAGCATAAATCATTCGGGTCAGTAGGCAGATTTCTAATATCTTCCCAGCCACCGTATGTTCCATTGATATATTCAAGAAGGTTAGGGATAATTAAGCTTTTGGCAATCTCTATCTTTGCTTCTAGTTTTTTTATAATTTTTTCATCTTTATATCCCGTTATAAGAGTCGAAGCCCCATTGTTTTTAATCATATCCTTTGTGATTTCAACTAGAGATGAAGCAGAATCGCTATTTTCAGAGTTTAAGATTTCTGTAACGCTCTTAGTAAAACCAATACTTGTTAATGCGTTTTTTAGCATTCTTCTATTTTCATTAACCGCTCTGATTTCTTTCTCTGATAAATTTTCCCTATACAAGAATGAATCCAAGAATAAATCAGCCCATCTATCGACTAGCTGTTCAACGGCATTTATTTTATTTAATGAAAAATATTTTGCAGCCATCAAGAAAGATGCTGTAATGTTATTATTAATGCCGCTGGTCGGTCTATCTATTTTAACGTCATAGGTTATATTGCTAGACATTTTTAGAGTCATAGCGGCATCTTCTCTGGTTTTTTTATCTATTATGTTTGCGCTGGTAACTTGTGCGTTGTCCATTAGCTTTCTTGCTTGCAAAACCTTCTCTGCCTCATCACCCAAAGCATCACGATAAAATTCTATGCTAGCCAAATCAATCGCAGGAAGGTCGCTCTCTTTTATAGCCCCGCCCACGCTATGATTATCTTTTACGTTTTCAACGATTCCGTTTATTAATTTGTTTGCAATGCCGTCAAAATTGCCAAGCAGACTTTTTATCTCTTCTTCATCTTCTTTCTTAATGCTTCCGGTATCTATATCAATATTTAAATTTGGCTGATGAGCCAAAAAATATTCCACTGTATGGTTTATAAAATTTGGTATCTCTTTTGCGCATATTCCAAAAAAATCAACTCCGCTGCTTTCCTTTTCTTTTTTATTGCGTTTTATATCCAATCTACTTAGAACTTGATTTTTAAAAATTTGATTAAATTCAGGAACTACGCTTGCCAGATAGAAAAAGCATCCGATTGTTTCATTTTTAATCTCTCTTATTGATGTTATATTAGGAAGTGTATTAACGGGCGTGCCTGTAATACTAATTAGTGTTTTTGTGCAGTCTTCTATTTTCTTTAAACCAGCACCCAAAGATGTAGTAGGGTTTATGTTTTTGTGTATTTCATCAACAGCAGAGATTTGGTGTTTGTCCTGTTTTTTGACTGAGGCAATAAACGTGCTTCCCAAATCAATTAAATTTGCGTTTTCTCCTAAGTTATATTTTATAGGCTTGTCTGTGTCTTTGATATGGACTGATGTTATAAAAATCCCCTGAGAGTTCTTTTTCAGCATAACAGATATTTCAGATTCGTTAAGCGGCGTAGCAATAAATTTACTTCCCTCTATCGGACTAAGCTCTTCGCCTACTAAATCAACAAAACAAAATTTAGCCCCTTCATTAGTCCTATTGTTTATTTTAGACGGCAATAAGAGAGTTCTTCCTTTTTGAATATACCTTAGCTCAAGCTCTTTAATATTCATAGGCTTTGCGCCAAATTTTACATTTTCAACAAAATCAGAGGTTCTCATTTTTTGGTAGGCAGATGTTTTTGCTGAAATTTGAGGGTAAAACAATTTTGAGTAGCTCTTAATAAAAGTGTTTTTATTGAAATTAAGTGCAAAAGAAGAGGTTATGTTGTTTAATCTTTCTATAAGAGCGGATTCCATCTCACTTCTGTTTGCAAAAGATAGCAGTTTTGCGCTATTTTCCACTTGGTGTGAATAAATATCAAGAGTATTTTTAACTATGCTAGGTGTCGATGCGATATATTTTTGCAAAATATCACCAACAGGTAGCATATAGCCTTTAGAGCTATTACCATCAATCAAAATATCATTTATTTCGCAAATAAAATCTTTATGATTTCTTTCAGACAAACCGGATGTCGATTGAATTTCGTCTTTGATATTTCGAGCTATGTTAGCAACATTTTTATTAAAAGAGGTGTATAAATTTAACAGATGTTGTTCTTCATATAAAATGCCGCCTGAGCTTAAAAAGCTGTGTATCTCTTTCTCGTAGGCGGTTTTTAATAAATATTCTATTCGTCCAAATTCTTTTGACAAATAATTCTGAACAGACAGCCCTTGCTTATTTTTCCAATCAGGCATCAAGATTATGTTTCCTTCTTTGGCTGCTTTTTCAAGGGATGAGTCTTTTATGAAATTTATTCTTGCGTTGCTGGCTTCGATTATTTCAGCTAATTCTTCTTGCGCTTCTTTGGTGGCTTTTGAACCTATGCTAACAAAAGACGGTGTTGTTTGTATAGATTTTCCATAGGTATCTATTTTTATATTGTCTATTTTTTTAATGTTATCCTGATTTTTCTGGCTATATTCAGATATAACATCTTTAGACGGCAAAGTATTGTTCATATTGTTTTTTGATTCTATTGTCAATCTCAGATATGGGTTACTTGATTTTCTTAATTCTTCTAAGACGGAATCATATTTATCAAGCAATACTGATTTTATTTTGTCGTAGTCAGCCGAATTTAAGTAGTTTTCTTGAGCGATACTGCTAATATACATTGTCATTGTGGCAATGGGCTTCCACTGAAAAGAGTTATCTGTCCCTATCCCAAGTCCTCTAGTGCTTTGTTCGTGTTTTTTGAAATCTTTATATAAGGCATAGAATGGGTTTTTGTCTATATTATCGTTAAATAGCTTTTCTATATTGCCTTTATTGTTTTTATTAACATAATCTTGAATACTAAGAATATCGGATGCAAAACTATTATTTAAAACATATTCAGGTTTTTTATTCTTTGAGCTTTTTTGTAAAGACAAAAATTTCTTTAAAACTCTTGGGATATTAAAAACAACTTCTCTATCAATATATTTTTTTTGCAAAGAATCATTAATAATATTTGATTTTTTTGGCATATCAGCAAAATTCATCTCAAATAGATGTTCTGGGAAGTGCCTGATTGCTTGATTTGCTATATCCAGATAGTTTTTGTTTTGGACATAGAATGTTCCTTCGCCTTGTGGCTTTCCAGCTTCAGTAAGAGCTAAAAACAAACCAAATGTTGTCGGTGTTTTACCGCCTCTTGGCACAAAATTTACATTAATGATTTTTGCCGGCTCTGCCGTAGCTGAGAGAATTGCTAGGACTTGATGCTTTCTTAGTCCATTAGCCTTAAACATCTTTTCTTGAACGGTAGAAAAGCCGTTTTTAATAGCCTCTTTTTTGCTGCTTTCGGCTATGCTTTTCAAGTCATTAATAGTAGCGTCCTGTCTTGAGGATATTAAAGAATTTACAGACTGCTCAAGCCAATTATTGGTGTCATCAAGCTCTATATTCTTTAACTCTACATCCAAAAAGCTATTTTTGTTTGCAGGATTTGTTAATAAAACTTCTTTAGCTTTTTCTTCAAGCAGCTTTATTCCTGACTCTATTTTTTGGATTTCGTCTATTGAAACAGTTTTGGTTTTGTAGTTATACAGCATAGAAAGGGCAACATTATGAGTTGCTTTAGATATTGCTTCTTTACCTTTTGCAAAATTTAAAATTTTATCTTCAATCTTTTCATAATAATCGCTTGGCGCAACGTTTTGTAAATCTTTATATAGCTCTTGCAGCTCTTTGTTGTTTTTCGCCGTTATAATTCTTTGTATTACGGTTCTAATATCAGATTGTGTCGGCACGCTCATTTTTTTAAAGCTACTATTAAAAACCGCTTTTTCAAGCTCCGGTATTTTTATATACCCAAGTTGATGATTAACATATTCAGAGCTGATGTTCATTAACGAAACGGCAAGACGGCTTAAAGCCTCTTCTTTGCATTTAGGGCTTAAGAAAAATCTAAGAGCATCGGGCAGTTCGAGCTTTGCTATTTTGGATGCCGAATACAAAGGATGTAATATTTTTCTTTCTATCTCTTGAGGATTGTATGGTTTGTTCTGAGTGATATAATCTAAAAAATTTGAATAGCTTGCAATGTTTTTTTGCACTATTTCAAAGCCTTTTTCTGTTGTGAGTGGCGGCGTTTGAAGCCTGTTTGGCGACATATCAATCAGGTTTTTGTTTAACATATCTTCATACACATAAGCAGCCGGGATGTTAAAGTGAGAAACAAGCTCTCCGTCTTTATTCAAAGCTTCAAAAAATTCAAAAGGAAAAATTTTTAGACTTGAGCCTTCAACTCTATCTACAACAGAGGGTGTATGTATTGCGGCAGAGTATGTTTCTTCGTGGGCTATTACATTTTTAATTTGAGTTTCTACGAGGATTCTGTCAGAATCAGACAATTTTGCTTTTTCGGCATAATTTTTAGTGGCAGATAGCAATACATCTAAAAATATCTCTTTGGATTTTTGAGTTTTTAAATCTATTTTAAGAGGATAGCCAATGCTTTTTTCACTTCCGTCAGATGAAAAGGCGGAGCTTATTATAGGCGGATTTTTTTCAGGCTCTTCTATGTTGTAGCCTGCTTTTTGATATATCTCTCTTAATCTTAATCTATTTAATTCAGCCTCTTCAGAGGTGTTACCTCTTTCAAGATTTCCAGCCTTATTTTGATTTACGATAGTAACAGTATGACTTGTCGGGATACTGCTTATTGGCTTTGTTTCAGCAGCTATTTCCAATATTGTCGGAACTGGCTTTGTTGATTTTTTACTAAGAAATGATATTACACTATCTTTTCTGCTGCTGTTTTCTACTATGTATTCAAAATCTTTTTTAGAACTTATTGTCGCCCCTGATATAAATTCTCTTAAAAAACTCTCCTTACAAGATGCCATAAGAGTATTTAAATTTTCAAAAGGCTTGTCTGCTGGTTCATCCTCTCCAAAGCTTAAATTTCTTACAAAAATAAGCTTTTTGCCATCATCTATTTTTATTGATGAATACTTAGTTTCAAAATCCATCTTTGTTACTACATACCCAAACGATATATCTTCAAGCAATTTTTTGGCATCGCTATCACTGATTGATTCTTTTGATATATCAAGATAAATTTTTGCCCTATTGTCTTTTGCGCAAGCGGAATATTCACCATATAGCTTGTGATGGTCGGCAAGTTTTATTTGAGAAGTAACCAGCTCGATATCATTTAATTTGGTAAGCTTAATCTCTTCTGTCGTAGGGGCAAAAATAGAGAGTTTTTGTTTTATAACATAAGGATTAACTAAAAAGTCATTAAAGCTTTCCTCTTTAAAATTTACCCCTTGCGGTATCATAATTTCGTTATTTTGTTGAGAGTCCATAATGTTTTCAATAAAAATTCCAAGCTCTGTTTTTTTAGCCATCTCGCTTGCAACCATCGCTTTGTCATAATTTCTAAAATATTGCATATATGAACTTAGCGTAGGCGAGCTGTCTGGATAGAGATTGTAAAGCTCAAACATAGCTTTATATCTTGAATCAAGAGCCGAAACAATATTATCTTCAAAAAGATATTGTTTTAAATTTTGATTTTCCATCGAAAAAATACTGCTAAAATAAGAGATTTTTGCTGCGTTTTCTTTAAGAACCACATCTATACCTTTTTTGTCTGCTATACTTGCGGTTTTTATCTCATAGAAAAAAGAGTGTGTGTATTTTTCTTTTGGAATTTCTGTTGAGCGGAAAAATTCATATTGTTCTTTTAAGACTTGCTCAAAATCGTTTCTAAAAAGCCTATTTAAAAGATTTGTTTTTATTCTTAGTTCTTGTTGCAAGTCGATTGCTTTGTTTAAATACTTTAAATCCCCATCTTTTAAAAAAAAGTCGCCAAGCCTTCCGCTAAAAACAACCTCTTTAACTGTTTGATTTGTGTTTGTGTCCTTGATTATTATCTTCGGGTTTATTGCTGTTGAGAGGAAGCCATCCTCGAAATACATATTGCTAATATCACGATAAAAATAACAAAAATCGGCAGAAATTTTGTGTTTTTCACTCAGATAATCTAAGATTTTTATCGCGTAATGCCTGAGAGATGGTTCTTCGATAGTAAAAAGCGTTTCTCTGGGCGAAAGCAAAAGCGATAGGGGTTTTTCGTTGTTTTTTTCTCTTTTTACAAGAGCAGGAACGCTATCACTGCCAAACTCTATTTCCACATTGCCTACTTCAATAGCTTTTTGGGCTATGTCCGCCTTGCAAAAAAACGACTCTTTATTTACATCATAGATAATATTAAATTCCGCTTTTTTAAACTCTATTGAGCCTGAAAAAAAGCTATTCAAGTCATCCATTATTTTGTTTGAAGTGTTTTTAGGCATATAAAAAACGCTCTTTGTTTTAAAAATATTCATCTCACTCACGGAAAACCCTTTATTTGTTTTTTCTATGCCATATTATAGTAAATTATGCTTTTTATTGTATCAAAAAAAATAAAAAAGTAAGGAAAATTTGCATTTTTTATTTTTTTTCTATTTTTTTCTTAAGCTTTTTGTTATAATTTTTTGAAAAAAAAGGAAATAGTATGGCTGGAAGCGAAATGAGCTTTACCGATGAGCAGCTTGGTATTATGCAAGAAGTCAATAAGCTTTATAATTCCAAGCCTTGCATCCTCATAGAAGCTGGTAGTGGCGTAGGAAAAACAACCACCTGTATAGGAATGTTGAAAACATATTACGGAACAAGCGATTACGGTTTGAGAAATTTCTATGTAGATGAGAATGATAACATAGACTTCAGTTACGGACTTTCCCGAAGAAAAAACGCTCTTTATTTGGTATTTAATAGGGCTATGGCTGATTATTTTAAATCAATAATCAAACATATTGACATACCGATTAGTTTGGCTCAAGAGATAAATTTGGGCGAAATTGTCGATGCAATGACCTATCACTCTTTTTTAAAAAGTAACGACAATATGTTAATTGCTCTAAAAGACAGAATAGGAATACAAAGCCTAGATGAAGTAACGATAAATTATGCAAAAGGCTCTTTGAACAAAAAGGATATATTCCAAATTTCAAGAATACTCACAAACAATTTATACAAACACGGCTTGATAAAATTTGACGAAAACAAAGAGGCTACAATTAAAGCAATGCAAGCCTATTCGTCCGCTATTTTTAATGATGTAGAGCTTTTTTTGGGAAGCTATTTAAAGAGCGGGCATACAATTTGTGATTTGGATAAAGCCGCAGCCGCATTTCAAGCCTCTGGCATAGACTTAGAGCAAAGTCCTTTAGTGCCTTATAGAAATTTTAAAAGACTGCTTGCCTTTTCAGATTATAAGAATATAAGCCCTGAAGCTTTTTTTGCAATAGAAATTAACAAGGCTCTTGACGAAGGAATAAGGGATAAAAAGGTTGAAATTTCACATAGCTATTATTACAAAAGAATTTATGAATTTGGTATGAAATCCGATGATTTTTTAAAAAAGATATTTGCAAAATATGATTTAATCGCTATTGATGAAGCCCAAGATGCAGATGAGATGATTTTTAATTTGGTGTATAAGTATATGAATATGGCAAAGCAAGACGAGATGCTTAAGAATAAGTATTTTGTGGCGACCGGCGACCCAAAGCAATCCATCTATGAATTTAATGGTTCATATAATATTTTTGAGTGGGCAGACCAAAATAGGGCAGAAAACCCGGATAATCCATTTTTTAAAGATTTTACACTCACAAAAAGCTTTAGATACGGTTCAAATATAGCAGCATTCGGAGAGCTTATATCAAAGAGTTACCGCCCAAAAGATAGGCTAGTAGGCAATCCAAATATTAATGACGAGATTCAGCCAGAAGCCCTAGACGATACAGCATTAGCAAGGTTTTTAATAGAAAATTTTGACAAGCAAGTAGATACAAAGGCAAAAAACAAAAAGAATACGGCTATTATTTTTAGGACAAACAGCGGTTGCATAGACCTGCTAGATAGAATAAGGAACAAAGTTACAGAGCTTATAGAAAAAGATTATCCCAAAAGCAAATTTACTCCAAAAGATATAGTTCTTGACCCGGAAATCAAAAAAGGGATGAAAGACATTTACAAGAAAAACATCTTTGCCGTAATAGAAAACGAAACTATAAAGCATAAGATTAAGTGTGAAGCTCAAAGGCAAAATTCTGATTTTGATTGGGAATTTTTAAGCATTGGTGATGCGATAAAAAACGAAAAGATAGTCGAAATACTAAAGAGCAGCCCGGATTGCAGCTATCTAGCAGACTATAATGAAACTTTTTTGGCGAAATATTTGCACTCAAGAGCAAAGAATTCGGCTAGTGTCATAATTACCAATGTTCATCAGTCTAAAGGGAAAGAGTATGCGACCGTGATTTTGGGTGATGACTATTTAATAAAAAACAAGAACCCTAGCATATCCAAAGCAGAAGTATATACCTTACACACGGCAGCGACCAGAGCGAAGTATAAACTTGCTTTTTATGAAAGCTCTGGCGGTAAAAATATGGCTAGATATTTTTATATCAATAACACAAGTCCGAGCGAAGATATTTTTGTGAATCAAGATTTTTGGAAAGATAAGCCTGCGACAGCTAGGAAAGAGAGCGTTCAAATGAAGCAAAATTTAGCAATAAATTTTGAGAATGAAGATGACCGACCTCTTCCAAAGCCGCCTTCTATTGATTTGTCCAAATTCAAGTTCTAAAAAGATAATATGATATAATTTGCTGTGCCATTAAAGGTAGCATATACCTCCTTTTTTAATATTTTTGTCTTATGCCCTTACCAAAAAATAAGGGCATCCCATATTAAAAAATAATAACTTAAGAGGTAAAATAGATTTAACTGCGCACAAACAATTACCTCAAAAAGCAAAATATTCACAAGGACAAGGGAGTGTCTTTTTTTATACAAAAATAAAAGATTTATTTGTAATGAATAATAGTTATTCTCTATTGATATTTTTTTAAAAAGTAGTAAAATACAATAACTTTTTTTAAAGGAATTGATATGTTTTTTAAAATAGCTGAAGAGGATATTTTGCAAGTTTTGCTCAGTCAGTTTTATAAAGAGAAAATCTTAAAAATTGACAAAGGCTTTTTAGATGATATTAAAGACATCTATTTTAAAAAGATAGATAAGGAATTTTCCTCTTTTGATAACAAAGAATACAATATTCACAACGACAACATAGAGAAGAACATATTGCTATGTCTTAATTTTTTAGTTAAGTCAAATTTAGTTTCAAGGGTCGATTTGTCTTTGCGAAAAGCGGATGAGGATGATTATTTTGCTCTAACTCCAAAGGGTTTAATGTTAATTTCTTATATCTCTTTTGAAAATTTTAGAATAGACAAATATTTAGAATTTTGTGCAGAAATAGGCGGCATCTCAGCGGGCATTAGCAGCAACGACCTAAATGAACTAAAAGAGAGGATAGATGCGGCAAAGAGTTCCGCAGACGGAGCTTCTATGTTTAGTTTTTTGGGTATGTTGAGTTAAAAGAGTAAAAAAAGAGCCAACTAAAAATATTGTATTTTATAAATAAAATTTTTGTGTTATAATAAACAAGTCCTTTTCGGGACGAGATTTGTTTTGTTGGGTAGGCTATATGCCTACCTCTTTTTGCCTCCGGACAAATTGCTCCTTTAACAAAAATTTATGATGTTACCTTTCTTGGAACGGTAAGGGTTAAAACCTTGCCGTTTAATTATTAATTTTCAAAGCCTCTTTTACCATCTCTGGTGTTGCATCCGCATATACCATAGTAGTTTCTATTCTTTTGTGTCTTAAGACTTTTTGGATTACCCCTAAGCTAGTGTTTTTTTCAAGCATATTCATAGCTAAAGAGTGCCTAAGTATGTGGCAGCCTGTCTTATTAATGTGGCATTTTTTATAAACGCTATTTAGCATTGAATTTACATTTTGCCTTTTGAGTTTTATATTGCGGCTGCTTACGAATATATCATCATCGAAATTTATAAATTTTCTAATATATTCAATCTCTTCCTTGATGGCATACTCTTCTATATATGCTGTTTGTGCTTCGCCACCTTTAGCAATTATTTCAATCTCATAAAAGCCGTCTTTGCCAAGAGAAAAGTCAGATAGTTTTAGTTCTAATGCTTCTGATACTCTTAGCCCAGCAAGTAGCAAAAGCTTTGTAAGTAAAGAGTTTCTATAACTTGAAAAATTACCCTTTTTTATTATTTTGTCTTCTAAAAAAGCTAAAATTCTTTCTCTTTCAGAGGAATCCATAAAATTTACTTTCTTTTTTTCGCCCTTTTTCAACTTCAGTTTAAAGCCGTCAAACAGATAGTCAAAATCAGCCAAGTCATCGTTGTTTTTTGAGATAAATTTAAAAAAGCTTCTTAGTGTTCTTGCATACCCTGCTTTAGTAGCATTTTTGGGCTTTAGCGTATTCTCAAGCCACGCAAAAAACCCGGATAAGTGCATCTGCTTGATATTTTTTAGGGTAACACTATCTGCGATTTCAACGCAGTAATCATAAAAAGTGTTTATTTGCTGCCTATAAGTTGAGATTGTGTTTTTTGAAAAATTTAACCCTTCTAAGTTTGATATAAATACCTTTTGCCATCTTAAAATATCATCGTCAAGTGTCCCGGTAATTAGCTTCATATCTTGCTCCTAAAGCTCTATGTTGTTTTCTATTATATAGGCAGCAGCTTTGTCAAGCCAAGCAGACCTGTTGTTTGTTTTGCCTTTGATTTTCTTAATTGTGCTTTTGCGTATTAATATGCTTATTCGCTCTTTTTCCTCTTCAGCCTTTGGCTCTTTTATTAAAATTTTGTCTTGCAAGCATTTATCGACAAAATTTGCAAAAACACTCTTTAAATCCTTTATGGCTTCTATCTCACTATGCCCTACCCCTTTAACTTTAGGATATTCTTTGTAGTTAGCCTTAAAAGATGTTTTTTCGGAGTTTGTTTTAATGGTTATTTCGTATGGCAAAGAGAGATAATACTCTCTACTTTTGTTCATTGCAGACCTTTCTATTTGTTTTAAAGCGATTATATCATAATATCATATAAAGTATATATTATTTATAATATTACTATTATTATTATATAAAGTATGATATAATATTTTAAATTTTAAAAACAAGGAGTAAAGAATGAGTAAAACCAGAAAAGAAGTTGCAAACAAAATACAAAACATCTTGGATGCTCTTGATTTAAATGTGATGAAAGCAGCCAGAGAATTAGAACTTAACGGCTTTGATGAACTTGAAAGTTATCTTGAGGGCAGCTCTGCGCCAGATTTTAAATTTTTAGAAAAATTTGCTAAGAAATTTAATGTTTGTCTTGAGTATTTCTTTGATGATAATGTTGCTCCGTTTAAGATGGACACTATTAATTGCAGCATAAAACAACTTATAGAGAATTCTGAGCAGTATGAAGCCTTTTTTATAATAGAAAGCAATGACGAACAAAGACATACAAAAATAATAGCCAAAGAGCGAGGCGATACTTATAAAAAATTTGTAGTAGATTTTTGTATCGGCGAAGATTATTTTATGGAGCATAGGGAACAAGAGGACTTATTTGGACTTTATAAATTTTATAGTAGCAATAAATGGCATATCAAACTACTAAGCCTTTCAGCCAAAGACTATGATACCCTTTTGTCCGGAGAAATTCCTGCTAAAAAGATATTGTCGGATGCAAAAATATCGTTTAAATTATTCGATTTGCTTGAGCTAAATGAAGAATTAGTTAAAAAATATGAGCCTTACCTCAAAGATGTTCTCAGTATAATTAAATACAAAAAGAAAGAGGCTGAAAAATGATAAAAATACTATATGACTACCACCTAAGTAAGCTTGAAAATGCAGTTAATGATTTAATAAAAGACGGCTATTCTCTTGCCGGAGGACTAAGCGTTTTAAAAGACTATTACGTGCAAGTGCTTGAAAAGGACTCCGAGATTGATTTTGGCGATAAAAATATAGACAAGAGAGATGAGCTTGAAAAATTTGCCAAACAAAAAATCTCAGAAGGCAAACAATACATATCTTTTTCTTGCCCCACAATAAAAGGGCTAGAATTTTATATCAACTATGCAATCACACAAGGCTATGAGCCTTTAGGCGAAATTCAGTTTAAAGGCATACAATTTAGTCAAATAATGGCAAAAGCAGAGTGAGATTAGCAATCAAGATATGGGTTGATTTCTAAGCAATAACCAGAGAGCAAGGCAGTAATTATAAAATTTGCAGTAAATTTTTTTGTATCGGCAAAGCTTATTTTATGTAATAGAGAGCAAGAAGATTTATTTGGGTTTTATAAATTTTTATAGTGGTAACAAATGGAATATTAAGCTACCAAGCCTTTGAGCTAAGGATTATGATGCCCTTCGTTGAGCTCAATGAAGAATTGGTTTAAAAATATGAACCTTACATAAAGCAAGCTCTTGATATAATCAAATATAAAAACAAAGAGGCTAAAAGCAATAAAGCCTAAAAAGAGGAAAGCTAATATGGCAACTATCGCAGAAAAAGATATTTTGATAGAAGAGAACGCTTACGTGATGGCGATTTGCAAAATAGAGGATGAAGAAACAATAAAAAAATGTAAAAAACTACGAAATTTTCTATATAGAACAAGCGAAGAGCTTATTGATTTTAAAGGAACTTTAAAATTTATTGAAAAAATCGAAAAAGCAAGAGAAAAATAGTATGAATGAGCTGCTAGAATGGATTTGGCATAAAACTATTGATAGCAATATCACAACGCAGCTAAATCCTATCGGCTATGTATTGGGAGGACAGCCCGGCGCAGGTAAATCTAAACTTACTGAAAAAATACAAGATGCTAGCAGTTACAATATTTTAGTTATTAATGCGGACGAGTTTAGAAAATATCATCCTCATTATCACGAATTTCAAATTCAAAACGATAAAACTTCACAGGATAAAACATCGAATTTTATAGCAGAAGCAACAGAATATATGCTAAAAAGAGCGATAAAAAATCGTTTTAATTTAGTTGTTGAAGGCACTTTTAGAACGGCTACAACTCCTATAAAAACGTTAAAACTATTAAAAGAAAATAACTATCAAACTAGCGTTAATATTTTGCTTACAAGCCAAGAATTAAGTTGGGCTAGTTGTGTAGAGAGATACGAAAAGGCTATAAAATTTAAAAGGCATACACCAAAAGCACATCACGATTTGGTTATTTCTAAAATAGCACAAAATATAGATGAAGTTTTACAGAGCAAACTAGCCGATAAGCTAGAAATTTTCATAAGAGATTTTAACGGTGAATTGATTGATTTATTTTCTAGCAAGAAAGATATTTATAGCCAAGATTTAGTAAATAAAATTTTAGAATGCACTACTCAAAACGAACTAGAAAATATTATTAAAAACAAGAAAATGATACATAATATTTTAGAAATCAAAGAAAATTTGCAGAATACTAATGAAAATAATACTTCCTGCCGTCCAAGATTTAAACCGTAATACCAATATATTTTTAAATTTAAGAGAAGCTCAAGTCGATTTTTTATAATCGCTTGAGCTTATAAAATGTTAGGGGGTTGCCAAAGACCTTATAATGGAAGGTTACTGCCCTAACCGCTATATTTTAGGATTATAGCAATACAAATATAAAGTTTTGATTAATAATTTATTTTAAATAATAATATGCCTTCAATAAACTTTACTTGATAAATAAATTTCTGTTTGGGATATTAAGGTTAATATTTGGAAGCTTATCGGATTTTACCGGTTTCACAATTAAAATATAACCGTTGTCTTCCTCGACCCATAAATCAAAAAAATCTTTTTTTGATTGGATATAATAGCCCGAATTCGGGTCAAATACGCTTACAAAATCCCCATTGTGATTTTGAACTACAACAAAATGAGCATAGTTCTCTCTGTTATCTACTCTAGCTATTACGGGGATTTCAAGATTATTGAAAATATCCTTATCTATTTTAAATCCGCCGGCTTCAAAATTCATTCTTCTAGCAATATTTGCCATCTCATTGAAATTTAGCATATCGGTCTTTCTAATAGCATCTATAATATCTTCTTCCGTATAGCTGTTCCCGTAAAAATTCATAATAGTCGCTAATGCGGATGCACCGCAAGATTCTTCATATCCTTGCAAAATAGTATCTTTGGTTCTTATTTCTTTGAAAGACTTTACTTTAAATGCTTCATCTTGCGCCGTTAGACAAGAGATAAAAAACAAAAAAATTAGAATTTTTGCCACAACGAAATAGTCAATGAAGAGTCTGGGGACTTAGAAGTGCCACCAATCGACCCTGATACCGATAGAGATGTTTTGGTGCTAAGCGAGTATGTAGCCCCTATATCCACGTTTGAAATCATAGATGTTTCAGACCCTCTTTTGTTATTTATTTTTGTTTTTGTTTGATAAATTTGTGCAAATCCTAATTCAAGCGAAAATTTTGGATTTAATATAATCGAAAAATCAAATCCTGCGGAGAATGTATTGCCATTGTTAATTTTATAGCCTCCAATAGTTTCATCCAGATTAATTGTTGAGCCAAAATATATAGAGGATATTACAGGGTCGGAGAAATTCCTAAAGCTAGCTTTGGCTGAGAATGATTTTAAAGAGGAATTCTTACTTACTCCCAAGTATCTATTTTTCTTTAAAGCTGCTACTTGAAGTGTTAAATAAGGTTTAAAAAGCCCTATTGTATCAAACGCATAAGTTCCTCCCACCCAAACAGAATCAAGGTCTGTTGAATCATCGTGTGCATATAAGTCCGGGATGCTAAAATACTCTCTGCGCTTTTTGCTACCATTTATAGCTATCAAAGCATCGAAATTTTGTGTAAAGTCATATAAAAAAGTCTGTTGCAACGACAATATTTTTACATCTCTCCAAAACCTTCCTTCATTGTTTATAGATACATTAGGATATATATCAAAAGCGTAAGAGTTATCGCTAGATAATGTTCTAAGAGAGGTAATACTTCTTAATCCTTTTTGGTTTTGAAAGATAGAGTCAAGAGTTATAGCGTCCGATGCCAACAAGGATTGTATGAATAAAAAAATAGCCGCTAGAAATATCTTCTTCAATTTTAAAATCCTTTTTGTGAAAATTTAATATAGTATTATACATTATTTAAATTTTATATGTTTAAATTTAAGCTTCTACCTATCGGAAATTCTACTTTAGCTTTTTTCTCAAATGTCTTGGTGAAGTCATAGTTGTCTATTAAAGCTTGATGTTTTTGGTAAAACTCTCTGTTTGATTTGTTTAAACTCTCTAAAAGCTCATCAAACATCTTATTGGCTAAGTCCATATTCTCCAAACTAACCTCTTTAGTATATTCGGCTCTTAGATTTGCTAATCTATCTGCTCCTAAAAAGTCTTGAATACTCTTACCGCTCTTTAAGAAATCATAATATGCTTTAACTCTTTGGGTTCTATTTCCGTCATAATCCCACTCAAAAGTATCCGTTCTAATAAAGTGAGCGAACATCTGAGCTATTGATACTTGATGGCTTGGTTCATCGCCGAAAGCATCGCCCATAGTCGTCTTATTATCGTCTTTTATCTTTTTAATCGAACGTAAATCCGTATTTGAATCAGAGTAAGACGGTAAGCCGGCAAAATTTACAGCCGTATATCCGTTATCTAACTCTCCTTGCGTTAGTCCCGTTATATCGTTCTCTTTGCAAGCTAATAAATGTTCTTCTGGTGTATATTGCACATCTATTAAATCTCCTAGTATTGAACCCGTTGAATTATATGACATTGGCATAGTCTTTAAATCGGCTATACCAAGTAGCTTCTCTCCGCTTAAGTAATCGGGATTCCTAACAAGCTTGCTAAAGAAATTCCAAGCTTTTGAGATAGCTTCAACGGGACTATATCCCGAATTTGTTTTATTAGCATATTGGCTTATTTGTTCAAGTGTCTTTACGTGAATTTTAACAGCCTTTGGTATGCCTGCCGCTTGATTAAAATCAGGTTCAAGAAATCCTTTATCGTCAGCCTTAAAGCCAAATTTTGTAAAATTAGTATAAATGCTTGAGCTGTTCTCTTTGGCTGCTAGTGCGGAATCGAAATTTAAATCAGTAGATTTGGTCGCTACTGAATTTAATGGAGATATAGCCGAGTTCTGCGCAGTTAAAATTTGACGAGAGTAGTTTAAATTTGAAGTTATCATAGCTTAAACCTTTCTAATTAGCTTAAAAAGGTTTAAGCAAAATACGTTCCAGATTATCTTAAATATCCGGGAACTAATCCTTCTAGGCGTTCTTTAACATTTCTAACATATTTGTAAGAGAGCATCGAGAGTTCTCTGCTTGTTATCGGCACTGGTTTAACATTATAAACATAGCCTTTTTCAGTATGCTTAAATCCCGGCAAACTGTCGCCGTGTCTATAAGCTAAAAATATCTTATAGCCGCTTTCCCAATCTTTTCCATACTTCTCTCCAACTAGCCAATAACTATCACCATCATAGCTTTCGGTAATCTTACCAATAACTTGAGCTGCTCCCCAAGCTATATTTGTATCTCTATAAATATAGTCCCCTCCGACTATATTTTTCATCTCAGTATCGTTAAGCTGAGATTCTACGGCTTTGTCCGGACTTACATAACCGTTGGTGGCGGAAGTTAGAAGATTGTCAGACGCTAGAGCGTAACCACAAAGAACTAATGTAGCTAAAGTCAATTTAGTAATTAACTTTTTCATTTTTATCTCCTTTATGATAAATGTTTTCAATTAGCGTATTCTATCATATATTTATTAAAAAGGATATTTAACTAATAATATTGCCACTTAATGCCTTGCATTAAGTAAGCCGTTTATTTGTTTTTCTGCCCATTTAGCCATATCTATTTCGCCTCTATTTTTATTATAAAATAATCTGATATTAAATTCGCCAAAATTAAAATCAATCGAACTGATATGCTTGCTTCGCTTCAATGCTTTATTAGTTGAGAAAAGCAAATAGTGTTTGTAATCTATTGCACAATTTGGTTTTACGAGCTTTGAAAACTGGAAATTTACTTTAATGAGAGATTTTATTTCGCTAAATAAAGATGTTAGTAGATTATCTAAATTTGCACTAGCCTGTTTAATTGCTTTTTGCTCTTTCTCTAATTCGTTAAGCCAAGTCATTTCTGTTTGATTACTCATAAACGTCCTTTCTATGCCCCACTCTTACAACCAAGATTATTAGCTCATTTAAATTCTTTTTATAGATAACTCTATATGTTCTAAGTCTTAGTCTATAACATCCTTCCATATCGCCTTTTAATTTCTTAATAGTTTCTTTTTTTAGAAGGATTTTCTCTTGTTCTTCAGAAAAGTTCTCAATAAAACTATTTAATGAGCTAATAATCTTCTGGGCTTCTATATAGCCTATTTTATTAAAATCTTTTTTAACACTGCTTTTATAGTTTAGAGTCCATTCCATTTACGAAATTCTCCATCTCTTTGGCTGATATAACTTCATCTGAAGTATCATTTAGCCTCCTTTTGGCTATTGTCATATCTAAAAAATCAAGATAATACTCGACTGCATCGGAAATTAGACCACTTCTGGTCTTTCCTAGCTCAGCTGAGATATTATCAACCTCATTTTTCAAATAAGAATCGAGTGTGATACTTATTTTTGTTGCCCCACTATTTTCATTAGTCCTTAAAACCATTTTATGCAATCTCCTTTAATCTATCAAAACTATTATAGCTAGAAGTAGGATAAAAAGCAATATTATTATCCTACCAAAGAGTTATTATTTTATATTGTTTTTTACAATTTTATTATCTGCAAAAAACTAGACAGTGTAGAATTTTTATATGGGAAATTTGTTTTTGAATTTAGCTTATGATTGAAATATAAAAAAATACTGTTTTGAAGTTATTATATCAGCCCAATATTTTGTTTTTTAATTTTTCAAGTCTTGATTCTCTATTTTTTATGCTCAAAAAATCCCTTTTAATAAAAGCAGCCCTATCTTCCAATGCTTCTAAAAAATTACAATCATTAATATTGATTCTTGGAATGTCAGTATAATATCTTATTTTCCTATCAAATATATTTAAAGAGTATAAATATGTAAATTCATCCTCAGACAATAATTTCATAAAAAGTGGTTTAAGCAGCTTGTCTTTTTTAGGGATTAGGATGAGGAAATTAATAAATACAAGCATAAAAATCAAGAGCATTAAAACAAGCATTGATATAGCAATCAACGATTCCGCATCTAAGACTCTGTTGCCAAAAATAACATTATCAAAAATAGACTTAGTTTCAATCATACACGAAATAAAAGCAGATGCGGCTAAAATCATTATTGCCATAGCCGTATGTTGCGGTTTCATTTTTATCCTTTTTATATAAAATTTATCTCAACGCTTTCTTGAAATAGTATTAAGCATATTATATTTTATTATCCTGAATTTTATTAGAAAAAATAGAAAAAAGCAACATAGACAAAAATATTCACAAAAAAGTAAATTTGCTTAAAAATAACTTTAAAATTATATTTTTCAGTTAAAAATTGCTTTATTGAAGTATTTTTATAATTTTTATGTATTTTTTGATAAAAACTTCCATAAAAATACATTTTTTACTATTTTTTTACTATTTTTCAAAAAATCTACAAAGCATCTCATTCAAGAAAATGCCATTTTTTTAAAATTTTGGCATAAATTTTAGATTTATATTACATACTAAATAGTATGTAATATAAAAATATCGATAATTTGGTAAGCTGATTTCGCCAAAAGCTCTTATTTTGCTTGCTTAGTATGTAATATTTTTTTACAGATTATTTTTTGTGTCTATTTTTTTTAAAAACATATTGCATTTTATAAAAAGTTGGTATAAAATTCTAATAAATTTTAAAAATCTCATAAAAGGATTAAAAATGGCATTAAAAAAAGTAGAAGTTACGCAAGAAGCGTTAAAAGAAGTTGAAAAAGTTAAAAATGACCTGTTTTTACTAAGTAAAGATGATTTTTCAAAAGTTATCAACGAATTTATTATAAAAGGTGCTAATGCTATACCTCTTAGCTCTGAAAACTTAATACTTTTATCAAATATCTTAGATTTTGCAAAAAAGCTTAATAAAAGTGATGAAATTCAAGATATTTTGAAAGAAAAACTAAAAGAGATGAATAAAGAGCTTATTGAGAAGCTTTAAAGGATAAAAAATGGAAAAAGAGTTGTCCAACAAAATACCTGAGATAATAACCGACCCAAGAAAGACATTTGCCTTTAAATTTAGAATGGGTCTGTTTTGGTTGTTTAAAATAGGCTATTGGATAGTCCAAAGCGCAACTATTGTATATCTGCTCTTTGTTCAGCTTTTAGGCAAGCTCACTTATTTTTTTGTTGAAAAAATTGCGGCGAATGGACTTTATGGCACAAAAACAGCGGATGAAGCAAATGAAAATTTAGCCATCTTAGCTCCTTTAGCTTGGGGGCAAGGGTTAAATAAAGTCCTAAATTTCGTATATTTTAGTAATCCGTTTTTTGTCTTTATCTTGGTCTATTACGGAATCTATTTTTATGTCAATCATACTTTTTTCTTGATGGTCGGTGCGCCGCTGCTTGCCGTTGTTATACTTACGGTAAGAGGAAACGCCTATACGATAAGCATAGCTCTGGTTTTGGCAGCTGCTATGCTTTTAATAGTAGGCATCCTCTTTGCTTATTGGACTACAATCAGACATAACTATCAAGATTTCTTCGATATAGGTATGTATATAGTTATTGCAGCCTTCATCGTAAAATCATTTTTTGTAATGTTTTCCGTATTTCCGCAAGATATGGAACAAGCCGAAAAAGCGTGCAAACAGCCTGTATTTCTTCCGTTTTTATTTTTAAAAAGAGTGTTTGACTTTAAGGTAACGCCGTTTATAGGAATTTTATATGTTCTTGGAGCTTACAAGATTATAACCTTGATAGTTAAGCACATAATGCTAAAAGACTACATAGACTATCAGCTAATATCTGATGCCAAGAGCATATTTGCGCCTATAATTGATATAACAACGAATAGCCCAAGAGTAAATTTGGAATGGAGCTATACTATTTATGACGATGCAACTGCAAGAAGCGTAATCATACAAAGCATAGATGGGTATAAAAGATATATCCGATGGAGATTAGATGAGATGATAGGAACTATCGTCTTTTACTCTTGTGTCTTTACGGGAGCAAGAGCAGCCGGAGGATATTTAGTTCTATATAGGCTAACAAGAGATGGCTTAGAAAGTCAATTAAAGCGTCTGTTTGGCGGCTTTGGAAACATATATACAGATATGTGGTTTAAAAGATGGTTTTTACACTCCTTATTCTCTGCCGTATTTTTTGCGACAGCCTATAAGTTATTATGGTTTGGTTATTATCCAAACACTGAGGAGCAATATGTCAATCAGTATGAAAAAGAGCTAAGAGAAAAAGCAATCAAGCAATACGATGAGTGTATCGACCAAAATTTTGATAGAGAGCCGGGATATGATTACATACTAAAACTAAAAAGCAATGGTCAGTATTGTCCTGATACAGACTCTTTTTATAATCAAATTAAAAGAGAAGAAGAGAGAAAATGGAGCAATCATTGGAACGTAAGAGTTATTGAGAAAAAAGAAAATGGAAATAAATAAAATTTACCAGAGCGATTGCATAGAATTTATGAAATCGCTCCCGGGCAATTCAATAGATGCTGTAATTACAGACCCGCCTTACGGCACAACAAATTGTAAGTGGGATAAGGCAATTCCATTCGAGCTAATGTGGGCAGAACTCAATCGTATTGTCAAGAAAAATGCTGCAATAGTGCTATTTGGAAGTCAGCCATTTTCAAGTCAGCTAATATGCAGCAATATTAAAAATTTTAAATATGAGTGGATTTGGAATAAGAGAATAGGGGGCAATCCTCTTAACGCTAAAGTAATGCCTATGAAAATACACGAAAACATTATGGTTTTTAACAAACACAATTATTACCCAATAATGACGCAGGGCGAGATGAAAAGTAAGGGTTTTGGCTTAAAAAAGCCTATGGAGCAGTTTAACAGAACTAGCCTTGAGCGAAAACCCAAAGAGAACGACCTATATTACCCTAAAAGCATTTTAGACAATAATACTTTTAGCAAGGGAAACAGAGGCAGGAAGGAAGAATTCTTGCATCCTACTCAAAAGCCGTTAGAGCTTATAAAATATCTTGTCCTAACCTATTCGCAAAAGGATGATATAGTTTTGGATTTTGCTATGGGTAGCGGCACAACGGCAGTAGCCTGTAAAGAGTTGAACAGAAATTTTATCGGCTGTGAGATTAACCCGGATTATATACAGATTGCGAACAAAAGAGTAAAATACGCTATTAAAAACATTATTTAAAGGAGAAACAGTGAAGATTTTTATAAATGGCAAGCAAGTAATGGAACTTAAGGATGACGAAGACTTAGAATTTGATTTTAAGGGCAGAAGCTCAGACATAGTTATTGGGAATGGAAATATTTGCATCAGTGGCGGAAATAACCAGATAGGCAACAACAACTATCAAAACACCATAGGCTCATCATCAGCAAATAGTTCAGGTGGTATCAAAATTGAAATAGACGGAAATGCCGGGAATGTAACAACGACTTTCGGTAGTATTTTGATAAGTGGCGATTGTAGGGATGCAAGAACAGCGAGCGGCAATATAAAAGCTAAAACGATAAAAGGAAACGCAGAAACGTCAAGCGGCAATATAAAAGCAGACGAAATTCACGGAAAATGCTCTACAATGTCAGGAAATATAAGTAAGTGGTAGAAAGATAGCCCCGTAGCTATTTCGGGGCTTAACAAACATATTATTTCTTTAAACTCATTACCAAAATTTCACTCTCCATTATTTTGGCATTGAGCTTGTTAATTTCTGCATCAATATTAATGCACTTTAAATTCGTTGTTTTCTCAAGCTCATAGTTTTGCTTGTTTAACTGAAAGACCATCAGCTCATATTTTCTTTGCATAGCAGCAGAATCAACAAGCTTAACCCCTTGAAGCTTATTGATTTTGTCTTGCTCTTTGATGGTTTTTTCTATAATTCTTCTAATATCCATAGTTTTTTGCTGGAGCATAGCAACAAATTTGCTATGCCCGGTTTGAGAGCCGCCGCCATCTTGGCTGATACAAATAGGACAGCAAACTTTCGGAGGGCAGGGAAAGCAGGCTTGAGCAGAGATAACAAAAGTTCCGCTCAATAACCCGGCTGTTAAAATTTTACTTACTTGCATTTGTAATTCCAACCTCAAAATATTTAATTCCAAGCGGATTGATAATAGAGCCGTTCATCAAATCAAAGAAGCCCTTAGCCCTGATTTGAACAGTTCCATCCTTTTTATCAAATGTGTTTGTCATAGAGTTATATACATAGCTATTTACAAAGACATTGACAACTATCGAAAACGTCTGTGTTTGGTCGTCCCAAGTGTAAGTTGAAATAGTAGAATCAACAGGCAAAATTTGGTCTGGTAAAGTATCTCTTTCTATTGCTTGAGATAAACCGGCAAGGAGCGTTTTATAAAAACCGAACGCATTAGGATATTTCTCATTTCCTAAAGCTATAAAGTTTTCACCAAATTCCTTAAGCGGCAAATAGTTATCAAAAATATCATCAGGAGTTCTAATCTTAACAGTGTAGTTCTTTGTAACTCTTGAAGCATCAGTAATAACATAATCGACTAGATTGTTTTTGATTGCGCTCTTAAATTTTGAATCGCTTGACGCGTCTATTCTCGCCTTTTCGCTAAAGGCTACTTGACCGTTTTGCCCAACAAAAACAACACCTTTAACTTCTTGTTCAAGTAAAGATTTTATTGCTTGATTTTCTGCTGACATCTTCTGAGTTGCGAAAAAAACAAAAGCACAAATGGCTATATTAGATAGCCACACAAGCCACCAATTCATTTTAAAAAAGTTTTTTATTTTGTCGTAAAAATCAATTTTGTCTTGAATTTTCATATTATTGTTCCTTTGTTTTGTATTTGCTTAGTGTTTGTGCCGTTTCATCGGCAAGTTGCCTTATATGATGTTGTTTAGCTAGTATATCTTCCTTGCCTTGCGCTATCTTTTCTCTGAAATCAAGCAGGCATTCCTCAAGATATTCAAAACGCTCAATAAGAGCTTCTTCGTTTTCTAGCCTTTTTTTCTCTTGATATTTTTTATACCAAAAGCTATCTCGCACTTCTAGCGGAGAACGTTTTTTCTTGCTTTGTCCATCTATGTTCGGGAAAAACGTCATAGATTTTACAGCATAAAACCCTACATTGATTTGTCTTGAGCTGTCATAAATTTTAGAGTAACGGCTCTTTATCTCGTTCTCTTGAGTTTTAAGCTCTTGAGTTTTAAGCTTCGCAGACAAAAATTTTGTCATCAGAGCAAAAAGCCTGTCAAGTTCAAGTTTTTTATTCTCATTGATAAAATTTAAGTCGTTGTCAAAATATTCATCAAGCGTTTCAGCATAATTTACTGCTTGAGAAGGTGTTATAAGCCTATTTTGCGATAAGAAAAGTAGAGCATTTTTTTTGTTTAAAGGCAGCTCGGTTTCTTTTATAGGCGATAATGCCTTATTGAAAGGTGTTAAGCTCTTATGAGGTATTAGCTCAAAGGCTTCTTCAGGAGGCATATAATTATTTTCTACGCGAGAATAGTTGATAAAGCCGGCTGAGTAATCAGCTTGAAGCTCGTTCATATATTTTTTTACTTTTTTGGCGTATTGTCCCATCTTTCCACTCCAAATTGTTCATTAATTACTTCTGTTAATCTTTTAATAACTCTTGATATGTTTTCAACATAACTTACTTTCTTCGCATCAAATTTATTGCTTGTTTCACCTAACATATATTCATAATTGATAGGAAAAAAGCCTCTCTGTAAGTCAGAAATGAATCCATTTACCATAGCATCGGCAAATGCTTTAATACCAATATCTTGCAATCTGCCTTCTTTCGCATACTCTTCCATAGTCTTTCTTATGCGCATAAGCGTTTTTCCAAGCTCACCGGCATTACGATTAATAAGCCCAATAAGATATTGAGTTGCCAGAAATTCATAAATAATCCTGTCCGAGTAGGCATAAGAGGTAGGAATTTCAAACATCTTGGTATTAAACCCGGCATTGTAAATAGCCGTAAAAATTTTCTGCTCTTTTTCACCAAGCGAAACTGTCGTATTTTCAAGAAATAGTATAAAAAAGTCTATAATAGTATTTTGCCTAAAAAGCTCTCTTGCAAAGCTTTCCATACCCATATCGCTGGCGATTTTTTTATTGAAAAAATCTATGATAGTTACATCAAAGAGGTTAGACAAAATACCGTTATTTTGGCTTAGATGCTGCCCGTTTTCAAAATCAGCCGTTGATTTGATATAGACAAAGCAGGTTTCGTTTAGCCCGTGCCTTATTTCAGGAGATGAGTAATATCCGTTTTTGCCACTGATGAAATAGGGCATAAGATACATAAAATTTGCATTGTAGGCATTTTCTTTGTGCGTTAATTTCATCATTTCTTTAATATTTTCATCGATGGAAGCCCTGTCCGAAATCATCAAAACTTTAAATTTAGCATAAAAATCAGTAATGCTTTCTATGATATTTGCGGTTTTGTCCTTTTCGTATTTGAGATACGCTTTTTTAATTATATTCTCAGCCTTCTCTAAAAGAAGCCCCCATTTAACACTTACAAATTTTATATAAAATTCAACGATTTTTGAATCCGCATTTTTTAATAAATTTAGCGTCCAGCCGGATTTTTCCTCTCTTCTTTCGTCTTTGAAAAAACTAGCCATAGCCACAATGTTTTTATCGTATAGCTCTCCAATTTCTAACATAAAGCCGAAATGAGTTTCAAAGAAATCAGACGCATCCTGTTTGTTTTTGTCATCACCAAATTTAGATTTTGGCTCTTGCCTAATTACTTTATTGTAAATTACATAAAACAGATAAAAAGGTCTAAATTTAACTAAGAATAGATATAGGCTTTCTCTGTCGTTAGAAAAGTTAGATTTAACGCCGCTGGTTGCTTTTTCGTCAATACATTTTTTAATGTCCTGGACTGCTTCAAGAGCTTTATAAAAACAAAGCAACAAAGCCGGGTATATAGCGTCATCGGAAAATCTGGTTTTTTGCAGGTGAGCTACAAGATTGCTGTCATACTTGTTTAATACTGCGCCACGAATTGTAGTCAAATCAAAACCATCATTGACGATTGTTCCGTCAAAGGATTGTTGAATGAAAAAATTTACTAAATTCGTGATTCTTACCTGCATAGCATTACTTTCTGTCTTGTAGTAGCTTAAGCTCTGCGTTTAAAATATCAATCGTTGCTTCTAGTTTTTCACTATCGGCTTGAACCTTCTCAATCTCAAGCTCTTTTTTTCCGTAATGGACAATTTGTTCTCTTAAAAAAAGGGCGTTTGTCCTGAGAGTTGTTATTGCTTGATTAATGGTATATATAACGCCTGTAAGCTTGCTATACTGCTCCATTTTATTAGATAGCGTCCTTGTTGTTTCTTCTATGTTTTGTCTTCGCAGCTGCTTAAATTGCGCTTCTGATTGCGCTATCGCAGCCGATAATGCAGCTTGAACCTGAGCGCAAGTCAGCCCTGAGTTGTAGCTTACGATATTGCAACTTCCCAGAGCCGATTGTGCAAAGAAAGGGATGCTAAAAATAAAAGCTAAAAGGACTTTTTTCATTTTCTTACCTTATATTAGCCACCAAGAATTTGATTAACAACATCTTGAGCTTCTTTTTTGGCATCCTTAACCATCTCGCCAATCTCATTTAAAACTGCGGTAGAATAGAAAGGCACTGCACACTCTTTGATTTTTGCAAAAGAAATTCTTGCAAGCTCTTTTTTGGCTTCTGTAATTTTATTCATATAAGAGTAAAACAGAGCAGCTTGCATATCTTGCTTTTTGGCTTGAGCTAAGAAATAACCTCTTTTGTTCGGAGGAAGTTGTTTAAGTGCTTCTTGAGAAGTATCTACTATCTCATCTTTATAGATTGACTCTATCGCACTTAATGTCAAAGCCGAAGCTTCTTCCGCTGTTTTTATATAGTTAGATTCTAAAGCTTTTGCTGTGCTAATGCCACTTTTGCCATTTTTTGTATTAGTAAAATATATTTGTTGGCACTCTAAGGCTTCTGCTAGCGTTTTTTTATCAAAGCATCCTGTCGCTCCAGAAACTAAATCTTTGGTGATTTCGCTTCCGACTGTTGTAGATTTAGCAAAACTAGGTGAAGTCGTTTTTGAAAGTTGTCTTGCCGTTTTAATTCTATTTTCAAAAATTTCAGACTGAGAAGGTCGCTCTTGATTTGCCGGAGAACAAATATCATAATAAAATTTTAATTTCTCTTTGGCTTGGGCATTATTTTTAAAATCAGCAAATTCTTTGATAGGAAATTGTTTTAAACAATCGGCTATAACTTCAACCGCTGCGCTGCTTGAGCCGCTATCTTTGTCAATAAAGTTTGAATAAACGACTGAGAAAGCATCCATAGTATCAGAAATCTTTTCGCCATAGATATTCTTTTGGTCGCTTAAGCCCCTTTTTACATCCATACACTTATTAGACGAGCTACTTGATTTGTCCTTTTTTTGATGAACGTCCCCGCCAATCATAGGAAAATATTTATCGGCTTGAGTTAAAATTTCATTTGCCGGGTCTTGTATTTTTTCCTTTACTTTTTTCTTGATTTCTTGTTTGGCTTTCTCTTGCATTTTAGAGAACTCTTCACCGGCTTTAGCCGCTATTTCTTGAGTAGCCCCGTCAATATTTTTACAAAAATTTGTTAAGAAGTTGTCTTCGCATACGCTTCCCATATCTACACCGACCGTGCAAACGCCTAAATCTACACCATCTCGTAATATGTCAAGAATTTTATTAGCACCCTTTGTTAAAATTTTAGCTGTGCCGCCACAAATACCGCTAATGCCATCGAAGCCGAAATCGCTAAGGTCTGGAACTTGACATTGCCCATATAAAAAATTATTGCCAAATTTGAAGCTTTGACCTGTTTTTTGATTCTTAATAATTTTATTGATGGTATTAAAATCAAAATTTGTTATTCCGTTTAATACATCACCGATATTAATTGAAGAGCCTATTTTGCCCCCAATATCGCCAAGACCGCCAAAAGCGGAAAGGTTTGCGCTAAGAAGGCAAGCTACTATGCTTATTTTTGAAATAGATTTGAGCATTGGATATCTCCTGAAGCGTTCTTGCAAAACGTATTAAAATCGTTTTTATTGTTAAAGTAAGCCTTGTATTCACTCGGCATCTCTGCATACTTAATCTTCGCCACGTCAAGAATTCTTTTTATTCTCTCCGTCTTTGGGAAAGACACTCCAAATTCTCTTGTGATGCTTATAGGGGATGTGTTTCCTATTACATTGTCATTGACCGGGTATATAGTATTTGCAGAAGCACTATATACAGGGTTGCTTATATCCGGGTTGTTAAAATTTGAGCCAAAAGAATTGTTGTAGCTTTTTTGTGTATTGCTTTCAAGTTCAGGCAGAATGAAAATATCTTCCAATGACAGCTTTTCCTTTACCTCTGGCGCATCTATTTGGATGATATAGTTTCCGTTGGCATCTCTTGTTCTATAAACTCTAGGGAATGTTATTTTATTGTTGAGCATATAGTATTTACCAGCCTCATAGCTGTCGATAACGGTTCTATACTTTTGCATAGCTTTTACTAGGTCAAAAACCGCTTGCTCATACCCACTCTTGTAAAATTTCTCTGAGGCATCATTGTAGCCTTTTTCATAGTAGAAATTTTGCATATCCGTAAGGTCTTTTAATGCAGGTTGTTCAGCAGCGAACGACAAACCAAGAATTGCCGATGAAATGGTTGTAAGTAGAAGTTTTTTCATTATTGTAATCCTTTTATGTTTTTATAGTTTTTTGCAAATTTATCCAAATAAGTTCTTGGACTGTTGTTTAAATGTCTTATGCTTACTCCTCTGTTGTAACACTCTATAATATTCTCTAAGCCCGTTTTGGCTTTAAGCATATTGTAGCAGCCACGAATTATATCTGCGCCATAAAGCATATTCTTTTTATAGTCCAGATATAACTCCTTTTCTCCTTCTTGGTCTATTCCGTAACCCGCAATCGTTCTTGTATTAAGTTGCATTAGTCCAAAATCATAGTCGATTATTTCTAACGCCTTTTTATTCATTATCATAAAATCATATAAAAATTCCGCACTTTTAACATCAGCCGGAAAAACACTGACATAGGGTAAATTTTTACTCTTTTTTGCTTTATAGCCCACTTGTTGAAATACCCAATGAGTAAAATCGGGGGTTTTAGTCTTAATAGCTATAACATAGGGCTGGAAATCCGTTTCCGTCTTTGCGTAAGCCAAGATAATATCTTTGTCTATGTTAAATTTTTCATCGAGCATTTTAGCTTCAAGATAGACGCTCTCTTTAAAAGAGGTATCAGCCGCTAAAGCAGCCGATACTATAAGAGCCGATATTATCAGGGGTAGAGAAAGTTTCATTTTCCGCTACCATACATCTTTTCTCTGTAGATATAATAGTGATTGCCAGAGTCATAGCCTTTGACTGCCGGCACATCGAATTCTCTATGACCTTTAGTCGCCTTTTTCTTTAATGCACCGTATTTTTTAGCATTGTCCATATCGCCTAGTTCGGCATACATCAAAGATAGATAAGTGCATTGTCCCTTGTCGCTTAATTTCTCGCAACCAAATTTAAGCATATTAGTAGCCTCTTTATCGGCTATAATCTCTTTAGCTGCTTTTATAACATAATGCTCATCTTTTTCTCTATATAATTTTGCAGCTATCAAGTCGGTAGCTATGATTTTGCAAGCACCCATCACTTTCTTTTTATAGCAATACTCAGGCACAGTCTTTGTATAAAATTTCTCAAAATCGCCTTTATTTAAGATGACTTTATTTCTCTCTGCTGCTAAACAATAGTCCTCATTATTTTCGGTTGCACATTTTTTTTGCAAGCTTTTAATATCATCTTCCAAAATTTTAGGATTGATAATGCTATTTGCTATCGCCATATCAGTCGTATAATCATAGCTGTCTTTAGCATTTAGATTTAAGCCTAAAAAGCTTAATGCCAATAAAAAAGTGAATGAAAATTTTGTTAATTTCATTTAATTCTCCTTTGATGTTTTAAAAATTTTATTATAAATTTCTACTCTTTGCAATACCATTTCCTTTTTTTTGCTCATAATACAAATATCTCAACGGGATTATCTTTGTTTATAAGCAGCACCGGCACACCTTTTTCGTTTGTTTTTATTGCGTAACCATCTAACGATGTCTTTTTTGC